>JAGZUI010000001.1:0-269936 GCA_018380095.1 Atopobium sp.
CCAGTGCAATACAGGCTTAGACTCTTGGCTGCATAAAAATAGCGTAGCAGCCATATAAACTGCTACGCTATAAAAGTCTAACTTTTGGGGGTCACATCAAACTGCTACGCTATAAAAGTCTAACTTTTGGGGGTCACATCATATTGTGAGCACTTTTTTCATACGGTGATTTGTCTGGGCAAAGACTAAATTACCAGTTAAAAATCAGCCATACAAAAGACGCAAGAATCGCTATCATGCCAAGAACAACAATGATGAAGCCAATGCGCTGACCACGAGTTGTCTCTCGAAGGATTTTCTCGCCAGTAATAAGCTCTTTAAGGGTGAGCTGCTTGGTATTGATGTTAATTACTTGCTCGTCAATAGACTTTCTGAGCTGCTCAGTAATTTCTGGTGTTGCATGAATTTCTTTAGCATCATCAATGACTGACTGTGCTTCATCATGTTTATCTGCTGCTTCGTTAAAGAGCTCCTTGGCTGTCTTAATTTTCTCTTCAAGATCCTCTATATCTTTGCTCAAAATCCTCTGACGAGCATTAGCCTCAGCTACCACAGCGTCGTATTCCTGCTGTTTCTGCTCATAATCTTTGCGAGCTGCATCAATAGAAGACTCTGAGGACTCCAACGATTTGCCCTGGGTCCAGTAATGCGTTTGTGCCATCTCAAGTGAAGACTGGAAAGAGTTCTGTAGTTCCTCAACTTGCTTTTGGGCCTGCTCTGCACGAGCAAGCTCTGATTTAAGGTCTTCCTCAATACGAACAATTGCATCGTGGTTAGCAGCAGGGTCTGTCTTAAGACCAGCAAGTTCTTCTCTGAGAGAAAGCTGTCTTGCCTGGGAGTTTTCCAGTGCTTTATTTGCAGACGCTACAGCAGCATCGCGTTTCTCGGTAACTTCTTTAAGCTGAGCCTCGGCGTTTTTAACACCACGCTGCGCCTCGGAAATTGTCTTTGAGATATCATCCAGCCTGCCTTTTGCTGTGGCAGCAACCTCTTTGTAAGGCTTAATCTTTGCTTCGTCGTCAACTTTTTGCTGTTCAAGCTTCTGAATAAGCTGGTTCTTCTTAACCGTGAGAAGATCCACTTGCGTAGACTGATCACTCATGACCTGAGCGGTCTCTGCAAAAATTTTCTCTTGCTCAGCAATGATTTGATCAAATGAGCTCTGTACGTAGTCTCTGTGTTCTAGATCTTGTTTGTCTTGAGCAAGGTGTTCTTGCATCTGCTTAAGCTCTTGCTTTGCAGAGTTTGTCTCTTTGGCAGCGTTGTGGACTTCTTTGGTAGCCTGGAAACCTTCTGCAACAGCGGTTGTAGCGCTCTCAAACGCGCTGCTAACGCCTTTTGCTACAACCTGAGTAGTGTCTTTGGCAATCTTTTGAATGTCCTGGGACTTGCTGACTTCAGGTGTGTCTGCAGACTCATTCTGCTCATTAGAAGTGGTTACTTGAGTATCTATCGTGTCCAATTCCTCAGGTTTTGAGTTTTGGATATCGTTTTCAGCCATGGTGAACCTCCTACAAGAGTTCCGACTTTTTATTTTTACCCTGTTTTTGAGCAAATCATAGTCTAATTTGGTTCTTTCTGGAAATAAGATTGGATATAATACGTTATGTTTTGTTACGATAGTAACGATTAATCGAGAATAACTCTCGAGTAGATTTTTGGTTTCCGGAAGGGGAGTCCACTTATGGTTTCAAAGCAGACTACTATCATCAATGCAACTGGTCTTCACGCTCGTCCAGCATCCGTCTTTGTTTCTGAGGCAAAGAAGTTTGAGAGCAACGTCACCATCAAGAATGTTGACAAGGACTCCGCACCAGTTAACGCTAAGTCCATCATGATGATTCTTGCTGCTGGCCTTGGTACTGGCACCAAGATTGAGATTGCATGTGACGGCGCTGATGAGCAGGCAGCTCTTGACGCTCTCGTTGCTCTTGTTGACAGCGGCTTCGGCGAGTAAGTTTCTAACTTACATAAAAGTGCACGTCAAGCCCGGCTTTGCCGGGCTTTTTTCAAAGAGAGGTTAGTATGACATTTGTTGCAACATGGCTTGTAACTACTGTTGCTACGTTGGTGGCCTGCACCTTAATTCCAGGTCTAACTATTGTGGGAGGCTCGTGGGCAGGTCCTATTCTGTTCTCGTTAGTACTCGCAGCAGTCAATACGGGCATTAAGCCTGTTGTTAAGCTACTCTCATTGCCTATTAATGTGCTGACCCTAGGTATTTTCTCGCTCTTTATTAATGCTTTTATGCTTGAGCTTTCAAGTTTTATTTCTAGGAATTTGCTGCATGCGGGCGTTGCTATTGATTCTTTAGGCACCGCTATCCTGGGATCAATAGTTATCTCAATTGTCTCTTCAATTGTGATTAGCCTTACTGGTCTGAAGAAGGAGAACCTTTCGTAAGTTCTTTCTGGGCCTTATCCAGTTTGGCAAAGCTTTCTGAGATAGCAGAGGTAATCTGAGAGATCTGCGATGACTCGGTAATATTTTCAATTAAAGATGTTGCGGATGCATTGACAAGCGAACTAAAGAGGTCAAAGAAGATCTCTTTGGTTTGCTTTTCTGTTTTAGTGAGCGCTGCAACAACAGGCTGTAAGTTTGCGGGCGAGCTAATAATGTCGCTGAAATAGACTGCTCCGCCTGCCGAGAGGGCGTCAAAGAGCTCATTGGTAAAGTGCTCTCGATCAGAGAGTGGGAGTTCTTTATACCAATTGCTAAACGCCTCGTTAATCTTTTTACATTCAAGCTGGAAGTCATCAACAAACTCAAAGGTGTCGCGCATGACCTGCCATGAAACACCGTCGTGAGCCATCATACCTGTCTCGGAGCTTTTAACGATGAGCTTTGGAACAGCAGGATCATCAAAAATCATGCCAACTACACTAAACTCAGGCAAAATTCTGATGTATTTATCTCCAAGCACCTTGTGGGCTGTGGTGGGAAGAATTTCTGGACACATATTAGGTCCATCGTTACTCCAGACGCGATCAATTGCGCCGAGTAGTTCTTCAGGACAGACTGTTGCTGCATATGCCGCAAGGTTGCCGCCCTTAGAGTGGCCACCAACCATAACATTTGCGCAGGTAGTGCTATTGCCTGCTGCAAGATGTTCGCGAATACGTTTCTCAAGGTATAGTGCCGCCGACTTATCAGCGGACGTAACCTGGAAGCTAAGGTTAAGGTTTTCTCGCCAGCCAACGAGCGTGCCGTCAGTTCCTCTAAAAGAAACAAACATCTGCCCCGTAGGAAGATAAGCGGTAAACGCTGCAAACTGCAGGTTTTTCTCGACATTAATGCGGTCTACATAGCAACCAAGCTCAATGTTGGCAAAGCGGGGAGCGTTGACCAGTGCCTCAAGGAAGGTTCCATCAACGCGAGAAAATCCCGTGATAAGAGATGGGTCATCTTTAAGCTTTTCCAGCATTTTGGCGCAGGCATCACCAAGCTGAACGCGTTTCTCGCTACGCTCAGAAGGCACGACGCCGCCAAATCCCAGATATGAAAGGATTGAGAGAATCAGGTTATCGACGTTGTTAAAAGGGTCATTCTCAAACGTCAGATCGCCGCGCCAGTGTAGATAGTCAACGACATTTGCCATGATGCCTCTTTCCTGCTGGTACTTTTCGTATACTAAGCATAGATGAAGATTGATTGATTTGGGGAGAAGCCCGTGGAAAAAGCTACAGTTTCTTCAAAAGCAATTGCTACCAAGAAGCGCTTTGTTTTTGCAGATGTTCTTACCATTTTGGCAGGTATTGCTGTTGTTATGCTGCATACCTCGCTTAACGTTTTTTCTCTTGCGCACACTAAAACGTGGGCCTTCTCTTTAGCTTTGCAAGCTGCGTTTATTTACGCGGTTCCTATCTTTTTTATGCTGAGTGGTATGAATCTGCTTGGCTATAGAAGCAAATACTCCACAAAGACATTCTTTATGAAGCGTGCAAGAAAGACGCTGATGGCGCTTATTTTTGGCAGCGCAGTGGTGTATCTGATGTACGTGCTTTTTCCTACAAAGTTTTGGGGTGCCGAAGAGGTTGCCGCAAGTGCTGGTGTTGTTGATTTTGTAAAGCGCTTTCTAACCAATAACGTTAACAGCACTCTTTGGTTCATCTATACCATTTTGTATCTGTATCTTTTGACGCCTGTACTTTCTTTGGTAGTTCAAAAGAAAGAAACCCTGCTCTATGTTATGGCACTTACGCTCTTTGTGAGCTTTGGTTTGCCTCTTCTTGAGTTTCTTGGTGTTCGTGGTGTTTACTTTGATCAGCTGTTTAGATGGGCTGCGTTTAACAGCGATGGCCTCTTCTACTATCTGCTGGGATATTACGTTAAGACGTATTACGATGAGCTTCCAAAATTTACTAAAAACAATTTAGTACTTGCTGTAATTTTCTTACTTTCGTCTGCGGCTATGTTTGGCTGGGGACTTATTGCTAACAACTTTGGAACCCCATTGACTCCAGAAATGACGTATCAGAGTTATCCAGTTGCTATTAAAAACTTCCTTTGTGTAGTACAAGCGGCATCTTTGTTCCTGTTTGTGCTGAACCTTGAGCCAAAGTTGCAGGAGTTTTCTGATGCTGTCAAGAAGGGCATCAGCACGGTATCTGCTGGTGTTTTAGGAGTCTATCTGTTCCAGATTCCTGTTATTAATTTCTTGGGACTAAGACTTGGTCGATTCCCATACAGCTTGCTTGGGAATGCTTTTGTACGAGGCATCTTTGTCTTTGCAGTCACAATTGTTGTAGTTATGGCATTTCAGTGGCTGATGAGGCAGGTCAAACAAGCTCAAAAGACTAGCGCTAAGAACGCTTAAGCCTATTAGTTTTGACCAGTAACAAGCGTGAGCGTTGCTTCTCCAGAAGCTTTTGCCGTGCTTACTTCAACGTCAATAACGCTTGGAAGATTGCTTGCGATTTCTACAATTTGAGACACGCTGACCTCTTCAGAGAGCTTTCCGTTTGCGCGTTGCTCAAAGAGGGCGCCTGCAAGTACACCACGCATATGTTTTGCGTTATGCGATACAACACTGCGCTTTCCCGTACCAGGATCTTCTCGCTGAACAACAACTTGCAACAGCTCACAAGGGTGCTTTGCCGAAGGCGTCCACATCTTTCTGTATTCTCCCGAGCGGCAATCCACAACTATTTGATCTTTTAGAGAGGCGTTTAACAGGGGATTGAGCTGCTTTTTCCAGTAAGTTGCAACGGTACCAGCGGTGGGCAGCTTGATTGAGGCAGACAGTCTATAGTTGGGAAGAAGATCATGCGGTCTCACAACACCCCAAAGGCCAGAGAAAATCATGATTTCTGAGTTGAGGATATCTGCTGGTAATGTGACCGTTTTCTGCGTGTTTTCTAACGTGGCGTTTTCAAGTGTTTGGTTGAATTTTGCAGCCTCAAAAAGTACGCCAGTATAGAGACTGAGCGCGGTTGTGGTTGGTGCTTCATAGACGTCTAGGTTGTCGGCAATGTCACCGACGGTATTAGGACCAATTTTAAGCACCTGAGCTGCGTTTGCGTGAGAACATACCTGGTGTAAGTCCTTGATGAGTTCTTCTCGACAGCTGATGAGTTCAGAACCAAACAAAAGTGATGAGAGATCAAGAGAAGGACCCGAGGTGGGCGCAGTTTTTCCTGACGATGGAGGAAGCAAAATAATCATGAAAATCCTTTTGATGAGGGATTTTTAGTTGTTGTTTAGTTTGATTCTAATTTATGTCCGGTGTGCGTGGTAACTTTAGAAGTAAGAAAAATCGGAGAGGTGACGTATGAGCTTGCTTCTGTACAAACAACAAACGGGTGCTTTCTTATCAATCTCTATTCAAGAGCAGCTAAGGGCTTCACTTGAGAGGTGGGGGTCTGCCCAGCTTATAGTGCCTTCTTCCGATACTGTGTTGTTAGTTAAGAGACAGCTTGGAGCCATCCAAGAGCTCTCTGTTGGCGTGAATGTTTTAACTTTTGATGAGTGGATGCGCGATAAATGGAAGCTGTATGGAAGCTCTGATCGTCTGCTTTCAAATACGCTTCGCAAGGTATTTTTCCAGCAGATTTTGGATGGAATGTCTGCTGATGAGCTAGGCACTTTAACTACGAGCAAGGGTACCGTGGAGCTTCTGTCTAAGCTTGCTCCAGAGTATCTAACTGACCTTGATCAGATTATGACCTCCGGTCAACTTTCTGCTGGTCAGATGAGTGCTTGTAAGGTGCTAGAGCACTACAAGATGCTACTTGAAGAAAAGTCGTACGTTGAGAGGTGCCAGTGTCTGGATTACCTGCTGCAGTCTATCCCAGCGCAAGGACCTGCGCTGGTTTTCTCGCGAGTTGAAGATCTTTCGGAGGCGCGTCTTCGGTTTGTACGCAGGCTATCGCAGAAGCGGGACGTGGTGTTTTCTCTTTACGTGCCCGAAGGACCTGCAGGTTATGCAGCAGAGCAGCAGCTGGAGTTGTTGGGCGGCCCGGGATGCAATTGTCGTGTGGATGCGGGGCTTGCGCCAGCCGCAAAAAGTCAGGAGCTCACCGATCTTCTCGCCAGGGTGTTTAGGGCCACGGAGGGCAATGAGGTTACGCCAAGCGGTGCGGTAACGTTTTTGTCGCCGCTGGGTCAGCATGCCGAGGCAGAGTCTATAAGCAGGTATATCTCTCAGCGTGTAGAGTCTGGATGTAAAAGCTTTGTGGTGTACACCTCAGATTCACAAAGGGTTTGGGGCGCGCTCTCGCAAAAGCTTGCAGCAAAGGGGATTGCTGCTCACTATAATCGCTCAGTACGCATTCAAGATTCACTTGCAGGCAGCGCGTTTGCTAGCTTGATTGATGCGTACGTCATGCTCAGTGAACGCTCAGAGCTCGAGAAAAACATTGACTACCAGGCATCTGACCATCAGATGGGGGATATGTCGTGGTGGCCACCACGTACGCTTACGGACTATCTGATTTCACCTATTTCAGGCATAAGTGTTGAGCGCGCGTGGATGCTGGATAAGAGTTGGCGCGGTAATAGAACGCTGTATGCCACTAGAGTGCTTGAAACGCTTTCTAAAGCAGCTATGAGCTCGCGTTTGTGTGCAGAGACCATCAAGAGCCTTGAGCTTGGCAGAATTGGCTCTGCTGCTCAGCGTATTATTGAATACCTTTCTGCAGAAACACCTGATGAGCAGTCAGAGGCTGCTCAGTCTAAAGAGTTGACGCTTCGATCTCTTCAAAACCAAGAGTCGCTTAAGGTAATGAACAAGATTGTTTCTTCTGCACAGGAGTTGCATGAGGCAGGATTAAAGCTCACTCCTCAGACACTCAAATCTTTTATTGAGCTCTGCAAAGACCAGACGGTCATGATGCCTGTTTCTAATGGTATCCAATCTGATATTCAGGTGCTAATTGCTCCTGTAAGCCAAGCTCATTCTTTTGAGCCACATTCTTTTGATGCCGTCATTTTCCAGGGCATGGATACGTTGAATTTTGGCGTCAAAGCATCAGATGGTGCGCTTCAAGAGTTTGTTCGCCATGCGAGCAAAATGCCTAAGGTGTCAGAGTTTGCACGGTATCAAAGAGATTTTTATACGGCGCTTACAACTGCTTCTACCAGCGTTGCGTTTGAGAAGGTTGAGCAAAAAGATGTCTTTAACGCAGTAGCTCTCAGTGAGGTTAAAGCATGCTATCCAAAAGACTATGAAAAGAAGACAGGGGTTGCACGCGGAGAAGAAGAGGTGTTGGTAAACCTGTTGCCTCAAGCTACTGACCCAGAACGTGTTACAGAACTCCCAACAATCGAGTCTGGTGAGATTGACCCTAAACTAAAAAATATCGTGGTACTCCCACGTCATTTGACTAGGGAGACTCTTGAGCAGGAATTACAGGGTCTTATAGAGGTCTCGCGAGAAGGGCTACCGCTTCTTTCCGCTTCTCAGATTGAGACGTATCTTGAGTGTCCCTACAAATGGTTCACGCAACGTCGCATCAAAATTTCCCAGGTAGACACTGAGTTTGCTCCAATGCAGATAGGTACCTTTATCCATCGTGTTTTGGAGTTAACGCACGCAACACTTTTAGCTGAAGCACTTGGTTGTGATGTGGCTGATGTTGATTTAGCGGTTGAATCTGCGCTTTTACAAGATATTCCTGGCTCAAGAATTACATCTGATAACTTAGAGCATGCAAAACAAGTGTTAGACAGCTGTTTTGCCCAGGTCTGGGATGAGCAATTCAACAACATTAACCGGGCATCTTCAAATGAGCTTATTCCGCATAGCATTCAAGAAAGAAAACAGGTTGAGAATATACGAGAAAATCTCAAGAATCTTCTCGAGTTTGAAGCTTCGCACTTTATTGGCTATCAGCCCAGGTTTTTTGAGCTTCGTTTTGGTAGAGAAGAAAACGTTGTTGAGTATGCAGGAGCTCAATTTACAGGCTCGATTGACCGCGTAGATGTAAACGCTCATGGTCAGGCACTTATTATTGACTATAAACACAAGGCCACAAAAGATCTGAAGGCTTATTCAGCAAAGTTAAGTCTGGATAGTGAGCTTTCAAAAGAGATTCTGCCAAGGCATGTACAGTCTGCAATATATGCTCAGATTATGAGAAAACAGCTTACCAAGTATAAGCTTGAGCCAGTTGCTGCAATTTATCTGGGCACCAAAGAGCAAAAAGATAAGCCTTCATTTGCTCTTGCAGGCATGGCAACAGAAGCGGCAACAGAGCATATTTGGAACATGAATCCGGAAGATAAAAAGCTCAGGGACCAGGCGGTTATGGTTGTGTCTCAAAACTCAGCGGAGTTTGCAGACTACTTGGACGCTTGGGAGAGTTTAATTGCTCAGAAGGTTCAAGCCATGCTTTCTGGAGATGTTCGAGCCAATCCTTGCGATAAGGATGCATGTAAGTATTGTCCAGTAAAACTGTGTGACAAGAGGAGGTAAGCTACTATGGCTGATACACGTTATACGCCTGGTCAAGAAAAGACCATCAAGACGCTTGATAAGCCTCTTTTTGTTGCAGCAGGTGCTGGTTCAGGAAAAACTTTTACGCTTACACAGAGAATTGTGTGGGCCTTAAAAGATGGCTCGGGAGCCGAGGGAAAGCCGTATCTAAACAGCCTTGACCAGGCATTGATTATTACGTTTACCAATGCCGCAGCTACAGAAATTAAAGAGCGCGTTAGAGAAGCTCTAGAAAAAGAAGGTCTTCATAGCGCTGCGTTGCAGGTTGATGATGCGTGGATTAGTACTATCCACGGTATGTGCAGCAGAATCTTAAAGATTCATGCACTTGATTTGGGTCTTGATCCTGAGTTTGAAATCATTGACGACATGACTAGAAATCAGCTGGTCAATATATCTATTGAAGAAGTACTCAGAGAACTTTCTCAAGATGAAAGCTATGCTGAGTTTCTCTCAACCTATGCAGGGAACAGAGATGC
This sequence comes from Atopobium sp., assembly GCA_018380095.1. Lineage (GTDB taxonomy): Bacteria > Actinomycetota > Coriobacteriia > Coriobacteriales > Atopobiaceae > Lancefieldella. The sequence goes on from JAGZUI010000001.1 coordinate 9,415, forward strand.
ACTGAAGTCTCGTATTGAAACGCTGATTTCATATGCTCAGTCATCTCCTGTAGGAATGGATGCTATTTCGTTTGTAGGGGATAGCTCTGACCTGGAAGTTCTAAAAGCAGAGCTTGAGAGTCTCTGCGGTGCACTTGAGGCGCTAAAGGCCGCAATTGCTGCCACAAAACCAGATGAAGCAGAACAGCTACAAAATGTTCAATCTGAGCTTTCAAGTAAATTGCAGCAACACTTGGTTCTCTCGCTCACTGATTTTGACCAGGCGTTTTGGGAGGCTCTGGGAAAAGCCGTTAAGGCCATCCGTTCTTCAAAAGAAATAAAAAATGTAAAAGATGAAGCTGTATACCGGCTTAAGGTTTGTAGCGCTTTATTTGGACTTATTCAGGACATGTCTGAGGGTCAGAGTCTAAAAGATGTTACAGAGCAGGTCTACAAGCTCTTTAAACAGAAGAAACTTGCTGTTGGCGGCCTTGATAACGATGACCTTTTGCATCTAACGGCAAAGGTATTCGAAGAGCATCCAGAGATTGCAGCTGTTTACACGGATAAATTCAAGCTCGTAATGGTTGATGAGTTCCAAGATACGGACCAGCAACAGGTGCAGATGATTAAGAGTCTCTCAGGTAAAGATGCTCAATATCTCACAACAGTTGGTGATGCGCAGCAGTCAATCTATCGATTCCGCGGTGCTGATGTTGATGTGTTCTTTAGACGTCAAGCAGAGGTTTCAGAAGATTTGCAACCCCGTCTTGTAGATAATTTCCGCAGTCACAACGAAATTTTGCGATTTGTTGCAAAGGTTTGCAGCGCTGACGGCATGATTCCTAACTTTATGGATCTGTCTGCTGGGCGAGAAGAACCTGCAACTCCGTTCATTGCTCATTCGCCACGCGTATATTTTGAAGTCACAAAATTTGAAAAGTCAGGAAATTCTAAGCCAGGCGATGACGTTACAAGAAGCCAGCTTGTTGCGTATCAACTTGCAGATAGAATCAACACGCTTATGCAGGATGAGAAGATCCAAGCAAAAGATGTTGCAATTTTGATGAAATCAGTTAAAAAGGCACAGCCCTATATTGAGGCACTTCGTACCTTTGGAATTGAAAGCGTGGTCTCTGGAGCTTCAACGTTTGGTGAGCAGCCTGAGGTTCAGCTGATTGGTAGTCTTTTACAAGCACTCGCAAATATGTACGATTCATACGAGGGACTGTTTCCTGTACTCTCGAGTGAGATTTTTAGTCTTGATGCATCTGACCTGCTTCTCTTGGGCACTAATTTTGGAGAAAATGGTCAGAGGATTACCAATAGAGATATTGCAGAGTCAGTGGTAAATGATGCATTCAATCCACCTTTTGAGGTAAGTCCAAAGCTCAAAAATGCTTTAGAGGTGTTGAGTAACGCTCGTAGCTCTCTTTCAAACAAGAGAGTTTCAGACGTTATTAAAAAGGTAGTTCTTGATGCTGGATGGATTTCTCGCCTTCAAAAGATGGGAAATGAGGGGCAGTCAAAGATTGCAAATATCTTTGCAGCTCTTGAACAAATTGATAGCTTGCAAAAGGAGCTGAGCATTGGCGTAGCTTCAGTCGCAAAAGCGTTTAGTCAATGGTGTGATACAGCTAAAGAGTCACCAAAGGTGCTTCACTGCAGCACTCAAAATGCGGTTACCTTTATGACTATTCATGCTTCTAAGGGATTGGAATTTCCTGTTGTTGCTGTTGTAGGAGCTGTTTCTGGTCCTAAGGCAGGCGCTGGTAGTGAACCATTTTTGCATGTTAGAAAAGACGATTCGTATCAGATTGCATTCTCAAGCAGTTCTAAAAAACTTCATGAATTGTATGATGGCTGTCATGAGGTCCCTACAAGCCTTGATGAGTGTAAGAGTCTTCTTGAGTGGAGAATGTTCCTGGAAACTCAAGAGAATGAGTTTGAAGAGCAGGAGCAGAACCGCCGTCTGTATGTTGCTTTGACGCGAGCTCGTGAAGCAGTCATTCTTACTTCAACCATCGACCTTACTAAAGAGGGAATTAGTCCTCGTTATACGCGCAAAATTACAAATGCCTTGTTTGAAGAGCCTCCACTTTCTGCTGGTGAGCATCAGTTTGAATATGGTGGAAATCTTGCTGGTTGTATGCGTGTGGTTCAGGGTTCTGGCAAGAAGGATGAGCCAATTCAGGTTGAAGGTTTAGAGTTGGTTGAACCTTCTGATTGCAACCCAAGTGAAGAGGAAAACTCTCAGGCTGTTGAAACGTTTGACCTCTATGAGAAGGTAAGACTAAGTGTTACCTCAGAAACTACTTATGACCAGCGAAAAGGCTTCTTTAGTTATTCTTCTGCTCACCAACAAATGGCAGAGAACTTTAAGGGCGAGAATAACAAGGCGCTTGAGGAAGGGTGTCAGGCACAAAGCCTGGAATATGATACAGATAACCCTCAACCAGCGGCTGAGACTTCCGTTGTGTTGCCTGGCACATTAGCTGACGATGGAGTAGATCCAACAAGCCTCGGCTCAGCCTTCCACGAGCTTGCTCAGATTATGGTTGAGACTCAGTCTAAGGTTGATGAGAAAACTATTGATAGATTGTGCTTGAAGAACAGCGTTCCTCAGCGCGCGATATCACGAGTCAAACAAGCACTTGAATTGTGGAGTAACTCTGCAATTAGACAAGCAGCATTAGCTCATGATGTAGTTATTGCGGAGTCTCCCTTTACGCTACAGGTTGATTCTAAATATGGGAACTATGTAGAAGGAGCCATCGATCTTCTCGCTTATAATAAGGGAAGCAAAGATGCGCTGGTAGTTGACTATAAAACAGGCGATAAAGGCCTTAGTGCAACTCAGATTTATGAGCATCATCAGATGCAAGCAAACTTCTATGCCTACGTCTTGATGCAGCACGGATTTACTAAGGTTGAGTGCGCATTTGTTTGTGTTGAGGTTGAAGAAGCTGGTCAGCCGCACGTTGCTCGTTACACATTTGATGTAAACCATCAACCATGGCTTTAAGGAGGCAAGAACGTGCCTTTTGCACATGTTGTTTTAGACATACCAACTCGTGCTCTTTCTGGCACGTTTGATTACGCCATTCCAGAATCTTTGGAAGAGATTGCGGTTGTGGGAACAACGGTCTTGGTACCGTTTTCTCACAGGCAGGTTGTTGGCTACGTTGTGGGTGTCTCAGACCGTGTGTCTTCAGGTTTAGATGTTTCGCGCGTCCTTCCAATAACACAAGTTCTAGCAGATTCAGCGTTTGATGAGCAGTCTGCACAGGTAGCAGAATGGATGAGCAAAGAATATGCCTGTAGTTACGCAGATGCATTGCATCCGTTCTTAGCGCCTGGCCAAAAGGTTAAAGTCACCAGAAAAGACGCAGAATCTCCTTGGCAGCTTGTGTGTGAGAAGTCCGGTCCTGTTGATGAGCGATGGGTTGAGCTGACAGAAAAGGCGGCTGACTTTACGCCTGCGGCAAATGCAAGCAAGCAGCGATCGGTGCTTGAGGCTCTGGCGCAAGGCGCCATGAGGTTATCCGAGCTCTCGGCCACAATCCCAGGAGCTCGCAGTGTAGTAACTGCACTGCAGAAAAAAGGCGTCGTTGAGGTGCGCGCACAGCGACAAATTCGTGGAAGCCAGGAGGGTCTGGGAACCACGCTTTCAAGTGGCGTAGCACCTCGTCCTCAGCAACTTACTGAGGGGCAAGAGTCTGCTCTTGCAGCAATCGAGACTGCACAAACTGCTGCTCAGGGCGATATTGTGCTTATTGATGGTGTAACGGGCTCAGGTAAAACCGAGGTGTATCTCTCCGCTATTGAAAAGACCTTAGCGGCTGGCAAGGGTGCTGTGGTGCTTGTCCCAGAGATTTCTCTTACCGCGCAAACAGTAGGCCGATTCCGTTCACGTTTTGGTGAGCAGGTGGCCGTTCTTCACTCAAAGCTTTCACTTGGTGAGCGTTTTGACCAGTGGGATTTAATCAGGCAGGGTAGGGCGCGCGTGGTAGTAGGTGCACGATCTGCTCTGTTTGCGCCCATCCAAAACCCTGGACTGTACATCATCGACGAGGAACACGAGGCTTCATATAAGCAAGATTCGCTCCCACGCTATCACGCGAGAGAAGTTGCTGCTCAGATGGCGCGTCTTCGCGGTGCTGCGCTGGTGCTTGGTTCTGCAACACCTTCGCTTGAGAGCTTATATCGAACGGCTCAAGGAAGTTGGCGTGGCACTAACTGGACTCGCGTTGCCATGACCGAGAGGCCTGGCGTGGCGGTTCTTCCGCAGGTCCAGGTAGTTGATATGGCTTCCCAGTTCAAAAACGGAGGCAGATCGGTCTTCTCGGCAGCTCTTGCTGAGGCTTTGCAGGAGACAACAGAACGTGGCGAGAAAAGCGTTCTACTCCTTAATCGTCGAGGATTCGCAAACTTTTTGATGTGTCGTGAGTGTGGCTGTGTGCCCGAGTGTCCGCACTGCTCGACGTCTCTCACGTATCATGAGCGCACGCATTCTCTGGTTTGTCACAGTTGCGGCAGACAGTGGTCTCAGCATGCGTATCCTAACCCTTCCAGCAAATGTCCAAACTGCGGCAGCCGTTATATGGGTGCATATGGTGTGGGAACACAGCGTGTAGAAGATGAGCTCAAGCTTCTGCTTGGCAGCGATGCGCCAATTATTCGTATGGACGCCGATACTACGGCCAAAAAGGGCGAACATCAGCGTCTTCTTGAGCTTTTTGATGCAACCCCTGGAGCGGTGCTCATTGGTACGCAGATGATTGCAAAGGGCCTGGATTTCCCTGATGTCACTTTGGTTGGCGTTATCAATGCCGATACCATGCTTAAGTTGCCAGATTTTAGGGCGGCAGAGAGAACATTTGACTTGCTAGAGCAGGTTGCTGGTCGTGCGGGCAGGGGAGAAAAGCCAGGTAAGGTCATCATTCAGTCGTACTGGTCAACACATCCTGCTATTGCTTCTGTAGTTACACATGACAGACGCCCGTTTCTTGATGCAGAACTTAAAGAGAGAAGAGAGGGGGCTTATCCGCCCTTCTCGCGCTTGTCTAATGTGCTTTTCTGGGGAGTTTCAGAAAAAGAAGTTCGTCGCGTAGCGGATCAGATGGCAGAGGCACTGCATACAAAGTTAGACGCGCAAACAGGATGGGAGATTTTGGGTCCTGCTGATTGTGTAAAAGCTAAGGTAAAAGATAAGTATCGCAGGCATATTTTGGTAAAGGCTCCCGTGGATGCTCAGGTGGGAGAAATTCTTTCTGAGTGTGCTGCTTCACTTGATAAAAGAGTGGGTATCAACATGACATTAGATGTTGATGCTTACGACATGATGTAAGGATAGTTATGAGTTCTGAAGCTGATGATATGGTACTTTGGCCAGACCCTCGTCTGAGCCAAGAGTGCGAAGAGATTGACGATATTAACGACGATGTTCGCAAGATGGCCGAGCATATGCTCAAGGTTATGTATGCCACCGACGGCGTTGGTCTTGCTGGACCTCAGGTTGGCTATATGAAACGCATGGTAGTCATTGATGTTGACTACCCTAATGGCCAAGAGAACCCTTTTGTGCTCATTAATCCAGAGATTAAAGTTGCAGATGGTGAGCCTCGTGTATATGAAGAGGGCTGCCTTTCGTTCCCAGGCATTACCGTTCCTGTTACACGCCCAAGCCACGTTGTCGTTCACGCATATAACCTCGATGGCGATCTTATGCGCTATGAAGCAGAAGGAGACCTTCTCGCCGTTTGTCTGCAGCATGAGATTGACCACATTAATGGCGTAACCATGCCTGACCACCTGGGACCAGGTGCTCGTATGGAGACACTGCAGGAGTACAAAGAGGCACTGGCTTCTGGCGCTCGTCCTGGTCAGACAGACTATTAGGAGTTGGCATGCGCGTAGTCTTTATGGGAACTCCAGATTTTGCTGTTCCATCGCTCAAAAAACTTGCCCATGACCACCAGGTTGCTCTGGTCATTACAAGGCCAGATGCCGTTCGCGGTCGTGGTAAAACACTTGAGCCGTCTCCCGTAAAAGAATGCGCACAAGAGCTTGGATTGCCCGTTCTTGAGGCAAACCGCATGACTCCAGAAGTAATCTCTGCAATGCAAGAGATACAACCAGAAGCGCTCTGTGTGGTTGCTTTTGGCTGTATTTTGCCAGATGAGGTAATCTCTCTTGCTCCTTACGGTGCTCTGAATGTTCACGCGTCGCTGCTGCCTCGCTGGCGAGGAGCCGCTCCAATTCAGCGTGCGATCCTTGCTGGTGACGTTGTCGCTGGCGTTTCTATCATGAAAATTGCGCACGAGCTTGATGCAGGAGATTGGTGCAAGCAAGCATCGTGTGAGGTCGGCTCCAAAAATACCGAGCAGCTCACTGACGCTCTAGCACATTTGGGTGCTGACGCACTTTCTGAGGCTCTTTCTGAGCTCAAGGAAGGCTCTCTTGAGTGGCATGTACAGGATGAGCGAGAAGTAACGTTTGCTCCTAAAGTTACTAAGCAAGAAATGAAGCTTGCTCCAGAAGATTCAGCCCAGGTAAATGCGTTGAGGGTTCAAGCTTCTTCTGATACAGCTCCTGCGCGCGCTTCGGTTGGTGGCAGATCTTTGCGTGTTCTCTCCGCTCAGCTAGCTCCAAGTGAAGCCTCTGTTGCCCAAGGTCAGGTTGCTCTTCAAGATCATAGGTTGTTCCTTGGCTGTGCTGAAGGAACTCTTGAGCTTCTTGAGGTGCGTCCAGATGGCAAGCGCTCTATGGATGCAAAATCATTTGCCGCAGGACTTCAGAAGTCCCAGATGACCTGGCAGATGCTTCAATAATGGCCACCTTAACTCCTGCTCGAAGAGTGGCCTATCAGGCATTCTTTGAGTGCAGACGTAACAATCTACGTATTCGTGATTATTTAAGGGAGTCAAAGGATTTTTCTGAGCTTTCTGCTCAAGATAAAGCTTTTGCTACTCGTCTTGCACTGGGAGCAACGCTTACCAAAGGCAAGCTTGATGAGGCTCTAAAGAATCATCTTAAGTCGGGTATTCACCTAGAACCAAAGGTACAGGACGCTCTTCGTATAGCTGTATTTGAGGTTTTATATTTAGAGACAAGACGAGATGCCGCCATCAGCCAAGGTGTTGAGCTGGTAAAGTCTATCTCAAAGCGATCTTCTGGCCTTGCAAATGCGGTGCTCAGAAAAATTTCTGAAGATGAAGCTCAGCTGACGCGTGCAAAGAACCCAAAAACACCTTCAGAGCTTTCTTGGGCGTCAGGTATTCCTGAGTGGATTTGCTTGGAGATTATTGAATCACTTGGAGAATCTGCTGCTCAAAAGCTTATTCTTAATTTAAAGAACCCAGCTCCTGTGTATGTTTTACAGAGAAACGTATCAGAACAACAATTGCAGAATAGTTCTTTAGAGCTACAGCAAACAGTTCTTCCAGATGTATATGAGGTAAAAAATCCCGCGCAACTTAACGTTGATGCGTATGTGAAGAAAGTCCAGCTAGTCCCTGCAGATTTAGCTTCTCAACTTGTGGCACTTCTCGCGACATCGTATGTAGACCAAGATATGCTTGAGGTTGGACAGGGTAGAGGAACCAAATCCTTGTTGCTCTCTCACGCATTTGAGGTGCTTGATAAAGAGAATACCCACATTACTGCTGTTGAGCTTGTAAAGGGAAAGTCTCACGTTTCAAAAAGAAGGTTGAAGATCGCCGGACTTTCAGATCAGGTCACTTCACTCACGTTTGACGCCACACAGTTTGTATCACCAGAGGTTCCAGAGGAGCTTAATCAGAGCTTTGACGTGGTGTTTATTGATGCTCCATGCTCTGGTTTGGGTACGCTTCGTCGTCACCCAGAGATTGCATGGAACCTGTCACCAGAAAGCCTGTATGACGGAGGAGAGCTTACCGTCTTACAGACCAAACTTTTGCAAAGCTGCAGTAGTCGTGTAGAGGTGGGCGGCTTTTTAGTCTATGCAACGTGCTCACTCTCAAATTCAGAGAATCAGCAGGTTGTAGATGATTTTCTTGCAAGCTCAGAGGGCTCTCATTTTGAGGTGCAAAGCCTTTTTGAGTGTCCCGCGCGTGCACGTTTAACACCAGAAGCGCAAGAGTTTCTCGATACGTGCATTACGCCAGAGGGATTTTTGCAGACGGCTTTTGCTTCCGCCGATTGTGATGCCCACTTTATGGCGGTGCTCAAACGCAAATAAAAAGCTCTTGTTGTGTTGTCCAACAAGAGCTTCATACGTGACGTTTAAAGAGCGACTTCAGGCTCAAAGCGCAGGATTACTTGCCTTTGCTATCGGTGTTGTAAAAACCGGTGCCCTTAAAGACGATGGTTGAGGTGTTGTACACGCGCTCGGTCTCATGTCCACATTTTGGGCACTGAGGAGCTTCAATCTTCAGGCTCATAGGGCGTTCAATTTCAAAGGTATTGTCGCAGTGTGTGCAGTGATAGCTATAACGTGCCATGCTTCCTCCATGAAAACAATTTATAAACGTGAGATACTTTACCCTACTTAGAGTAGATATTTCACGATTGCAACTAATAAGTTTGTTTACGGAGGCATTATGCAGGTAACCGGTGCAATTTTTGATTGCGATGGAACCCTTGTTGATTCAATGCGCGTTTGGCGCAATGTGTTTGGCGCTGTTCTTCCTAAATACGGCAAGACCGTTGACTCAGAATTTTTTGAGCGCGTTGAGGCTGTTTCGCTTATGGATGGCTGCAAAATTTGCGTTGATTATCTAGATTTGCCTGTCACTGCAGAAGCTTTGTATGAAGAGTTTTGTGCGTATGTAACAGAGCAATATCAGCATCACGTCTCCATTATTTCTGGTGCAAAAGAGTTCTTGCAGGAGCTTTACGATGCGGGTATTCCCATGGCTGTTGCATCATCAACTCCCGTGCGAGAAGTGCGCGCGGCCCTTGCAGCTCAAGGTATTGAGCACCTCTTTAAAACGGTAGTTTCTACGGAAGATGTAGGGGGAGTGGACAAGGTTGAGCCCGATGTGTACCTTGAGGCTCTCCGTCGCCTTGGCACCGATAAAGCAACTACCTGGGTCTTTGAGGATGCTCCGTTTGGCGCTCAGACGGCTCAAAATGCAGGCTTCCCTGTGGTGGCGCTCTACAACGACCACGATGGCCGAGACCCCGTCTTTATGCGCGAGCACTCAAACATCTTTGCCCACACCTACGGCGAGCTGTCGCTTCTGCGTCTTCGTGACTACGAGCGCCCACTAGCTGCTGCTCCTTCTGGCGAGAAACCCCTTGAGGTCCTTGTTGTGGGCGGATCCCCAGAGGCGGTTTCGCACACGACGCTGTCTACCTGCGCCCAAAGCGCTGACTACCTGATAGCGGTTGACCATGGCGCAGACGCCTGTCACGCTGCCGGCGTGATTCCACAACTTGCGCTTGGAGACTTTGACTCGGCTACACCAGAAACTCTGGCCTGGCTCAAAGAGCAGCAGATACCTTGCATGAAGTTTAATGCGGACAAGTACGACACTGACCTGGCGCTAGCATTGAAATCAGCTGAATATGAGGCAATTCGTAGAAATAGCAAGCTCTCTCTTACGGTTGTCTCCACATCTGGTGGACACCTTGATCACCAGCTTGTAGTGCTTGGTCTTCTCGCCACGTGGGCAAAGATGGGCAAAGCAAACGTTAGAGTTATTGAGAATGACTTTGAGATGCGCTTTTTAGTTGCTGGCCAGGTGGATTCTTGGCAGCTGAGCGCAACTAATGCAGGTAAAAAGATTTCTCTTGTAGCTTTGTCAGAGGAGTGCGAGGTTTCTGAGTCAGGCATGAAGTGGAATCTTGATCATCAGAAGTTTACCTTGCTGGGAGACGACGGTATTTCAAATATTGTTGAATCAGACAATGCCTGGGTAAGGTGCGAGAAGGGCTGTCTTTTGGTACAGCTTTGGAACTAAGTCGTTTGATGAATTGTGTTGGGGCTGCGTTTGAGCTACAAAGCCCCAACATGTGACGATATGCCCTAGCAGGCTATGTTTGGGGTTATCGACAGATAAGTGAGCTAAGAAAAAAGGTCGCCGAAGCGACCTTTTTAAATTTGAGGTAAGACGAGCTGAGTTGCTTAGTTGCGAGCAATCTTGCCGGACTTGAGGCAACGGGAGCAAACATTCATCTTCTTGCGCTGGCCATCGACAACGACAGTAACACGCTGGATGTTTGGCTTAAAGGTGCGGGCCACAGTACGGTGAGAGTGGGAGATGGAGCGACCGGCAACGGCGTGCTTACCGCAGAAATCACAGACCTTCGACATGAGTAAGACCTCCATAGGATAGGCGCCCTCTGCGCCTAAAATTTCCAAATAGCCGAATAAATATAGCACAATATATTGTGTTGTCAAAGCATGAATATAACATTCACAAATAGATAGTTTTTAGACAGCTTTTGAATGTTTTTCATTTATTACACCAAGATTAAATAACAAGAAAAAGATTTGTCAATTGCAAGGTTATCAACTTGTATATATAAGCCGCTTTAATAATAAATGTGCTCTGCGGTATACTAAATAACAATGACTAACCCTGGTTCTTGCGAGAGGAGTTATGTAATGACTACCGCTGTTCCCGGAACACTAAGAGTTTCTAATGATTGCCTTGCTGACCTGGCGGGCTATGCAGCTATGGAATGTTATGGCGTTGTTGGCATGGCAGAGATTGATGAGGCAGCAGGTGTTGCTCGTCTTCTTCCAACGTACCGACTTCGTAAGGGTATTGATGTGACCCCAACTCCTAAGGGAGTTCAGGTTGACCTTCACATTGTTGTTGAGCAGGGCGTTAACATGGCGTCTGTTGTCGACAATCTTGAGAGCTCAGTAAAGTTTTTGCTTAAGCAAATTGCAGAGCTTTCATGTGTTGATGTAACTGTACATATCGAGGCCATGCGTAATTCTCGCTAAGCTTTTTGCTTCAAATGAGTAGGAACTGAGGTCTAACGTGATTTCAAATGTCATTCGTACATGCTTCCCTGTAGCAGCCCTTGCCGTTGCAGACAAAGCAGAAGAGATCAACAAGCTCAACGTTTTCCCTGTACCAGATGGAGACACTGGCACTAACATGTCCCTTACCTTGGGCACCGTTGTTCGTGAGGTTCAAGATCTTCCTCAAGATGCAAGCATGCAGGATATTGCAAAGGCAATCACTCACGGTTCTTTGATGGGAGCTCGTGGTAACTCTGGTGTTATTACGTCTCAGATTCTTCGTGGTATTGCCGAGGGTCTGTGTGACGTTAAAAATCCTGAGGCAGTAACTCCAAAGGATATTGCTCACGCATTCCGTCGCGGTAAAGAGGTTGCTTTTAAGGCTGTTAGAAAGCCTGTTGAGGGCACTATTCTTACCGTCCTTAAAGACGTTTCTGCTAAGGCAGACTCCCTTGAGAAGTCTCAGCTCACTCCAGTTGAGGTCTTAGATGCTCTGGTTGTTGAGGCATATGAGTCTGTTGCTCGCACTCCTGAGCTTCTTCCTGTTCTTAAAGAGAATGGCGTTGTTGACTCTGGTGCGTTTGGTTTTGCAACCTTCCTTGAGGGCTTTGTAAATGCTGTTACCGGCAAGACTGAGACTACTGATTTCCAGACAACCGTTTCTGTTTCTGATGCTAAGGCTGCTACCAGCGCAAAGGTTGAGATTGAGCTCAACGATGACTGGGAGGGTTCTGAGTATCGCTACTGCAACGAGTTCCTCTTTAAGGCAGATAGCCCAGACTTTGATGAGGAAGCAGCTCTGAACTTCCTGGCAACTATGGGTGATTGCGAGCTTCTTGTTGGCGCAAACCCAGACTACAAGATTCACGTTCACTCAAATACTCCTAACAAGGTTCTTGAGTACATGCTTCAGTACGGCCAGATTTTTGAGGTCTTCATCCATAACATGGACCTTGAGGCTAAGGAGCGTACCGAGAAGATCGCTGAAGATAAGAAGGCTGCCGCAGCACCTAAAAAGGAGCTTGGCTTTGTTGCCGTAACCGCTGGTTCTGGCGCTGCATCAATCTTGAAATCTCTTGGTGTGGATGTTGTTGTTTCTGGTGGTCAGACCATGAACCCTTCTACTGCAGATATTCTTGCTGCAATTGAAGAGGCCAATGCAGACCAGGTCATTGTTATGCCAAACAACTCCAACATTCGTATGGCAGCAGAGGCTGCTGCAAGCGCATGCGAGGATGTAAAAGTTGCCGTTATTCCAACCAAGTCTGTTCTTCAGGCATTTGCTGCAATGTTTGTTGTTGCAGATGGCGTTCCATTTGAAGAGCTTGTAGAAGAGATGACTGACGCTATCTCTGGCGTTCGCTACGGTGAGGTAACCACTGCAGTCCGTGATTCTTCTGCAGCTGACGGCACTCCTATCCACGATGGTGATGTCATGGGTATCCAGGGCGGCTCCATTGATGTTGTCGGCTCTGATGTCATGAAGGTCACGCTTGACCTTATCGCTAAGATGCAAGAGGAGGAAGAGGGCGACAACCTCACCATTCTTGCAGGTGAAGACTTCTCTGACGAGCAGCTCGATCTTCTCGCCAGCAAGATTGAGGATGCCTATCCAGACCTTGAGGTTGACGCTCAGCGCGGCGAGCAGCCACTCTATCCAGTTATCTTCTCTATTGAGTAGGACATGTCTGAGTCCAAGGTAAGCATCGCTCCCGCATCAGAGCGAGTAGCACATACCTGCTCACTTGTTGATAGTGTGACCAGGTTAAGGTATGTCAATGCAAATCGTGCCGAGGCGCTTGAGCGTCTCGGCATTCTGCGTGTACGAGACCTTTTGCTCAATGTTCCTCACCGCTACCTCGATTTTTCTCACCGCGTGCAGATTGCTTTTGCGCAGATAGGTGAGGACGCTACCATTACGGGCCGCGTTGCTTCGGTAAAGACTAAGCGTCCACGTCCTAAAATGGTCATTGTTGAGATTGAGGTTGTGGATGATACGGGCGTGCTCACAGCTTCGTTTTTTAGGCAGCCTTGGATAGCTGAGCAAATCCACGTTGACGATGAAGTGGCGCTAAGCGGTAAGGTTCTCTTTGCCTACGGTTACCGCCAGATGAAGTCACCATTCTACGAGGTGCTTAGTACGGCAAAGTCTGACTCAAACGATGAAGCACGCTCCAAAGAGACACCTTCAAAAGCTGCAATTCTTCCTGTTCACCCAGCTACTGAGGGCGTGAGTCCTGCATGGATGCGTCGTATTATGTCAGCGGCTTTGGCGGACACGGGAAGCGTGTGTGATTGGCTGCCTTCAGAGCTTGTCACCAAGCACCGCCTGATGTCGCTCTCATCGGCGCTTCGTGAGGTTCATTTTCCCTCCAGTTTGGACGCAGCTGAACAGGCCCGTCGCCGTCTTGCTTTTGATGAGCTCTTAAGTTTGCAGCTTGCTCTTTTGGCGAGAAGAAACTTGGAACTTGCAGGTCATAAGCCTTTTGAGCACGTTATAAATGGACCTAAAGTTAAGGCTCTGATTGAGGCTTTGCCCTTTGCCCTGACTGACGAGCAAAATCACGCAGCGCAAGAGATTCTTTCTGATATGGCAGCACCACGTATTATGAATCGCTTGCTTTTGGGTGATGTTGGTACTGGTAAAACAGCCGTTGCTGCCGTTGCATTGGCCGCAGCAGCAGATTCTTCAACTCAGGCAGCTGTGATGGCTCCTACCTCAGTTCTTGCTCAGCAGTACGCTCAAAAAATTGGCCCCTTGCTTTCACTTGCAGGAATTACGTGGGCGCTTATTACGGGCTCTACCTCTGAAGAGGAGAGGCGACAGATTGAACTTTGCCTAGCCGACGGTTCTTTGTCCATTGTCTTTGGCACCACTGCGCTTCTCTCAGATAGCGTGGTATTTAAGCAGCTCACCCTTGCTGTTGTTGACGAGCAGCATCGTTTTGGTGTTGATCAAAGAACAGCGTTGCGCAAAAAAGGACAAGGCGTAGATCTTCTCGCCATGAGTGCAACGCCTATTCCGCGTACGCTGGCGCTTTCTTTGTACGGAGATGTTGATACGTCTCGCATTACCAAAAGACCAAAGGCAGGCGCTGGCGTTACCACCAAGTTGTGTGTGCCAGAAAACCTTGACCAAGCATATGCTGCTGTCGCCGAAGCTGTTCAAGCGGGACATCAGGCGTATTTGGTCTGCCCTTTAATTGACCCAAGCGATTCTGAATATGAGCTTGAAGATGTTCCTGAGGCCGCTCGTACAAACGGTAAACTCTACAGTGCAACTCGCGTATTTGAGGAGCTCTCAAAGACCGTTTTCAAGGACTTTACCTGTGATCTTTTGACCGGCAGACTGCCTGAGACACAAAAAGATCAGGTAATGGAAAAGTTCCGCGCAAATAAGACGCAGATTCTGGTCTCTACAACCGTCATTGAGGTTGGCGTTGACGTTCCTAACGCTACGGTCATGATCGTCTTTAATGCGGATCGTTTTGGTTTGGCTACCTTGCACCAGCTCAGAGGCCGTGTTGGTCGAGGCGATTTTCCAGGAACTGTGTATCTTGCAAGCAACGCCAAGCGAGGTTCTACCGCAAGAAAGCGCTTAGTCGCCCTTGAGCAAACCTCCGACGGTGCACGCCTGGCAGAGCTTGACCTTGAGCTCAGACACGAGGGAGAAACCTTGGGATACCGTCAGTCGGGCGGCACCACGCTCAAGATTTCTGATCTTTACGCGGATGCGGACCTCATTGAGGCGGCCCACATGGACGCTTTGGCAATTACTGCTCAAGACCCAAATCTTACCAGTGACGCCTATGCTACGCTGGGAATTGAGGCAAAAGATCGCTTTGGTATCTACTTTGAAGAGCTTGGCTATAAGTAATAACCTGCAGGTGAACTGCAGTACAAGATAGGTTTGGTGGCGAGAAACCCCATGAGAATTGTTGGCGGAAAATGGAAAGGTCGTGCAATTGAGGCCCCTGATGGCAAGGGGACTACGCGACCAACCACTGATCGTACGCGCGAGGCCATAGCAAGTTCCATCTTGGCTTCTCGCGGTCTTGACCTCAGTGAGTCCAGGGTGCTTGACGCTTTTGCAGGTTCAGGCGCTATGGGTTTTGAGCTTCTTTCTAGAGGAGCGCTATACGCTGCTTTTGTTGATAAAGATAGAAAGACGTGCGATCGCATTAAGCGTACGGCTAAATCTCTTGGCGTAAGCACCTCTGAGATGAGTGTTATCTGCGGTGATACAGCGCGCTTAGCTGAGTCATCTCAGTTGTTTGGAGGTCCTTTTGACGTGGTATTTTTGGACCCTCCTTATGCGGTTGAGGCAGAGGTAGTATCCAAGCTGCTCAAAGACTTGACTCAGGCGGGAAGTCTGACAAAAGACGCTGTAGTAGTCTATGAGCATAGCCATAAATCTGATTCACTTTCTCTTGATAATTTTGAGCTTTCTAAGAGTAAGCGTTATGGTATTGCTCAAGTTGATTTACTTGTTCGTTGTGAGGGATAGGAGATACGTTGAACAGCATCACTCACGTAGTTGTACCAGGTACTTTTGATCCCGTCACAAACGGACACCTTGATGTAATCAAACGAGCTTCTCGCCTTTTTGAAAATGTTACGGTAGCTGTTGCAGCTTCCAAGCGCAAACACGGCACGGGAACTACGTTTTCTCTTGAAGAGCGTGTACAGATGCTTAAAGACGCTCTGGTAGATGAAGGACTTGTGGACGTTTCTGTAGAGCCCATGGAAGGTCTTCTGGTTGATTTCTGCAATGCTCGCGGCGCAGGTGGTGTTGTTAAGGGCCTAAGAGCTATGACAGACTTTGAGTATGAGCTGCAGCAGGCAGATCTTAACGCTCATATGGCTCCTGAGCTGGAGAGCGTCTTTGTTATGTCTAGTCCAGAGTACGGCTATATTTCTTCCTCAATTGTGAGAGAAATTTCAGCTATGGGCGCAGATGTATCATTTTTGGTACCAAAGAACGTCATTAAAAAGCTTGATGCTCTGCATAATTGCGGTAATTAAGTATATTTGCCCTGCATTTTCATTATATTCTGCTAACATTCTTAAAAAGGTGTTTTATGCGTCTTGCTCATAAGGGCTAAAACTGCATATAACACAGCTTATGTATTGGATTGAAAGGAGCCCTGGATGCAGCCAGGCGAGGAAATTGAGAGCCTTGTATCTGAGATTGAGCAGATGGTAACTGAGGCTAAGTCACCTTTTATGGATGGCGGTAACAAGAAGATTATTGATGCCCAGGACTTCTACGAGCTGCTTGACGAGATTCGTCGTGTCTTCCCAGAAGAGTTTGCAACCGCTCGTCGCATCATCAAGGAAGAGGATGAGACCCTTGAGCGCGCACGTGCTCAGGCAGAATCCATCATTGCTGACGCACAGCAGCAGGCTATGATTCTTGCTGGTGACCAGGAGGTTGTCCGCCTTGCTCAGCAGCAGGCAGATGGCATTCGTGACCAGGCAGAGCAGTATGAGCGTGATACTCGCTACAACGCTGAGGAGTATGCAGATACCGTTCTTGCTCACCTTGAGGAGAACCTCAAGAGCCTGACAAACTCAGTCTCTCGTGTTCGTCAGACACTTGATGAGAACTCTGGTCCTCGTAACACCAGCAATAACGTTGCCTGGTAATTCCAATGCAACCAGTTCTTTATGCACTAGATGATCGTCTTGCAAATGCAGGCGATACCGTTTCTTATGCGGGTCATCTTAATGAAGATTCGTATGAGCTAGGGGAGCATGAATTTTCTCTTCCTATGGGAATTGATTTTGATCTAGTGCTTACCAACGCGGGTGAGGGCATTTTGGTTACCGGAATGCTTCGTGCTGACGCAGTTGGTACGTGTGACCGTTGTCTTGAGGACGCACATCTCTCTTTAAACGCAGAGGTAGATGAGTATTATCTCTTTGAAGAGCCTGTAATTTCTGCAGATGATGAAGATGAGGCAGATTACGTTTTAGTAAATGCCGATAAAACCATCGATCTTGCAGAGGCTCTTTTGCCTTCGCTTGTTATGGAGACGCCTTATGTTGTACTGTGCAAGTCCGACTGCAAGGGACTTTGCCCAGTATGCGGTTGCAATCTGAATGAAGAGGATTGCGGTCATGCAGCTCAGATTGATCAGAAGCGAGAAGAAGAAAAGCTTGCTTCAAACCCGTTTGCGGCTCTCAAAAATCTTGTGATTGAGCCGGATTCGGAAGAGTAAAATAAAATTTCTTCTCCTAAATGGTGAAGAAATGCTGTATCTACGTACAAAATGTGTCAGTACGTGGTATAGTATCCAACGCATTATGTGAATGGGTCGCGCCCTCATATGTTTTAGGGGCGCTAGCAAGAGCAAAAGAGGTTTAAGATGGCAGTACCTAAACAAAAGAAGGGCCGCGGCGCAACCCACACCCGTCGTTCGGCAAATAGCAAGCTTAACGCAGCAGCTCGCTCTGTATGCCCACAGTGCGGCGCTCCAAAGCTTCCTCACCACGTATGCCCTAACTGTGGCTTCTACAAGGACCGTGAGGTTGTTGTTACTGAGTAACACTCATACATCGTATGGCCAAGAAGGCTGGTTCTTTAGGGGCCAGCCTTCTTTTTTATAGCACTAAGGAGTTATCATGCCCGTTATTTGTGTAGACGTTATGGGATCTGACCAAAGCCCTGAGGTTGTTCTTGAGGGAGTTCGTATGGCTCTTGAGAAGGACAAAGAGCTAGAGGTTCTTCTCGCTGGAGCTGATGAGTTTGTTACTCCTTTTGCAAGCAAGCATGAGCGCGCAAAGGCTTTGGTAACCACTGAAGTTATTGCAATGAGCGAACACCCCGCCAATGCGGTTAGACAGAAGAAAGACGCCAGTATTGTAAGGGCTGCACAGGCAGTCAAGGCTGGAGAGGCTGACGGTCTTTTTTCGGCAGGCTCTACAGGAGCAGTGCTTACTGCAGCTACCTTTGGTATTGGTCGCATCAAGGGCGTAAAGCGCCCTGCACTTACCCTGATTCTTCCTGGACTTGGTGGCCATAAAACAGTCTTTTTGGATACTGGTGCTAACGCTGATGTGCGTCCAGAAGTTTTGGTGCAATTTGCACAAATGGGTAGGGCTTTTGCCAATGCATCGCTTGGAATTGAAAACCCAACCATAGGGCTTCTCTGCAATGGTTCTGAAGAGACCAAGGGTTCTGAGCTTGCTCTTTCATATCACGCAGCTCTTACAGAAGCGGCTATTAATTTTGGTGGAAATGCTGAGGGAACTGATATTTTAGGAAGCCGCTTTGACGTTATTGTGACAGACGGCTTTACAGGAAATGTGGCCTTAAAATCCATTGAGAGCACGGGTAAGTTTATTATGTCTAGCCTCAAAGACGCAATTAATTCCTCCAAGAAGGCTGCGTTTGGTGCACTTCTTTTGAAGGATGCTCTGAAGGCTACAGCAGCGGAACTTTCAGGAGATTCTGTTGGTGGCGCCTTCTTGCTAGGTGTTTCTGCACCTGTACTTAAAGGACATGGTGCTACCAGCTCTTCTGCTGTGTGCGCAGGAACACTTTCTGCAGCAAATGCAGTGCGCGCTAACTTAATTGAGAAAATCTCTTCGTCAATTCAGCTGTAGTAAAAGCGCCTGTTGCATAAATCTTTTATAAGTTATGGTGGAGCCCATGGACAATTCTGTGGGCTTTACTTTTTTTAAGATTGTTTGTTTCAGCTTTAGTAATGTCATCATACAGACGCCCATCACGGGGTAAAATTACTAGCGTCATTGTTGTGTGCAAGGAGGATGTATGGATCGCACAGAAACACTTGAAAAGGTAATTGACGTTGTTAGAGAGACACTGGACCTTGACGATTCCGTTGAGCTCACAGAGGGTACCTCATTTAAAGATCTTGGTGCAGACTCATTTGATCTTTTGCAGCTTGTCACAGACCTTGAGCAAGAGTTTGATATGACCTTTGATGCAGAAAACATCGATGAGATTGCTACCGTTGGTGACGCAGTAGATGCTATTCTTGCTGCTTAAGTAGGTTTTATACGTGAAATTGCACGAACGAGTAGCTGCTGCAGAAGCTATTTGCGGTCACACATTTACCAATAAAGAACTTATCGAGGCTGCCCTCACACACCCTTCGGCGGTGGAGGGCAAGCCTGTTTCTGCTTCGTATGAGCGCCTGGAGTTTCTGGGTGACTCAATTCTTGGTGCCATTATTGCAACGGAGCTGTTTGAGCGTTATCCAGATATGGATGAAGGCCAGCTTACTAGGCTGAAAATCTCTCTGGTATCCGGCCACACGCTCTCCATTGTCTCTGATGCTCTAGGAATTTCTCCCTTAATTGTTATGGGAATTTCCGAGAAGGGCACGGGAAAGCGTGGCATGAAGTCTGCTCTGGAGAACGTCTACGAGTCCATTGTTGGCGCGCTCTACCTTGATGCGGGTTTTGATCCAACGCACGATTTTGTTATTCGTACGCTTGGACCTCACATTTCTCCAGCGCTGGCAGTTCGTTCGGTAAGCCCTAAATCTCGTTTGCAAGAAGCGGTACAGGCTAAAGGCAAGGCTACTCCTGAATATAAGCTTATTGGCGAGAGTGGACCTGCTCACACACCAACGTTTACCGCTGTGGTATTTGTCGACGGCCTTAAGGTGGGTCGTGGACAGGGACCATCAAAGAAAGCCGCAGAGTCAGAAGCCGCTCAAGACGCACTGGTACGTCTTGGTGTGGATGACGCTCCGCTTGATGCTGATGCAGAAATGCACCTAAGGTAGAAAGGTACCCTGTACCCGTGTATCTAAAATCGCTGACACTTAAGGGTTTTAAGTCATTCGCTGATAAAACTCAGATGGTTTTTGACCCCGGTCTTACCGTTGTCGTTGGTCCTAACGGCTCGGGTAAGTCCAATGTCTCTGACGCAATTCTCTGGGTATTGGGCGAGCAGAGCGCAAAGATGCTCCGTGGCCAGGCTATGGAAGATGTCATCTTCTCTGGCTCATCAGCAAGGGGAGCGGTGGGTGTTGCTGAGGTAACGCTGGTTCTGGATAACACCGACCACACTATTCCTATTGATTTCTCTGAAATTGGTATCACCAGGCGCATGTATCGCTCTGGAGAGTCTGAGTACCTGATTAACGGTGCTCCTTCAAGGCTCATGGATATCCAGGACATTTTGCATGACTCTGGTCTGGGCAAAGATACCCACTCCATTATTTCTCAGGGCAAGCTCGATTCCATCTTGTCTAGCCGTCCTGAGCAGCGTCGTGAGCTCATTGAAGAGGCAGCAGATATCTCTAAGCATCGCCGCCGCAAAGAGCGTGCGGAGCGCAAGATTTCTTCCATGGATGAGAATCTCACGCGAGCCAAAGTGGTTTCTCGCGAGATTACCCGCCAGCTTAAGCCGCTTGAGAGGCAGGTAGACAAGGCTTCTCGCGCAAAAGATCTGTCCTCCCAGCTCAAGGATTTGACCGTACAGCTTGCAGTGGATGACCTTCGTCAGCTGCAGTTTACGCATGGCAAGCTAGAAGCTCGCGCTAAAGAGGCAGAGGCTGCTATTGAGCTTGCGCAGTATCGCGCGGGCGAGAAGAACCGTGAGCTTGAAAAACTTCAGTCGCTTCTTGAGCAAAAGGGTCTTTTTGTTGGAGACCTGGGCGAGCAGCGCCGTCGCATGCAAGAGATTCTTGGTCGTATGGGATCTGACATGCGTCTTTTGGAGGAGAAGGGCAAGAACATGGTTTCTCGCCTTTCTGATACGCGCATGCAGCTTTCTGTGATGGATAAGCAGAAGGCAGACGCGGCAAAAGAGAATGAAGAGCTTTCTGGTCAGCTGGCAACAATTCGTGCAAAGGTTGCGGATCTGACAGAGAGCGTGAATGCTCTGCAAGAGGCGGCTAACCAGGCAATTGCCGAGCGTCGTGCTCTGGATGTAAAGATTTCTGATTGCACTGCGTCTGAGCGTAGTGCACGCAATACCGCTGATAAAGAGACGCTTGCGTATGTAAAGCTTGAAGAGCAGATTGCTCATGCGCAGGTAGAAGACAAGATGTTCGAGTCCAGGTTGTCTCAGATTACCGAGGCCCTTGAGATTGCTCAAGCTGCGCTGGAAGATAGTGGCGCTAAAGAAGCGGAGCTTACCGCAGCTCTTGAGACGGCTCGTCAGGAGTCCGAGGCGTTTGTCGCTGAGATTTCTGAGCGTGCTTCCGCACTTGAGGCGGCTCGCGAGGCAGAGCGCACTGCTCGCCAGGAGCTCTCAAGCAGTGAAGCTACGCTTGAGGCACTTCGTGCGCTTGATGTGGAAGTCCAAAAGGGAAGTCCTCTGGCAGAAAAGCTTGTTGCGGATGCAGCAATTGCTTCTCTTGTTTCTGGCAGACTTGCCGATTATCTTGAGGTTCAGCCAGAGTTTGAGGCTCTTGTTGAGCAGCTTTTGGGAGAAGATCTTTCCGCGCTTGTTGTAGACAAGCAGCAAAATATTCAGACGCTCTTTGAGCGCGTTCAGACGCTTTCTGAGGACGGCAAGGCTACGTTGGTTGCTCTTTCTGGCGCAACTCCAACTCTTGCTGCGCCTGCACATACAACGTCTTTGCTTGAACACGTTTCTGCTCAGAAGGGTGCCGAAGCTCTTGTGCAGGCACTCTTTGGTCACGTTTTTGTTGCTCAGAGTCTTGACGATGCCTACGCTGCTCGCAACGTTGAGCCTCGCGGGCTTTATACGCTTCCTGACGGCACGCTGCTCTATCCAGACGGTCGTCTGGTCCTGGGACACGCATCTCAGGCTGAGGACGGCTCTCTTGAGCGTAAGCGCCGTATTCGTGAGCTTGAGGGCGCACTTCCTTCTCTCAAGCGTCATCTGGAGGCTGCTCGCTCTGCAGTTGCTAACTGCGAGAATGAGCTGGCTTCAGTTCGCGAGAAAAGCGCGCAGTCCAAGGGTGAAGTTGCTCGTCTCAATGGTGAGCTTACGTCTATTGCTGCGGAGCGAGGCCGTCTTGAGGGACAGGTTGCTTCTTCTCAGGCTGAGTTGAAGCAGGTCAGCACTTCTCGAGAGCAGGCCAAAGAGCGCGCTCAGGAGGCTCGCGCGCACATTGATGAGCACAAGCGTGCCGCAGAAGAGGCAAAGGCCCGCATGGAGTCGCTAGCCTCGGAGCTCAAAGAGCTGCAGGACCAGCATGAGGATGCCATTCGCGCTCAGGGTAGGGCCAACCGAGAGCTTTCGGATGCAAAGACGGACCTAACTGTTGCAAAAGAGCGCGCAACGAGTATGGCTTCTCGCCAGGCAGAACTAGAAAGACGTCTGTCTCAGCTGGATGAGCAGCTTACTGCCGCTAAGCAGGCAACGCACGCGCTTGAGGTGATTAGGCTGCGCGTGGATCCGCTGTACAAGCGCTACGACGCTCTGCACCAGAAGGCGCTTGAGTGGGCATCTAGGCTCAAGGACCGCGCGTCGTTGGCGGAGGCAGACTCTGAGACGCTTCGAGAAACCATCTCTGAGGCTAAGGATGCTGCTTCTGAAGCTGCGCTTGCAGTAGAAAAAGAGAAAGACGCCGCTAACCAGATTAGCGTTGAGATTGGCAAGCTTGAGGTTCAGGTTCAAAACGCCATCGAGGCCATTCTTGCCACGGGCGCCTCATTGGACGAGGCATTGACGCTTCCTGAGCCAGAAGATAGAGAGCAGGCAGAACGCCTTGCTGTGTCGCTCAAGAGCCAACTTGAGGCACTGGGTCCTGTCAACGCCGTTGCCATGGATGAGTACGAGCGCCTCAAAGAGCGTGCTGACTACATTAACGAGCAGGTAGCTGACTTAGAGGCCGCACGAACTTCGCTGAAGAAAATCATTTCGGCGATTGACCGCAAGATGCGTAGCCGCTTCCTTGTTGTCTTTGACCGCGTAAATCAGAACTTCTCCGAGATTTTCTCGATGCTGTTCCCTGGAGGTCATGCTCACATTGAGCTTACTGACCCTGACCATCTCTCCGAGACAGGCATTGAGATTGTGGCTCAGCCGCGCGGTAAGCGCATTACCAAGATGATGCTCATGTCAGGTGGCGAGAAGAGTCTCACCGCCCTGGCTTTACTCTTTGCTGTATACAAAACGCGCACTGTTCCGTTCTACGTTTTTGATGAGGTGGAGGCCGCGCTTGATGACGCCAACCTTTCTAAGCTACTTGATGCCATTGAGCAGCTCAAAGAGACCACTCAGCTGATTGTCATTTCTCACCAAAGGCGCACCATGGAGCAGGCAGATGTACTGTATGGTGTATCCATGCAGGCAGATGGTGTCAGCCACGTTGTCTCTCAGAGGCTTGATAAGACAACCGGAAAGGTAGTTGATATCTAATGGGCTTTATGGACAATCTTCGCCGCGGTCTTGAACGTTCTCGTGAGACTTTAAGCGAAATCTTTTATATGGGCGGAGAGGTCACCGAAGACTTTTGGGATGACCTTGAAGATACGCTGGTTATGGGAGACATGGGCGCTGAAGTGGCTATGCGCGTCACCGATGACCTGCGTGAACGTGCGGCGCGAGAAAACCTTATGCGCTCCGATCAGCTTCGTCGAGCCCTTGTAGAGCGTCTTACTTCAGAGTTTCCTGTTGCAGAAAGAGATCCTTTTACGGATACACCCTCTATTGTTTTGTTCGTAGGCATTAACGGCGCTGGCAAAACTACCACTGTTGGAAAAATTGCTGGTCGTGCACATGCTAGTGGTGTTAAGACCTTGATTGGCGGTGCTGATACCTTCCGTGCAGCTGCAATTGAGCAGCTACAGGTATGGGGAGAGCGTTCTGGTATTGAGGTAGTAACCAGAGAGCGTGGCGCTGATCCTGCAAGTGTTTGTTTTGAAGTTGTTGAGACTGCAGAAAAACAAGGCGATGACCTGGTGCTTATTGATACTGCAGGACGCCTGCATACCTCATCTGATCTGATGCGTGAGCTTGCTAAGGTTGTCTCGGTAACTAGAAAGCGCGCAGGAGATATTCCCGTGAGCGTTGTCTTGGTTATTGATGCAACTACCGGTCAAAATGGACTTAGCCAGGCAAAAGAATTTAACGACGCACTGTCTTTGGACGGTCTTATTGTCACAAAGCTTGATGGCACCGCAAAGGGAGGAATTGCTCTGGCAATTTCAAACCAGCTTAACCTGCCTATTTATCGTATTGGTGTGGGCGAGTCAATTGATGATCTTCAGACGTTTGATGCTCGTTCATTCTGTGAAGCACTTGTTGGTGAGGGAGTTCAGTAATGTTTAACAGCCTTCAAGATAGACTGCAAAATACATTTGCCGCTCTACGTGGAAAGGGCCGTCTCACTGAGGACGATATCAATTCAGCAATGCGAGAAATTCGCATGGCCCTTCTCGAGGCTGACGTTAACTACAAAGTAGTTAAAGAGTTTGTTGGCCGCTGCAAAGAGCAGTGCATGACCGCTGACGTGTTGGAGTCTTTGTCTCCAGCTCAAAACGTTGTCCGCATTGTTCTGGACGAGCTCACGGCACTGCTTGGTTCAACCGAGTCCAAGCTTACGTTGGCACAGAACCGCATTCCAAACGTCATTATGCTTGTTGGTCTCCAGGGCTCTGGTAAGACAACTGCAGCTGCAAAGCTTGCTTACCTGCTTAAGTCCCAGGGAAAGAATCCTCTGCTTGCTGCCTGCGACGTTCACCGTCCTGCAGCAGCAGATCAGCTTGAAACGCTTGGCTCTGAGATTGGCGTGCCAGTCTATCGTGGTGATGGCAAAGACGCAGTTGCTATTGCGTCTCAGGCTATTCAGGAGGCCGTTGACCATCTTAATGACCTGGTAATTGTCGATACCGCTGGCCGTCTCCAAATTGACGAAGAAATGATGGAAGAGGCCGTTGCTATCAAGCGTACTGTCAAGCCAGATCAGATTCTTATGGTTGTCGACGCTATGACCGGCCAGGATATTGTCAATGTTGTCAGCACCTTTGCCGAGCGCGTGGACTTTGACGGCGTTATCATGTCCAAGCTTGATGGCGATGCTCGTGGCGGTGGCGCACTTTCCGTACGCGAGGTTACTGGTAAGCCTATCAAGTTTGTTTCTATGGGCGAGAAACCCGATTCACTTGAGGTTTTCCATCCAGATCGTATGGCCAAGCGCATCCTTGGCATGGGCGATGTTATCTCAATTGTCGAGAAGGCCCAACAGGCAGCAGATGAGAAGCAGGTTGAAGATGCTGAGCGCATGTTGCGCGAAGGCTTTACTATGGATGACCTGCTCAATCAGATGAACCAAATTCGCAAGATGGGCGGTCTTGCAAAGCTTATTGGTGCTCTACCTGGTGGTGACCGCATGATGGCCCAGCAGGGTGGTGTGGACGATAGTTCAATGGGAAAGATTGAAGCTATCATTCATTCCATGACCAAGGAAGAGCGTGCACGTCCAAAGATTATTAACGGTCAGCGCCGTCGTCGTATTTCCATGGGTTCTGGTCGTAGTGTTCAGGAAGTTAATCAACTTATTCGCCAGTGGGGAGAGATGAATAAGATGATGGGCAAGATGAAGGCTATGACTCAGGGCGGAAATGCAAAGAAGGGCCGTCGCGCAATGGAGTCCATGATGAAGAATATGGGCTTTGGCGGAGGTCAAATGCCCCGTTTCTAGGCGTTGCTAGTAAATAAATTTATATAAGAATTGTTTATGTTGAGTAATATCCCTACTGCATTTTGTTAAACATGGTAAACTCTCTCAAAAAGCAGTAGGGAGTATTTATGTCAATTAAACGTGCTGCCTTTATGGCACTAGGTTGTATAAGCTTGGCACTTGCTGTGCTTGGTGTAGTGCTTCCCATTTTGCCAACTGTTCCATTTTTGGCACTTGCTGCATTTTGCTTTGCAAAATCATCCGACCGACTCAATAATTGGCTTATTAATACAAAGTTTTACCAAAATAATCTTGCTGATTTTAAAGCTGGAAAAGGGATGACTGTTAAGACTAAAACACGCATCCTTGTTACAGTGACTTTAGTTATGGCTGTAGGTCTTATTGCCATGCTTATTAAGGGCGTTATTGTTGGCAGTATTGTACTTGTTATTGTTTGGTTAGGACACATTTACTATTTTGGTTTTAAAGTCAAAACTATTGAAGAGTAAACAATTGTTACAATAGCTTCTAGTTAGTTTCATTATTATTCGGTAATGATGAGGTGACTGATGATGCAGCGTAGGAAAAGAGTTATTGTAGGCATAATATTGTTGTCAGCTGGGCTGATAATAGGCCTAATAGTGTTCTATAAACCAAAAAATGTATCATCACTTCAAATAACAAATTTAAAAAAATCGGCTGCACAATGTGTTGCTAGTCAGCTCAACACATTTAATGATTACAGTGAAGAACTGGGGCCAGAGTATAACTATTTGAAGATAGATAGCATCGAAGATCTTGAGATATCAGGTCCTATTTTATGTGCTACAAAAATGGAAAATGGAGATATTGCAACAACAGGACTCTTGTGGGTTATCAGTAGGAATAACAAGTTGGTAGCAGTTGTTGATCAGGATATATATGCATTATCTATACTTTCAAATTTTGGATTTTCTATCAATCAAAGCATGTATCAAATGAACATTCCTTTACTTGAAGAAATGCATACACGAGGATTACCCGTCATAAAGTGGAGTGTTCAAAATGCAAGTGGTGGAGAAATGTACCTATCAGATGGGTTGTTAGGTTCACATGCATATAACAATATTACTAATATTGGTATTAGGCAAAGTGATTCTGATTTTCCTTCTGCCAGTTCATTGATCACTTCTCGCTTAGGTTCAGAGTATCTTGATTTTATGGCAAACAAAGAGCGTGTTGTTGATCTTCTGTAAGACATAAAAAACGTGCACTTCAGAATTGTTTTCTAAAGCGCGCGTAAATTATTCTCTAAGAAAAATCTAGTAGTGGATGATAATTGGATCTCCATCTTTGGCAATATCAAAGAGTTTTTGAGCGTTTTCATAGCTTAGGTTGATGCAGCCATGACTACCGCCTGTTCTGTAGATGTTTCCACCAAACGCACTTCTCCATGGAGCGTTGTGAAAACCAACTTCCTGACCTTTTACACCCAACCAGAAGTCAACGTGTGCATCCCAACCTGGTTTGCCATTCTCGTCATTTGGTCCCAAGAGGCGAGCGTCTCTAATGTGGCTGGTAATATACCAGACTCCTTCTGGAGTGTTGTGATGTCCGTCTGGAATACCCGTTACTACATCGGCTTCCCAAAGAATTGTTCCATCATCACCATAAAGAACAGCATGCTGAGTGGTAAGGTCAACGTCAATATAACGACCGCCCCAGTCCTGCTCGCCCTGTTTAGTAAACTTATCGGCCGACTGCTTTGTAGGCAGTTCAATCTTTGTTGCCTGACCAGCGGACAGGCCGTCAGAGATAGCTTTTACAGCAGCATCATTATCAATAACCCAACCGTATGCACCAGCGGCCTTTGTAGTGAATTCTTTTCCATCCCAGCGCTTATACGTTCTTGAAGTTCCACGAGTATCTACTGCAGGAGCAAGTGTCTCGTTGACCCATTTGGTAATGGCGTCTGTATCAAATGAAATAGAGAGATTCTCATCAAACTTAATCCAGCTAGCAATGGTGTCTTGATCAAGCTGATAAGCAACAGAATCGCCTAGCATCAAATCAACTGCAGAAGCAACGTATGAATTAGCAGTCTTCAAGGCATTATCAAGGTCTTCTGCACTTATGAGGCTTTCTGGGCCAAGCTGTACGGTAGTGCTCAGATTATCAAAAGCGGTTTGCAAGTCTTTATGGACGCCCTCAAGAGATAGTCTTGTGGCAATAGCATCATCAGCAAAAATAAACTTTTTAGCCGAGCTATCGTAGGTAATACCATTGTTCTCTAGAGTTTGAGCAGATTCTTTTGCCTGCTCAATTCTTTGATTAAAGAGTGCGTCTGCCTTGCTTGTATCATACGAAGCGGTTGCATGTGGGCTTAGGGACCTGCTACGAGTAATTTCCAGTGGCCACATCCAAGGATTCTGCTGGCTAATAGCATCATGAGCATATCCAGCTGCGTCGTACGTTAAATCAATGTCAGATGCCTTGATGGTTAAATCTACGCCGTTTCCAGAGACTTGGACGGAGTAATTTGAGGCCTCGTTTGCTCTAGAAGCTTGTAAATCTGAAGCAGGTTTTAAGGAGTAGTCCTTACCATAAATGCTGGTTTGAGGCATAAAGAAGAAGTTAAAGAAGATTGCTCCACCCACATACACAAGGGCGAGAATACCAACGAGCACAACAGGTATCTTCCACCACTGATGTTTCTTGTGAACAACGGGAGCCTCTTCTTTTTCTCCAAGCTCTGCGCTATCAAGGGGAGCAATGACAGTTAGATCATCTGCCTGCTCTTCTGGCGCTTCCGCTGATTGTGAAGACTCATTAAGCTGATTGGCCTTTACCTGCTCTTCATTGAGAGCAACGTACATATCAGTATCGCCAAGGCTTGGTACTGAGTCTTTAAGAGAAGGCGCTTTCTCTGTAGCTTCCTCTGAAGAAAGAGGTTGTAGGTTAGCGGTATGAGAAGCAGAGCTTTTTGCAAAGTGCTTAGCCAAGGAGCACTCCTTATAAAAACGAAGTTACATAGCAAAAATCAGTGTGTTTTGACAAACAGACTTTCTGCAAATGAGTCAAAGACACATTCATTTAGTGTAGTGCATATTCACCACATATTTTATGGAACTTACGTGGAATTATTTTCTATAGGAGATGAACAAAACTGGAGTAATATATACGACATTTAGAAATAATTATTTTTCAATTGCAGGGGGAGTAATAGCGTATGTCATCAACTAGAGTCAATAGTACTACGCAAAATATTAGATGTGTTTGTACTGCTCTTGCCGTACTTCTTTTATGCATTTCAGCTTTTCCTAAAATTGCTGTAGCTACTGCTTCAACTAGCCAATCAAATTCTCATTTTACTAATCAGTTGTTACTGCATACCGATGTCAAATCATATGAGCTTCTTCCTTCTGATTTTGCTTCGCTTGTTGGCAATGATTCAACATCGTTTGATAATCTTGAGCCAGTTAAGCCTTATGAGGCAGTTAACACTGATTCTCATCCAAACTATAGCAAGGTAAGTGATTTTGTTTATTTAGATAGAGATCAGTTTGACTTGTCGCTTTTCTCGCCAGATGTTTCTCTGAGATATACAACAGATGATGCAGCTGTAGATGCATACATTCAGACTCATCCAGAGCTTGCCGGTGTGACTGATCGTAGAATTTTGCTTCCAGTGTTTGAATTTGATTCAGACAATGATATTCAGACTCACAGAGACAGAGTTAATTCTTATATTGCTAATGGTCAGCTGGCACAAGGGTCGGTTGGTCAGGATAATACCGCTGTTATTGATACCAGTTTGCCTATGGGTCAGTATAAGCTGGAAAAAACGCTCTCGTATGATCAAGAGCATGGCTTCTATTACATCTATACCATGCACGTGGGTGTATCTAATATTGATCGTAACCTCACAACGTTTGTTGATAGCAACGGAAATAAGACTGAAAAACAAGGTCTGTTCCAGGCTCCAGAGGTAGTGGGTAATGACATTCTTGACCATAAAGAAGTGGATTCTTATACGATTTCTGCTGGTTATGATGGTGATGGTAATGTTGCGCGTCCAACTACGTATGTGACGCATATTACGTATTACTACACCCTCGCGCACACCGCATATGTCTCTGATACTGGAACTACCTTAAAACCTATTGACGCTGGTCTTCAGAATGCTCCTGCTACCATCTCTTCTTACAACTATGACCACACGGTTGATGCAGGAACAAGGCGAGTATTGGACATTGATGCCGTAACAACTCGTCTTATGACTGAGATCCAATCGCAAGATATTACACAGCTTTTCCCTGTTAGTGCTGCTACGCACAATGGCGATATTGTTATCAGTAGGACTCCTGGATATGATACCTACGATATTCAGTTGTTTGAGAATGGTCAATTTACTATCAATATGACTTATATGCCAGATGGCACACCTCGTGTCGTTGATGCCGACGGCAATGCTATTTATTTCTCTAATCACTTTAAGGATGTTGTTTATTCTTCATATCAAGATGACACCTTGCCTGTTGGTCAGTATCGAATTGAATATCTGCTTACCCCAACATCTGCAGATCCAGATAACTTTGATTCGTATCAGCATTTAAAAGTCAATCTTGTTATTGGCACAAGTGATACTTCTCAGCCAGCCATTACTGCAAATTGGACCCACGTATACGTGAAGCAGCCTGAGACTACGCCAGAAACACCTGAGACGCATACTCCTGAGAAGCCTCAGCAAGCTCAGAAGAAGTCACAGCTTCCTGATACTGCAGATTATTCTCAGATTGCGCTTCAGGGCACACTTGTCAGCTCCTCTGTCTCACTGGTTTCTCTGAGCTTCTTCCTCAAGAGAAAGCTGCTACAGAAGTAATCTATGCATACATGACATTACTCTTGCCTCAAGAGTGAGAGAATACTGTCTATCAAGAGGCGAGAGGTACGTTATTTATGGCAACACATCCAGTTATTCACATAGATTCATCTGACGACAGCCGCCTTGATGTGTATGCTCGATTGACTGATAACCAGCTTCGTAATCGTCTTGACCCAACTCGCGGCATCATGATTTGTGAGTCTCATTTTGTGATTGAAACTGCGCTATCTGCAGGTTGTGAGCCACTCTCGTTTCTTTCAAATACTTCTCATACAGACAATATTTTGCAGATTGTCGAGAAGTTCCACCCTTTGACAGATGGCGTTCCTATTTTCATTCTTCCAGATGAGCAGCTTACACAGCTTATTGGCTACAAGATGAATAGAGGAGTGCTCTGTGCCATGAGGAGACCTCAAGGTGCATCGCTAGAAGAGATTCTAAGCACGTCAAAGCATATTGCCGTACTAGAAGATTTAGTAGACGTTAACAACGTTGGCGCTGTCTTTAGGTCAGCTGCGGCCCTCAATGTAGATGCTGTTATCTTGACTGCTAAGTGCGCCGACAACCTCTCAAGGCGTGTCCTGCGGGTTTCTATGGGAACGGTTCTTAAGGTACCTTGGACTCGTTTGGATGAAGAGACAACTTCACTGGACCTTATTGAAAAGCTTAAAGCTCATTCTTTTACTACGTGTGCACTTGCACTCACAGATTCTGCAGTACCTCTTAATAAAGAGCTGGTAAAAGGTAAAAAAGCTGCACTATTCTTTGGTAGTGAAGGCTATGGTCTTGATAAGAAAACCATTGAGGCTTGTGACATTATCACCATCATTCCCATGTCTCATCAGGTGGACTCGCTTAATGTTGCTGCGTCATCTGCCGTGGCATTTTGGGAACTTTTTGCTCGATAACTTGAGCAGGAAACCTTTACATACGGCACAAAAAACGGCCATCTACAAGAGTGAACTGCCTCCCATTTCTTAGACACAAAAAATAGGAGGCAGTTCAAAACACACCTAAGTCGGATAATCTGTTAAAAAGACGTATACATTACGCTGAAAATACCCCAATCATGCAGATTATCGTCATTAGATGTGTAAAATGCCCTCATCTGAGCAGATTATCCGACTTAGGTGTGTTCCGTAGATACAGAATTTATCGATAGTTAAATTTCTTATATAAGTCTATTCATTTTCCAGCATATTAGATTAAGTTTATGCATAGAGATGCATATCGGGTAGTGCGACCGCCTAGCTGCCTGGCTATCTTGATTAGGAACATGTCAATTCTTCGGCAAAACCTACCAAAGCTGCGCTATTTTGTGCGCCAGGCCTAAAAGCCGACGCTAACGCGCTGCAGAATCATAATCACCTGCATATGAACTGCCTCCCATTTCTTATGTCCAAGAAATGGGAGGCAGTTCAGAATAGGCAGCCGTTTAATTTTACTTATGAGACAAAGTTACTCTACTGAAGAAGCAGAGGAGCCTTCCTCATTGGAGTTCTCAACTACCGGTGCAAAGGTATTCTCGCGCTTGAGGATATTCATGAACTCCTCGCCGGTAATAGTCTCTTTCTTCTGCAGGTAGTGAGCAATTTCATGCAGCTTAAAGCGGTTCTCTTTAAGCGTCTGGAGTGCGCGCTGGTGTCCCTCTTCAACAATGCGTCTAACTTCAGCATCAATCTCTTCAGCGGTTGCCTCAGAGCAGGTGAGGGAAGAACCACCACCAAGATAGCGGCTTTGCTGCTGGCTGAGGGTAACCATGCCAAGTTTGTCAGACATGCCGTACTGCGTAACCATAGCGCGAGCAATTGCTGTTGCACGCTCGATATCGTTGGAAGCGCCATTGGTCATCTCGCCAAAGATAAGTTCTTCAGCTGCGCGTCCACCACAGAGAACAGCAATCTCATCCATTGCCTGGCTTTTGCTCATGAGATAACGTTCATCATCCTCAACCTGCATGGTAAAGCCAAGAGCTCCGCCAGTACGAGGAACAATGGTGATCTTGGTAACAGGAGCATCGTTTTTCTGGATGGCACCAACAATTGCATGGCCGGTCTCGTGATAAGCCACAACGTCCTTCTCGTGCTCAGAAAGAACAGTGTTCTTCTTCTTAGCGCCGGCAATAACAACGTCAACGGACTCAGCAAGGTCTTCGGTGGTAACACGACGACGACCAAAGCGAACAGCGCGAAGAGCTGCCTCGTTGATGATGTTTGCAAGGTCTGCACCGGATGCGCCTGGTGTGGACTTAGCAATAATAGAGAGGTCAACGCCTGGCTCCATCTTTACATCATTGGCGTGAATCTGAAGAACTGCCTCACGACCCTTAAGGTCTGGAAGCTCAACAGGAATACGGCGGTCAAAACGGCCAGGACGCAGAAGTGCCTTGTCCAAGGTCTCAGGGCGGTTGGTTGCTGCAAGAACAACAATACCCTTGTGGTTATCAAAGCCGTCCATCTCAGAGAGCAGCTGGTTTAAGGTTTGCTCACGCTCATCGTTAGAGTTGAGAGAAGCATCACGGCGCTTACCAACCGCATCAATCTCGTCAATAAAGATGATGCAAGGAGCCTTTTCATTTGCTTGCTTGAAGAGATCACGGACTTTTGCAGCACCGCGTCCAACAAACATCTCAACAAACTCAGAGCCAGCAATCTGGAAGAAAGGAACACCAGCCTCACCAGCAACTGCCTTAGCAATGAGGGTCTTACCAGTACCTGGAGGGCCTACAAGCAAGGCGCCACGAGGGCAGCGAGCACCAATCTCTTTGTACTTATCAGGAGTCTTAAGGAAGCTAACAATCTCTTGCATAGACTCTTTAGCCTCTTCTTGACCAGCTACGTCTTTAAACGTAATGCCTGTGTCTTCTCCCTTAATTTCTTTAGCGCTTGAGCGACCAAGATTGCCGCCAAGACCTCCAAAACCGCCACCAAAGTTCATGGAGGGACCATCGTCACCCATGGCGCGCTTAAGGGATCGGTTGATAAAGTAGCCAATGCCCAAGAAGATGACAAGAGGGATTCCATACTGAATAAGGGCATAGAGCAGCATATTTGTAGAGTTGTCAGGAATAGAAGCCGAGAAATCAACTTTGTGATCTCTAAGCGTCTGAACCAGCGTTGAATCATTAGGGAATTGCGTAGTCTCAAAGACCTTCTCGGAATCTCCAGAGCCAGTTGTGAACCTAATGTTTCTGCTGCCCGTATTAAGGTCCACCTTGGTAACTTCATTATTGTCAACCTTGTTAAGGAACTCACTGTACGAGACAGTTTGTACCTGTTGACGCAGAAGTCCTGGTAATAATGTGTTGCTAAGCAGGAGATATACAAAGATGGCTACTGCAATATAGAGTAGCATCGACATAGATCTACGGTGCTTGTTATCGTTATTTGCCATACACGTCCCTTTACCTGATTGGCTCAAATGTGATATGAGCTCACTTAGATATTGGAATTGTTTTACCCAATCTACATTTTTTATTTCTATAAAAATTTAAAATTTGGATTCCGCATAATTTGTTAAAAACGGTTTAAGCGTGTGTATTACTTAGTTCAATGAGTGCAAGACGTGGTAGTATTACTTACACAAGCTGTGATGAGGACAGTAGCTGGGTAGCGCAAATCTCAAGCGAGCGGAGTTGGTGGAAGTCCGCATTTGCGTCCGTGTGAACATCACCTCGGAGCTGCAGTTCAAACGTACAGGTTTTTGTACTAGTAGATGCTGCCGGAAATGGTCGCCGTGACAGGCCAGCCGAGTAAACGGACAAATCCGTCGCTGGGTGGTTACAACGAAGTGTATTGTGGCGCTTCGTCCCAGCTGTGAGGGACGGGCGCTTTATTTGTGCCCAGAAAGGTTGTGCTTGATGGCAAACGAGTACAAAAAGACCACCAACCTGCCAAACACAGGCTTTCCTATGCGCGCATCACTTGCGCAGAACGAGCCTCAGCGTTTGGCTGATTGGGACCAAAACAACGTCTATGAGCTCCTGATGAAGAAGAATGAGGGACATGACAAGTTTGTCCTTCATGATGGACCTCCTTATGCAAATGGTCCAATTCACCTGGGCCACGCACAGAATAAGATTTCCAAGGACATCATCAACCGCTATAAGGCTATGCAAGGCTTCCAGACCCCTTATGTTCCTGGTTGGGACTGCCACGGTCAGCCAATCGAGCACAAGGTTGAGCAGATGCTTGGCACAGAGAAGTTCAATCAGTTATCTACCGAGAAGATCCGTGAGCTCTGCCGCAAGATGGCGGTTGAGCAGGTAGATACCCAGCGTCAGGGCTTTAAGCGCCTTGGTGTTTTGGGCGAGTGGGAAAACCCTTATCTCACTTACGTCAACGATTACGATGCAACTGATGTTGAGATCTTCAAGGCAATCTACGACAAGGGCTCTGTATATAGAGGTACCAAGCCTGTTCACTGGTGTACTCATGACCACACTGCTCTTTCTGAGGCAGAGATTGAGTATCACGATGTCACCTCTACTGCAATCTTTGTTCGCTTTGAGCTAACTACGGTTCCTGAGGGTCTTGAGGCTTACGCAGGTAAGACTTGGGTAGACATCTGGACTACAACTCCATGGACTATGCCAGCAGACGAGGCAGTCATTCTGCATCCAGAAGCAAACTATGTTGGTCTTGAGCTTCCTGATGGACATATAGAGATTGTTGCTGAGGCTCTTGCAGAGAAGGCTGCTACCAAGTTTGGTTATACCGACTGGAAGCTTGCACAGGACTCAGAGGGTAACACCTGGAAGAGAACTGGTGTTGAGCTTGCAGGTAATGAGTACAAGCAGCCAATCTTTGGCGATCTTGGCAATACTGGTAAATTTATCTATGCAGAGTACGTTACCCTTGACGACGGTACTGGTGTTGTTCACTCTGCACCTGGTCACGGTGTAGACGACTATAACGCTGGTGTTCGCTTTGATATTCCACAGACTATGCCTGTTGATGATGACGGTCACTTCTTCAAGGGTGATGGTCAGGGCACTGGTGGCCCCTTCTCTGGTATGGAGGTCAATGAGGCTAACCCTGTCATTGTTCAGTGGCTCAAAGACCGTGGAACGCTCATTCTTGCAGAAGAGATTACCCACAGCTATCCACACTGCTGGCGTTGTAAAGAGCCCGTTATCTTCCGTGCAACAAGCCAGTGGTTTGTCTCCATGGATAAGACTGGTCTGCGTCAGCAGGCAGCAGAGGAGCTTACAAAGGTTAAGTTCTATCCTGCAAACGCGGTAAAGCGTATTGGTTCTATGGTTGAAGGCCGTCCTGACTGGTGCATTTCCAGGCAGCGCAACTGGGGTGTTCCAATCCCTGCTTTCACTTGCGAGGATTGTGGCGAGACAATCATCAATGATCAGACCCTGGATGCTGTTATCAAGCTTTTCCGCGAGAAGGGCTCTGATGCTTGGTTTACCGACGATCCTAAGACCTATTTAGGCGACGCTTGCGTCTGTCCTAAGTGTGGCGGCCACAATCTCAAGGCAAACAAGGATATTTTGGACGTTTGGTGGGATTCTGGTGTTTCTCACACTGCTGTTTGCAAACACCGTCCAAACCTTAAGTTCCCAGCTGATATGTATCTTGAGGGCTCCGACCAGCACCGTGGTTGGTTCATGAGTTCTCTCATGACTTCTGTTGGAGCCTACGGAGTTGCTCCTTACAAGTCTGTTGTCTCACAGGGCTTTACGCTTGATGGCCAGGGACGCAAGATGAGTAAGTCTCTGGGCAATGTCATTGATCCAAATGCCGTTTGTGCTGAGCGTGGCGCAGACGTCCTACGCCTTTGGGTTGCTTCTGTTGACACTTCAACTGACGTTCCTTGCGATGACGCCATTCTTTCCCAGGTAGGCGATGCATACCGTAGGTTCAGAAACACCCTGCGCTTCCTTCTTGGCGAGCTTGAGGGCAAGTTTGATCCTGCTACCGATGCAGTTGCTGTAGCGGACCTTGAAGAGTACGACCGTCTTGTTCTTGCACGTATGTGCGAGGTTCATGCTGCAGTCACTGAGGCTTACGAGGGATATCGCTTTAATAACGTCTTCCGTACCCTCTACGATTACATCATTGAGCTTTCCAACGGTTATTTGAACGCAACTAAGGACCGTATGTACTGCGATGCTGCAGATTCTGCAACACGCAGAAGCGCTCAGACTGTTTGGGCAGAGATTCTCTCCATGCTTGTTCATGACCTGCAGCCAATTCTGGTTTACACCACTGACGAGGCTATGCAGTTCCTGCCAGAGACTATGCGTGACGGTCAGAAGTACGCAGCCCTTCTCGACTGGTATAAGGCTCCTATGAGCACTGACGAGTACACTGCACTGCTTCCTGCATATCAGGTACTGGTTGATGCTCGTGCCGCATACACTAAGGCATACGAGACCGCTCTTGAGGCAGGTGTTGTTACCGAGAAGACCACGCAGGCTACTCGTGCAGAGGTTACTCTTACCGCTGAACAGGCTGCATCCATTTCTCATGCTGGCCTTGACTTTGCTGAGGCATTTGTCTGCTCTGAGGTTACCGTCTCCGAAGGTTCTGAGCTGAGCGTAAGCGTCTATCCTGCAAACGGCGAGCGCTGCGACCGTTGCTGGAACTATCGCGAGCTTGGTGAGGATCACCTTTGCCACCGCTGCCACGACGTTGTTGCGTAAATGAACACTGACCAGCAGCAACATACAACTCACACACTAGTGACCCGCCTTGCAGTTCTCTGCGGGGCGGGCGCTGTTGCCTGTGTGCTTGACCAGGTAACCAAGCTCTGGGTACGAACTTCAATTCCAGAGGGAACCGCAGTACCTTTTATCCCAGGTGTTATGGAGCTCTTCCACGTAAGTAACACCGGTGCAGCGTTTTCTGTGGGCTCTGGAAATGCCCTCTTTTTTGTAGCTCTTACTGCCGTGGTTATTGCCGCTCTTGTGGGCTTTGTAGTTCGCGAGAAGAACCTCCCATTGCCGCTTATTGCGCTTTTGGGAGGCGTTGCGGGCGGCGGAATTGGTAACGCTATTGACCGTGTTTTGTATGGTCAGGTTACTGATTTCTTTGCTACAACGTTTGTTAATTTTGCTGTCTTTAATGTGGCAGATATCTTTGTAACGTGCGGCATCCTTATTGCTTTTGTGTACTGGATGATTTGGGACAAAAAGCAGCAGGGCAGTGGCAATGAATGAGCGTATTGTTGACATACTAGTTGGACCAGAAGGGGACGGCGTCAGATTAGATGCGTTCCTTTCTGCCCAAGATACACTCCCTTCAAGAAGTGCCTGCGTCAAGCTGGTAGAAGAGGGAAGAGTAACCATCAACGCTACGCTGGCTACGTCTAAGTCAGAAAAACTTATGTTGGGCGATAGGCTTCTGGTATCACTTCCAGACGCAGAGCCTCAAACGGGACTTTTACGTCCAAACCCAGATATTCCCCTTGATATTCGCTTTGAGGACCAGTACCTCATAGTGCTCTCCAAGCAGATTGGCCTAGTATGTCATCCATCTCCTGGCCATGTTGATGACACCCTGGCAAATGCGCTGGTAGCACACTGTGGCTACGAGCACTTAGGAATGCTTCAGGGAGAAGAACGTCCTGGTATTGTGCATCGTCTTGATATGGATACGTCTGGTCTTATGCTGGCAGCAAAGTCAGACGAGGCGCAAAAGGCTCTTCAAGACCTCATTAGGCTGCGCGTGCTTGACCGACGCTACATTGTGCTGGTTCAAGGCTATGTTGCTCACGATTCCGGCACCATTGAAACGGGCATTGCTCGCTCAACGCGAGACCGTCTCAAAATGACCGTATCAGACGCGCCTGGCGCACGAGAGGCCATTACCACCTTTAGAACGCTTGAGCGCTTTGAAGCGGGCAGAAAAGGCGAGGGTTACTCGCTTCTTGAGTGCCATCTCTATACAGGTCGTACACATCAAATTAGAGTTCACATGCGCCACATTGGTCATCCTGTTGTCGGCGATCAGCTTTATGGCAAAAAAGATACAAGCCTTAACCTTGGACTTAACAGGCAGTTCTTACACTCTTGGCATGTTCAGTTTGAGCATCCTTTTACGGGCGAGAATATCGTGGTGGCGGATACGTTGCCAGAAGACCTACAAGAAGCACTTATTTCTCAGAGCACTATGTCTATGGGAAGGACTTCTGTAGGAGATGAGATTTGTCCTCAATTGTTTAAAGCTTAATTTCACGTTCAGGTCTATTTCGGCTAAACTAATACATTAGTGAGATTTACATTTTGTTGTAGGTGCAGCTTGAGTTTTGGCTGTTGATATGAGCTTAGGGATGTTGTATGCCATTGCAATTTAACAGACTCGGTATCACTCCAATCGTTGTTTTTAACTTTATTATCTGGCTTTTCTTTACACTCGCATACTTCTATCAGATTGTGTATATCCTTCGCGTCTTAGTTAAGGGTGAGGTAAAGCTTCCAAAGGCAAAAAAGCAGCACCGCTATGCTTTCTTTATTGCTGCCCACAACGAAGAGCCAGTTATTGGCAATCTTGTCCGGTCTATTCTTTCTCAGGATTATCCTCGAGAGCTGATGGATGTCTTTGTTGTTGCAGATGCTTGTACTGATAAAACAGCTGAAGAGGCAAGAAAAGCTGGAGCAATTACTTGGGAGAGAAATGACCTTGCTCGTAAAGGTAAGAGCTGGGTTATGGATTACGGTTTTGACCGTATTCTTAATGAGTACGGTGACAAATATGAGGCTTTCATTATTATGGACGCCGATAACCTGGTTTCTCCGAGCTACTTGAAGATTATGAATCAGGCTTTTGATGCAGGATATCTTGTCTGCACCAGTTACAGAAACTCAAAGAATTTTGATTCTAGCTGGGTAAGTTCTGCCTATGCTACCTGGTTTATGCGTGAGGCAAAGTTCTTGAATAACGCCCGTATGATGATGGGCACTAGCTGCGCTGTTTCTGGTTCCGGCTGGATGGTTTCTTCTCGCATTATTAAAGGTATGCATGGATGGGATTTCCATACCCTCACCGAGGATATTCAGTTCTCTACCTTCTGCAGCGCTCATAACATCCAAATCGGTTATGCGCCTGCAGAGTTCTTTGATGAGCAACCTTTAACTTTCAAGGCGTCATGGACACAGCGCATGCGTTGGACAAAAGGCTTCTACCAGGTGTTCTTCTCGTATGGCTTTGATTTAATTAAGGGTATTTTTAAGGGTCAATTTGCCTCATACGATATGCTGATGACCATTGCTCCAGGTATGATTTTGACGCTGCTTTCAGCCTTTATTAATGGCACCTACCTGCTGGTTGGTTATTTGAGCCACGGCTTTGTTGCTACTGATGCAGAGATTGCTATGAGCGTGGGATCTTTGGTCATGACGGTTTTCTCGATGTATGCGGTCTTCTTTATTTTGGCGCTTATTACCACTATCTCGGAGTACAAGCATTTCCACGTAAAGAAGAAGTGGCGTATTTTTACCAATCTCTTTACGTTCCCTATTTTTATGATGACGTATATCCCTATTACCGTTGCG
This sequence comes from Atopobium sp., assembly GCA_018380095.1. Classification (GTDB taxonomy): domain Bacteria; phylum Actinomycetota; class Coriobacteriia; order Coriobacteriales; family Atopobiaceae; genus Lancefieldella. The sequence goes on from JAGZUI010000001.1 coordinate 49,314, forward strand.
GCTTTGTTCAAAAAGGTTGAGTGGGTTCCTACTAAACATGACATTGCTGTTAACTTTGAGGATGTTATTGCTTCAAGTGGGAGTTCAAATTAAATAATTAGCTCCACTGGTGGTACAATGCCAAAACACGTTGAGCATGACCGGTAGGTCAGGAGGGAGCCAAAAACAATGGCAAAGTTCTTCGAAGGCGAATCGCATACATTTTCTGAGTATCTTTTGGTTCCTGGCTATTCATCAGCTGAGAACATCCCTGCAAATGTTTCTTTGAAGACTCCTCTGGTTAAGTTTAAGCGTGGCGAGAAAAGCGCAATTGAGCTCAACATTCCTATGGTATCTGCAGTAATGCAGTCAGTTTCTGGCCCTCGTCTGGCAATTGCCTTAGCCCAGCAGGGCGGCATTGCCTTTATTTATGGTTCTCAGTCCGCTGAGGATGAGGCTCAGATGGTTCGTGAGGTTAAGAGCTACAAGGCAGGCTTTGTTGTTTCTGACTCCACCCTTACTCCAGAGATGACCCTTGGTGACGTGCTTGATCTTAAAGAGAAGACTGGTCACTCCACCATGCCTGTCACAGATGACGGCACTTCTCGCGGTAAGCTCGTAGGTATTGTTACCTCTCGTGATTATCGTCCTTCTCGCGATGATCGCTCTAAGCTGGTATCAGAGTTTATGACCCCAGCTGATAAGCTTATTACCGCAGCTGAGGATACCACCCTTAAAGAGGCAAATGACCTTATCTGGGACAATAAGCTCAACACCCTTCCTATTGTCGATAAGAACGGCCATCTGGTCAGCCTTGTATTCCGCAAGGATTATGATTCCCACAAGTCTGCCCCAGATGAGCTTCTTGATGACTCTAAGCGCTACATGGTTGGCGCTGGTATTAATACTCGTGACTATGAGACTCGTGTTCCTCTGCTTGTTGATGCAGGCGCTGATGTTTTGTGCATTGACTCTTCTGAGGGTTATTCCGAGTGGCAGAAGCGCACACTTGAGTGGGTTCGTGCAACTTACAGTGATTCCGTCAAGATTGGCGCAGGTAACGTTGTAGATGCTGAGGGCTTCCGCTTCTTGGCAGAGGCTGGCGCTGACTTTATCAAGATTGGTATCGGCGGCGGTTCTATCTGCATCACTCGTGAGCAGAAGGGCATTGGTCGTGGTCAGGCAACCTCTGTCATTGATGTTGCTCGCGCTCGTGATGAGTACTTTGAGGAGACTGGCATCTATATTCCAATCTGCTCTGACGGTGGAATTGTCTACGACTATCACATGACTTTGGCCCTTGCTATGGGTTCTGACTTCATGATGCTTGGTCGTTACTTTGCTCGCTTTGATGAGAGTCCTTCTGACCGCGTTATTGTTAACGGCTCTTACATGAAGGAGTACTGGGGTGAGGGTTCTGCACGTGCTCGCAACTGGCAACGTTACGACCTTGGCGGCAACAAGCGCGGTCTTTCCTTTGTTGAGGGCGTTGATTCTTACGTTCCATACGCGGGTCCTTTGAAGGATGGCGTTGAGGCATCACTTCTGAAGGTCAAGTCCACCATGTGCAACTGCGGTGCTCTTGATATTCCAGAACTTCGTGATAAGGCAAAGATTACACTTGTCTCTTCAACTTCAATTGTTGAGGGTGGCGCACACGATGTCTTGCTGAAAGATTCAAACCAGCAGGTCAGCTACAATTTCCGTTCATAACTCACAGGATTTATGGACTACGAGCGTCACCAAGTATTTTGCTTGGTGACGCATCGCTATAAGAAAGGGGAACTCGTGGAAAACGAGGAAGTACAGAACGTATCCGATACAGGTGATTTTCCTGCCTACGATGCAGAGGCTATTGAAACTAAGTGGCAGCGTGTCTGGGAAGAGCAGAATCTTTACAAGACAGAAGAAGACAGCTCAAGGCCTAAAAAATACGTTCTAGAGATGTTCCCTTATCCTTCGGGCGATCTTCATATGGGTCACGCTCGTAACTACACCATTGGCGATGCTATGGCTCGTCAGGCTCGTATGCGTGGCTTTGACGTTTTGCATCCAATGGGCTTTGATGCTTTTGGTCTTCCTGCAGAAAACGCTGCTATTAAGCACAACACTCAGCCTTCTGTGTGGACTCATAAAAATATTGACCAGGCTGTAAAGACCATGTTCCGCATGGGCTTTGCCTACGACAAAGACCGCATGTTTAACACATGTGACCCTGAGTACTACAAATGGGGCCAGTGGATCTTCCTCAAGATGCTTGAGAAGGGTCTGGTATATCGCGCAACAAGCCCTGTTAACTGGTGTCCTAACGACAAAACTGTTCTTGCAAATGAGCAGGTAGTTAACGGTAAGTGCTGGCGCTGTGGCGCGGTTCCAGAGAAACGCGAGCTCTCTCAGTGGTACCTGCGCATCACTGATTACGCTCAGGAGCTCCTTGATGACCTTGACCAGCTTAAGGGCTGGCCAGAGCGTGTTCGTGCTATGCAGGCAAACTGGATTGGTCGCTCCGAGGGTGCAGAAATTGACTTCACCCTAGCAGATACCGATGGTGTCACGCCAACCGATACCAAGATGACTGTCTTTACCACTCGAGCAGACACCATCTATGGCTGCACCTTCATGCTGCTCCCACCAGAGTCTAAGCTTGCTGCTGAGCTGGTAGAGGGTTCAGAGTACAAGGCCGCCTTTGACGCCCTCCACGAGGAGGCCGTAAAGGTTTCTTCCATTGATCGTCAGGGCACAGACCGCGAGAAACACGGTGTATTCACTGGTCGTTACGCAATTAACCCTGTCACCGGACAGACCGTACCAATTTGGGTTGCTGACTACGTCCTTCTTGACTATGGCACCGGCGCCGTTATGGGTGTTCCATCAGGCGATAAGCGCGACTTTGACTTTGCTAAGAAGTATGACCTGCCTATTGTGCCTATCATTTGCGAAGAGGGAACTGATATTTACGAGGAGCTCAAAGGAGTTTCCGAGTACAAGGTAACCTCTGTTGACTGGGATGGACCAATGGATACCGTTGGCATTCTTGTCCAGTCTGGTCCTTTCACTGGACTTCGTGGTGGTAAGCATTCCGAGGCAGAAGAGGCCGTTGTTGCCTATCTGACTGAGCACAACGTTGGACGTAGAACTGTTCAGTTCCGCCTTCGTGACTGGCTCATCTCCAGGCAGCGTTATTGGGGCAATCCAATTCCTATGATTCACTGCGATTGCTGCGGTGACGTTCCTGTCCCTTATGATCAGCTTCCTGTCATGCTTCCAGATAATCTTGATCTGGCAGCAGGAGACACGCTTGCTGAGTGCAAGGAGTTTGTAGAGACCACCTGTCCTCAGTGCGGAAAGCCTGCAAAGCGCATCACTGACACCATGGACACCTTTACCTGTTCCAGCTGGTACTATCTGCGCTACTGCGATCCACACAATACCGAGCTGCCATTCTCCAAAGAGTCAGTGGACCGCTGGATGCCGGTAGATAACTACATTGGCGGCATCGAGCACGCAATTCTGCACCTTCTGTATTCTCGCTTCTTTACTAAGGTCCTCCGTGACCTGGGCATGATTGACATCGACGAACCATTTAAGAACCTGATGACTCAGGGCATGGTCAAGGATGAGCACGGCGACACCATGTCAAAGTCAAAGGGCAACGTGGTACCTCCAAGCTCTGTCATTGAGCCTTATGGTGCAGATACTATGCGTCTTGCTATTCTCTTTGTTGCTCCACCAGAGAAGGATTTTGACTGGGACGAGAAGGTCGTTGCAGGTGCAAACCGCTTTATCAAGCGCGCATGGCGTGTGGTATGGGAGCTCTCTCGTACTGCTGATGCTTCTGCCGTACTCGACCACACCACCTTGGACCCTCAGTCACTTGAGCTCAACCGTGTTCTCAATGCTATGGGAATCCGCTGTACCTCTGAGTTTGATAAGGGTCAGTTCAACACTGCTATTTCTGCAGTCATGGAGCTGGTTAACGCAGCAAGTGCCTATATCAACGAGGTTCCTGCAGAGTCCAGAGATGCAGCACTTTGCTACAAGGTTGTAAATGACGTTGTAGCTATGCTGGCTCCAATCATTCCTCACTGGGCAGAGGAGCTCAGCCATGAGGCTCTGGGCAAAGACATTCCTGTCTATCATCAGCCATGGCCAGAGTTTGATCCTGAACAGGCAAAGAGCAATACCGTAGAGATTGCTGTTCAGCTCAAGGGTAAGGTCCGCGCTCGTATTGAGGTTTCTGCCGATGCTTCTGAGGAAGAACTCACTGCGGTCGCAACTGAGGCTATTGCCGATCAGCTTGAGGGCAAAGAGATTAGAAAAGTTATTGTAGTTAAGGGACGACTTGTGAATATCGTTGCCTAACAGCAAAAACACTTGACGAGAAGCCCTTTATCTCGTAAGATATCTCTAAACGTAGTTGTTATTAGTTGGAAGTGGGGTTGAGTTTTAACCCCGCTTCCTTTCTGTATGTAGATGAGGAGGTCAAATGCAAAACGAAGGTGCAACAAAGAAAATCTTGTCCGCACTAGAGCAGGCTGCACTCAATCACCACATTGATATTGTTGATGTTGAGATTGTTGGTTCTTCAAAGAATCCTGTGGTCAGAGTAAGAATTGACCATGATGATGAGACAACAGAGACCATTTCTCTTGATGAGGTTGCTCAAGAAACATCATGGATCTCAGATACCATCGATGAGCTTGATCCATTCCCAGCATCATTTACCTTGGAGGTTTCTTCTCCAGGAATGGCTCGTCCACTTCGCCGTGCAAAAGACTTTGAGCGCTTTGCAGGGGAAGAGATTCAGCTTCAGACTACCGCCACAGAGGGACGCCGTAAATTTACCGGCAAACTTTTGGGCATTGAGGGTACAACTATCTCAATCCAGACTGAAGACGAGGTCTGTACTGTTGATTTGTCTGAGTTAAAGAAGTGCGTTATTAAACCAGTTTTTGATTTCTCGGCCTCAGCCAAGAAGTAGATAGAGAGGATTATTCATGGCATCTGAAATGATGGAAGCTTTGATGTTGCTTTGCCAGGAGAAGCACATCGATGAGTTGTATCTGCTGGATCGTTTGGAGCAGTCTCTGGCAAAAAGCTATGCTGACGTCCTCCACCTTGATTTTGGCGCTCGCGTCACCATTGATAGGGCAACTGGCCGTGTTTACGTCTATGAGCTTGTTCCTAAGGGTGAGCCAGATGAGGAGACTGGTGAGTACACAGAGTTTGATGAGGTAGACGTAACTCCTCCAGATACCAGCCGTATTGCCGCTCAGCACGCTAAGGCAGAGATCAAGACGCTTGTACGCAACGCTGCTCGTGCACAGATTTATGATGAGTTCCGCGGTCGTATTGGTGACATCATCACTGGTACTGTTCTTCAGTCCACTCCTGATTTCACCATCATTAAGATTCGTGAGGGCGTTGAGGCAGAGCTTCCACACTTTGACCAGCGTCGTTTCCCTGATGAGCGCGATGAGCGTCCAGCAGGCGAGCGCTACCTTCACAACCAGCGCATTAAAGCAATTATCGTTGACGTCCGCGATCCTAATGCAACTCAGCCAGCAGTTCGTGGTGAGCGTCAGCGTCCACCAATTGTTGTTTCTCGTACTCATCCAGATCTTATCCGTCGCCTCTTTGAGCTTGAGGTTCCAGAAGTTTATGACGGTGTTGTAAGCATTCGCTCCATTGCTCGCGAGGCTGGCGTCCGTTCTAAGATTGCTGTCTCTTCCGTTGATGAGCGCCTTGATCCAGTTGGTGCTTGTGTTGGTCCTAAGGGCAGCCGTGTTCGCACCGTAGTCTCTGAGCTCCGTGGAGAGCGCGTTGACGTTGTGCCTTGGTTTGACGATGCTGCTCGTTGCGTTGCATCTGCGCTTTCACCTGCACGTGTTTCTCGCGTTATTGTCGATGGCGCTACGGGACACGCAACCGTTATTGTCCCTGATGACCAGCTGTCTTTGGCTATTGGTAAAGAGGGCCAGAACGCTCGCCTTGCCGCTCGTCTGACTGGCCTTCACATTGACATCAAGAACGAGTCCCTTGCTGCAAGCATTTTGAACAACCTTCCTGAGGTTGTTGAAGAGACTGTTGACGAGGAAGAGATTGCTCATCGTTGCAAGTATGTGAGCCCTAACGGAACTCCTTGCCGCAATATGGCAAGACCTGGTTCTGATTTCTGTGGCATTCATGATGACATGGAGAATGCAGAGATTTCTTCCGATCCAGACTCACTGATCTAGGCAACTACCTGTAACTATCCCGTCAACCGGAAGGTTTTCATATATGGCAAAAATGCGTGTACATGACCTTGCCAAAGAATATGGTATGCAGAGCAAAGAATTGCTCGAGCACCTTGCGGACATGAAGATTCCTGCAAAGTCTGCTTCTTCTACGCTTGAAGATGCATATATCTCTATTGTTCGTAAGAAACTCCAGCCTATTATGGAGGCTCGTGCCGCTGAAATTGCAGCTCAGAAGGCTGCTGAGGAAGAGGCTGCTGCCAAAGAGGCAAAGGCTGCTGCAGAGGCAGCAGAGGCTGAGCGACTTGCTGCAGAGGCAAGGCGTGAGGCTGAGCGTGCTGAAGAAGAGAAGAAGCGCGCAAAGGAAGAGGCTGCTCGTAAGAAAGAAGAGGAGCGCCGCCGCGCTGAGGAAGAGAAGAAGCGTCTTGAGGCCGAAGAGGCTGAGCGTAATCGCGTAAAGGACACCGCTCCTAAGGCTGCTCCTTCTTTCAATAACCTGCTTGATCAGATTGCTCAGCAGGAAGAGGTTTTGAAACAGCAGGCTGCAGAGTCTGCTGCTCAGAAGAAGGCCGAGAAGGGACCAAGAAATCACGCTCGCGCTAATGCAAGCGAGGCAAGTGGTGCTCCTTCTCGTCATAACTTCAAGAATGAGCGCGATGACGCCTCCATGTCTGACGAGCGTCCAAATGGTAAGCGCAAGAAGAATCGTCGCGGCGGAGATGACGGAGAAGACCGTTATAGCCGTATGGCCCGTGAGGCTGAGGCTTACAACAGAAGCCGCGTTTTGGATGAGGCTCGCGTTGCTATTGAAGAGGCAAGCCGTGAGTCCACTGGCCGCCGTAAAAAGCGCAAAGAGCGTCGTCAGAAGCAGGCTGCAGAGGCTGCTATGGAGCAGCGTATTGAGGAAGCACTTGCAAATGACCAGGATATTTCCCAGCTTGATACTGTAAAGGTTCCTCAGGGCTCTACTGTCTCTGAACTTGCTGAGCTTCTTGGCGTTCCTGCAAATGACATCATTAAGCGCCTGTTCCTGCTTGGCAACCCTCTGACGCTTACCGAGACCATGTCCGATGAGCTTATTGAGATTGTTGCTGATGACCTTGGTCGTCAGATTAAGATCATGTCCAAGGAAGAGGAGAATTCCTTCACCTTCTACGATGATCCTAAGGACTTGAAGCCACGTCCTCCAGTAGTTACCGTCATGGGTCACGTTGACCACGGTAAGACATCGCTTCTGGACGCAATTCGTCACACCGGCGTTGCAGCTGGCGAGGCCGGCGGCATTACACAGGCAATCGGTGCATCTCAGGTCACCATTAACGGCCGCGAGATTACCTTCATCGATACCCCAGGTCACGAGACCTTTACCGCTATGCGTGCTCGTGGTGCAAAGGTCACCGATATTGTCATCTTGATTGTTGCTGCAGACGACGGTGTTATGCCTCAGACCATTGAGTCTATCAACCACGCAAAGGCTGCTGGTGTTCCAATTGTTGTTGCAGTCAACAAGATTGATAAGCCAGGCGCAGATCCTACCCGCGTTCGTCAGGAGCTCACCGAGTATGGTGTTATTCCTGAGGAGTGGGGCGGACAGAACATGTTTGTTGACATCTCCGCTAAGCAGAATTTGGGCATCGACGATCTTCTCGAGACCATTCTTTTGCAGGCAGATGTCCTTGAGCTGAAGGCAAACCCAGACACCTTTGCTTCTGGTAACGTTCTTGAGGCTAAGCTTGACCGTGGTCGTGGCTCTGTTGCTACTGTTTTGGTTACCCGCGGTACGCTCCACATCGGCGATGCTCTTGTTGCTGGTATGGCCTTTGGTCGCGTCCGTGCAATGCTTGATCCAAAGGGCAATGCAGTCACTACCGCAGGTCCTTCTGACGCAGTTGAGATTCTTGGTCTGCAGACCGTTCCTGGCGCAGGCGATGAATTCCGCGTCTTCCAGGAGGAGCGCGACGCTCGTGAGCTTGCTGACCAGCGCGCTCTTAAGGCTCGTATTGAAGAGCAGAATCGCGTTAAGCACGTTACCCTCGAGAACCTCTTTGACACCATGGCTGACCGTGATGTCAAGGAACTCAACCTCATCATCAAGGCTGATGTTCAGGGTTCCATCGAGGCTCTCCAGGACTCCCTGGACAAGATGGACCAGTCCGAGGTTCGTATTAGCACCATCCACTCTGCTGTTGGTGGAATTACCGAGACCGACGTTGTTCTCGCCGATGCATCCAACGCAATCATCATTGGCTTTGGTGTCCGTCCAGATGCAAAGGCCAAGCTTGCTGCAGAGCGCGTAGGCGTTGAGATTAGAACCTATAGCGTCATCTACAAGGCAATCGAAGAGATTGATGCTGCTCGTATTGGTATGCTTAAGCCAACTGAGCAGGAAGTCCAGACCGGCGTTGCTGAAGTTCGCGATACCTTCAAGGTACCAAAGGTTGGTATTGCCGCTGGTTGTATGATCTCTGAGGGTGAGATTTCCCGCGACGATAACATCCGCCTCATCCGTGACGGCTTTGTTGTCTACGATGGAAAGATTGCATCGCTCAGGCGCTTCAAAGACGACGTTAAGAGCGTTAAATCCGGCTACGAATGCGGTATTGGCCTTGAGAACTTCCAGGACATCAAGCCTGGCGACCAGCTCGAGGGCTATCGCATTGAGCAGGTGGCTCGTACCGAGTAAGAAGGGACAGCATGAAACAGAATCAGTTTTCTCGTCGTACTAATGAGATTGCTCGAGAAAAGCTCAGCTGGATCCTTTTGTTTGAAATTTCCGACCCTGATCTCCAGCTTGTGACTGTCACAAGCTGCGAGGTCTCGGTTGATAAGTCCTTTATGCGTGCCTATGTAAGCTGTGAGCCTGATCGCTACGATAAGGTCCTTGCAGCTCTTAAGCGTGCTAAGGGTAGGATTCGCTCGCTTTTGGGACATGCGCTGAACTGGCGTGTAACTCCTGAGCTTGATTTCAAAATTGATACAACCACCGATGAGGCTGAGCGCATTGCTCAAGCCCTTGAGGTTGTTCCACCAACGCTTGGTGTTGAGAAAGACGAGTTTGGATACCCTCTAGCTTCTGATGAAGAGAATTCTGACGAGGAGGCGTAAGTAAGTGACGTCACTGAATACAAAAGTCAGTCGTCCAGAGTTTGACGAGGTTATAGCTCTGATTGAGCAGGCCTCGTCAATCGTTGTTTGCGCACATACTTCTCCTGATGGAGATGCGATTGGCTCTGGATTAGCACTTTCTTCCATTATTCAGAGAAGATGGCCTAGCAAAACTGTCACCAATCTTTTGGCAGATGCTGATGGGGAAGTACCGCGCATTTACAAGTTTCTTGATGGTACTGAGAGCTTTGTCCCTGCAAATAAGTACGAGGGAACTCCAGATCTTTTTATCTGCGTAGATCTTTCTACTGCAGGTCGTTTGGCTGATGCAGAAACGCTGATGGAGCGCTCTAAGACGGTAGCAGTTCTTGACCATCACCCTTATAACAACGTGTATTGGAACGCAGGACTCGTGCGTCCTGATGCGGCGGCAACTGGCGTCATTATCACCGAGTTTGCCTGTCATTTAGGTGCAGAGCTTATTCCATCTGAGGCGCAATGTCTCATGTGTGCGCTGGTAACTGATACTGGTCGTTTCCAGTACCAAAACGCTGACGGCGAGGCTTTTGAGGTAGCAAGTTTGCTGGTGGAAGCAGGTGCTTCTCCATCTCAGATTGCGCTTCATGTCTACCAGAGTGATCGCTTGGCCTATCTTCATCTTGCCGCAAAGGTTATGGGTCGTATTCGCACCTTTGGTGAGGGTCGCGTTGCCTACAGCTACGTTACTACCGCAGATCTTTCTGCATCAGGTGTTCCTCTGGCAGAGATGGATGGCCTGGTAGATGTTGTGCGCTGTGTTGAGGGAACTGAAATTGCCCTCTTCCTCAAAGAGGTTGATGGCGGAAAAGTTCGTGGCAACCTGCGTTCCAAATCTCAGCTAGATATTTCTGGCGTAGCTCGTCAAATGGGTGGCGGTGGACACACTGCTGCTGCCGGCTTTACCGCTGAAGGCACCATTGACGATGTGTTTACCCAGATAGTCCCTCTGCTCATCGATCTTCTCGCCCTTGACAAGGAGTCATAGGTGAAGCGAGGAGCTAGTGGAATTAACGCACTTATTGCTGTTGACAAACCGCTTGGGCTGACCAGCCATGACGTGGTTTCTCGTGTTCGCCGTGCATTTGGCGAGAAACGCGTGGGGCATGCAGGCACTTTGGATCCTAATGCAAGTGGCGTGTTGGTAGTGGGCATTGGACTTGCTACAAAGCTGTTGGGCCTCCTGACGCTGGACCGAAAGGGGTATGTGGCCGACATCTCGTTTGGCACCCGCACCTCAACCGATGATGCAGACGGGCAGGTCGTAGCCACTGCTGCTGTCCCAGAAAATCTGTGCGATGAAGAGTTTGCTCGTGCTGCATGCGGAAGGCTGGTGGGTACGGTAGACCAGCTTCCACCTGCAGTTTCTGCAATCTCTGTTGATGGCCAACGTGCCTATCAGCTTGTTCGTGAAGGTAAGACGCCAGAGCTTGCGGCTCGTAGAGTCTCTATTTACGACGCTACTCTTTTGGCAGTGCGCAAACCTTCTACTACGGATGAATCACTGGTATGGACGGTTGCGTTTGATGTTTCAAAAGGCACCTACATTAGAAGTATTGCTCGAGACCTTGGTCAGTCTCTTGGAACAGAGGCTCATATTAGTGGACTGAGAAGGACGTTCTCTGGTCCAATCACGCTCGGTAGCTGCGCTTTATTAGAAGAGCTTGAACAAAGCCCAGCTCAGGTGCTTGAAGCTAAACGCCTTAATCCAACTGAGGTTCTGGGATACCCTGTGCACAGGTTGACTGCAGCAGAATACAAGTATGTTGAGGTTGGAAAACGTTTTGGTATTCCGGAAGATCTCTCTGAGATTGCTCATAACTCGCTGGTCAGCCTTGTGTGGAATGAAGCTCTCGTAGGAATTTGGACAAGGCAGGGCTCCTGCCTTGTCTGCCAGACAAACTTCTCTCAAGGTATTTTGTGTAAGTAAGGATGCACGTTGAACAAGGTAGAACGCATAGCACAATCCGTTTTGTATGGAAGTGAGTTGCCGGCTCCACGTGAGCTTGGTGATGCCAACTTCTATACATTGCGTTCTGATTGCTACAAGCAACCTTGCGTGTGCGTGCTTGGTGTCTTTGACGGACTTCATGAGGGCCACCAAGGGCTTCTCGCTAGCGCAAAAAAGGACGCCGAAACTCGCAATGTACCACTTGTTGCTGTGACGTTTATGCCAGACCCTGTTGAGGTGCTGTTTGATGGATCTCCTCGGCGATTGCTCTCGGGAGAAGATAGACTTCGTGCACTTGCCGCATGGGGAGTGGATGGCATCTTGGTGCACCACTTTACCCGCGAGTTTGCGTCATTGAGCGCTACGCAATACGTTGAGGACAAGCTGCTTCCAAGTGTTTCGGCTGTGTCCGTTCATGTGGGTTCTGACTTTGGCCTGGGCGCACAAGGAGCTGAAGGAAGCGCGTTGCTCACCTCGCTTGGGCATAAGCACGGCTTTGAAGTTCTCGCCCATGAGCTCTTTTGCTCAGGTGGACAGAAAATCTCTGCAACTCGCATTAGGGACTTGCTTGAGCAGGGTAAAGTTGAGGAAGCAGCTAGCCTGTTGGGCCGCTGGTACTTTGTGAGTGGTGTAGTCAAACACGGTCGAGGCCAGGGTACTGGTTTTGGTTTTCCAACTGCAAATGTTTCGCTCGACCTGCGTGATTGCATTCCTCAAGATGGCGTGTATGCGTGCTATGTGGTTCACGGTGCAACAGCATGGCCCGCTGCGGTTAATGTGGGAAAAGCTCCGTCATTTCAGTCTCAAACAGAACCTTTACTTGAAGCTAACCTCCTAGGTTTTAGCGGTAACTTATATGATTCTGAGGTTCAGACGGTATTTGTGAAGAGACTGAGGGAATCTAAAAAATTTGATTCGCTTGAAGAGCTCAAGTGTGCCGTTCGTGGAAATATAGATTGGGTAGCCCAGAATCTGGGTACGACTTCATATAACTTAGGAAGCGGGGAGGTGGAAGATGATAACTGACGAAGATAAAGAGCGCGTAAGACAAGCCACAGATTTTGTCACGCTTGTTTCCGAGACAGTTGAGCTAAAACCCCGAGGTCAGGACTATTGGGGATGCTGTCCTTTCCACCAAGAAAAAAGCCCTTCATTCAAGATAAATCCTTCTACGGGTCTCTGGCACTGCTTTGGCGCTTGCTCCGAAGGTGGAGACGTCTTTAGTTATGTCATGAAGCGAGAAAATCTAGATTTTCCTGACGCTATCAGATATCTTGCCGATAAAGCCGGAATTACCCTTACAGAAGAGGCTCATGTTTCTAAGGGTCCCCGCAAGAATCGCTTAATTGAGTGCCTTACCGAGGCCGAGAATTACTTCCACTCCATGCTTATGCGTGGAAGGGGAGAAGGTCCTGAGGCGGCGCGTGCATATCTCTCTGGTCGCGGATTTGGAGCGGCTGTCTGCAAGCGCTGGAAGCTAGGATATGCACCTGGCAGAGGCGCGCTTGTAGCGCACCTGCGTAAATGTGGCTATACCACGCAAGAGATGATTGCTGCAAACCTTGCTGTTGAGCGTAACGGTCGCATCAGCGACTGGTTCTATGATCGCGTGATGTTTCCTATTCATGATGAGCAGGGAAGAACTATTGCTTTTGGCGGTCGAATTACTAAAAAGGTAGAAAACGCTCCTAAGTACCTTAATACCAGGGACACTTCTGTCTTTAATAAAGGTAAACACCTCTTTGCCTACGATGTTGCAAAAGAGACTATTGCTGCCCAGTCTGAGGCCATTATCTGCGAGGGCTACACTGACGTTATTGCCATGCATGAGGCTGGTTTTACTAACACCGTGGCAGCTCTAGGTACTGCATTTACGTCTGAGCACGTAAAACTCATCGATCGCCAGCGTGCACGCAAAATCATTTGCATGTTTGACGGTGATGCTGCAGGTCAACACGCTGCTGCTCGTGCCATTAAATTTATCGATAAAACAACCGCTGCGTTTCTCTGTGTTGTTTTGCCAAATAACCAGGACCCCATGGAGTTTCTCGCCGAATCAGGTGCAGATAAGCTACGTCCTATCTTAGATGCAGCTCGCCCGCTTATGGACTTTGTCTTTGATGCCACAACAGCTCAGTTTGACTTATCTGTACCCGGTGGACGAGTCAAAGCGCTTGAGGCTTTAGCGTCTCTGTTGGCCCCGCTTAAGACATCGGTGCTGCTGAGCGAGTATGCACTTCGTGTGTCCGATTTGCTTCATATTGATGTCGAGGAAGCAAAGCGCGCAATTAAGGCCGCGCCTATTCAAGACGACGCTGCAGATTCGCGCACTTCAAAGATGGCGCGCAAACAGCCTCAGAAGAATGCCCACACCTCTTCATACAACTCAGCTGCTAAAACTCCAACTTATGTCGAGGGTCCTTCATACGATGATGTTCCACCGTATGACGAGGTGTCTCCGTATGATAATCCATCATCGTATAGCGTTTCTGCTGATACGTATGAGCCACGAGGCTCGCAGGGTCTCTCCGCAGAAGATCGCAGGCAGGTTAACTCAGAGCTTGAGCTCTTAAGTGCTATGGCAACAAACTTGTCTTTAGTGCGAGAGTATCAAGACCGTATTGCAGACTTTGTCTGGGCCGATGCTCGCCATCAAACCATGGCATGGGCCATGCTTGCTACTCCAGATGGCGCTACGCCAGCGCAGGTTGTTGCCGCAGCTACGGCTGTTGAGCCAAATGCGGCAGCTATTCTTTCTTCGGGTCGTGTGATATCTGAGGGCAACTCCGATACACGTCGCTCGCTTGAGTTTATTGTGGACACTGTTGACTACTACTCGGTACAGCGTAAATTGCGAGAAATTCGATCCAATTTGCGCTCCAGTTCTTATGCAGGGGAGTCTTCAAGCGGAACACTTGCTGAAGAGCAACTTGCTGCTGCACAGGAGCTTCAGACACGAGCGCTTGAGTTAGGCAAGAGGCTTACTTCGGGGCAGTAGAAAATACTCATTTTATGGGGATGCTACTCATCTGATTTTTTATAAATTAAAATGAGTAGTTTGATTAGGTAGAGAAACTTTTGGGTATAAAGATTTGCGCTAATCTATCGAAAGGATATTTGTGGCTGCAAAAAAGGCAAATGACGAGGTCAAACTCTCAGATGAGCTTACTAAAATTGTTGATGATCTGGTAAGTTCTTCAAAGTCTAACGGTAGTATCAGCGAAGACGATATTCAGGTTGCCATTCGTGACGTTGACGTTAACGATGATGAGCTTTCTGATCTGTACGATTCGCTGCGTGTTAAAGGTGTAGAGATTACTACCGCATCTGAAGCAACCGTTTCTTTCGCCATTGAAGATGACGCCGTAGAGGATGATTTTTCATCCGATGATGACATGGATGACTCATCTGATTTTGAAGATGAAGATGATGAAGATTTTGATGCCGTAAATGAGGCACGTGAGGTCAAAGAGGCTCTCCGCTCTGTTTCTAAGGCAAAAGTCTCTAAGCCAAAACGTTCTTCTCGCGCTCGTGCTCGTCGCTCAGATACCACTACGGTTATGCTTACCGGCGATCCTGTCCGCATGTATCTTAAAGAGATTGGTAAGGTTGACCTGCTTACTGCATCAGAAGAGGTTCACCTTGCTATGAAGATTGAGGCAGGTACTGCAGCTTCTCAGAAGCTGGAGGACTTTGAGGATGGCCTCATCGAGCTTAACCGCGCAGAGCAGCGCCGCCTTATGCGTATTGAGTCTGTAGGACTTGATGCTAAGCAGCAGCTTATTTCTGCAAACCTTCGTCTTGTTGTCTCGATTGCAAAGCGCTATGTTGGCCGCGGTATGCTGTTCCTTGACCTTATCCAGGAAGGTAACCTGGGCCTTATTCGCGCTGTCGAGAAGTTCGATTACACCAAGGGCTTTAAGTTCTCAACATATGCTACCTGGTGGATTCGTCAGGCAATTACCCGTGCTATTGCAGACCAGGCACGTACTATTCGTATTCCTGTCCACATGGTAGAGACAATCAACAAGCTGATCCGTGTTCAGCGTCAGCTTCTGCAAGATCTTGGTAGAGATCCTACCCCAGAAGAGATTGGCGCAGAAATGGGTATGTCTCCTGATCGCGTTCGCGAAATCCAGAAGATTAGCCAGGAGCCTGTCTCTCTTGAGACGCCTATTGGTGAAGAAGAAGATTCGCAGCTTGGAGACTTTATTGAGGATTCTTCAGCTGTTGCTCCACCAGATGCAGCTTCTGATTCAATGCTTCGTGAGCAGCTTGAGCAGGTTCTTGACGGCCTTGCTGACCGTGAGCGTAAGGTTATTAAGTTCCGCTTTGGTCTTGAGGATGGCCACCCTCGCACCCTTGAAGAGGTAGGCAAGGAGTTTGGAGTTACGCGCGAGCGTATTCGCCAGATTGAGTCCAAGACCTTGGCAAAGCTTCGTCATCCTTCTAGGTCCGGCCGTCTTAAGGACTATATGGAGGAGTAGCTTCTTGGTTTAGGTATGCAAGAGATTGTGCAAGAAGAATTTGACTAAATTTTTTCTAAAAAATGCTTGCATGGTTTGGAATGTCTCTCTATACTTAAACACCGCTGAGAAGCACACATATTCCCCGATGGCGCAGCGGTAGCGCAGCTGACTGTTAATCAGCGTGTCGCAGGTTCAAATCCTGCTCGGGGAGCCAGAATTTTCAAGACCAGGCAATGCCTGGTCTTTTTTGTAAGAAGAGCTGTCCTGCTTTTTTCGCATTAGGCAGATTTTTATTCACAGATTTGAAGCGGACGATTTTCTCGATAATTTGGCCATTTGACCGCTTTTTCTTTATTTATCCTCAAAAAATTCAAAATTGATACCGTAAAAGGTACAAAACATAACGCTTACGGTATTTCTACAACCGTTGAGCGACATCTCACAAAGAGCTGTGACGAGATTTGTTAACGTACTCATTAAGGTCAGTGTTATGCAAAAGGCATAACAAATGAGAAAGGTCACTACTATGGATGTGTCTCGTCGCAGTTTTCTAAAGTTCTGTGGTCTAGGCGTTCTTAGCGTTGGTGGATCTAGCGTTCTTGCAGCTTGCGCACCTAGCGAGAAAAAAGAGGAAGGCGCTAAAGGTGCAAAGGTAGAGAACAAGGATAAGCCTGTTGTCTTCTTCAACCGTCAGCCTTCCAACAGCTCAACCGGTGAGCTTGATACCAACACCCTTAACTTCAACAAGGACACCTATTACGTCGGCTTTGATGCAGTTCAGGGTGCAGAGCTCCAGGGCCAGATGGTTCTTGATTACATCAAGGCTCACGCAGCTGAGCTTGATCGTAACAAGGATGGCATCATTGGTTACGTTCTTGCAATTGGTGACATTGGTCACAACGACTCTATCGCTCGTACTCGTGGTGTCCGTAAGGCACTTGGTACTGGCATTGAGAAGGACGGCAAGATTATTTCCGATCCAGTAGGCACCAACACTGACGGCTCCGCTTCTGTTGTCCAGGACGGCAAGCTTGAGGTCGGCGGCAAGTCCTACACCATCCGTGAGCTTGCTTCTCAGGAGATGAAGAACACCGCTGGTGCAACATGGGATGCTGCAACCGCTGGTAACGCAATTGCTGCTTGGTCTTCTTCCTTCGGCGATCAGATTGATGTTGTTGTTTCTAACAACGACGGTATGGGTATGTCCATCTTCAACGCATGGTCCAAGGCTCAGAAGGTCCCAACCTTTGGTTACGACGCTAACTCTGACGCAGTTGCAGCTATTGCTGACGGCTATGCAGGCACCATTTCCCAGCACCCAGATGTTCAGGCTTACCTGACTCTTCGTCTGCTCCGCAACGCTCTTGACGGCGCTGACATCAACACCGGCATTGAGTCCGCAGACGACGCTGGCAACAAGATTGACTCCAAGGACTACAAGTATGTTGCAGAGCAGCGTTCTTACTACGCTCTGAACCTTGCAGTTACCGCTGAGAACTACAAGGACAACCTTGACGCAACCACTACCTATCCAGAGGCTTCCAAGCAGCTGAGCGCAGACAAGCACCCAGAGAAGAAGGTTTGGCTCAACACCTACAACTCTGGCGACAACTTCCTTGGTTCAACCTATGTTCCACTGCTCAAGAAGTATGCTCCACTGCTCAACCTCAACGTTGAGTTCATCGCAGGCGATGGCCAGACTGAGTCCAACATTACCAACCGTCTTGGCAACCCTGACGAGTACGATGCATTTGCATTCAACATGGTTAAGACCGACAACGGTTCTTCCTATACCCAGCTGCTTAAGTAATTAAGTAGTCGATAGCACGAAACAATACCGGAGGGGAGACACCTGCTCTCCTCCGGTGTTCTCGCGAATAAGCGCAATAACTTAGCGAGATAAGGGGTGATTACATGGCAGATACAGAAAACGATATCGTTCTAACTATTGATGGAATGAGCAAGTCCTTTGGACGTAACCGTGTTCTGGATCATATTTCAATGAACGTACGCCGTGGAACCGTTATGGGTCTTATGGGAGAGAACGGCGCAGGCAAATCTACCATGATGAAGTGCCTGTTTGGTACGTATCAAAAAGATGAAGGCAAGATATTTCTTGACGGCAAAGAGGTTAATTTCTCCGGACCAAAAGACGCACTTGAGAATGGCGTTGCAATGGTTCACCAGGAGCTTAACCAGTGCCTTGATAGAAATGTTGTAGATAACTTGTTCCTTGGTCGCTATCCCGTTAATGCAATGGGTGTTGTCGACGAGGGACGCATGAAAAAAGAAGCAAACGAGCTCTTCAGACGTCTGGGTATGACTGTAGATCTGACACAGCCTATGAAGAACATGTCAGTATCTCAGCGTCAGATGTGCGAGATTGCAAAGGCAATTTCTTATAACGCTAAGATTATTGTTCTTGATGAGCCTACTTCTTCACTTATGACCCAAGAGGTCGAGAAACTCTTTGAGATGATTCACATGCTCAAAGAGCAGGGAATTTCTTTGGTCTACATCTCTCACAAGATGGATGAGATCTTTGAGATTTGCGACGACATTTCAGTTCTTCGTGACGGTAAGCTTGTTATGACCAAGCGCTCAAATGAGACCAACATGAATGAGCTTATCTCGGCAATGGTCGGCCGCTCACTTGAGAATCGCTTCCCAGATGTTACTAATACACCTGGTAAGACATATCTTTCTATTCAGCACCTTTCAACTAAATATGAGCCATACCTTCAAGACGTCACCTTTGATGTAAAGAAGGGTGAGATTTTTGGCCTGTATGGTCTTGTCGGCGCTGGTAGAACTGAGCTTCTGGAAACAATCTTTGGTGTAAGAACCAGAGCTGCCGGTCGTGTCTACGTTAACGAGCACCTTATGAACTTCTCGACAGCTGCAGAGGCAATGGATCACGGTTTTGCCATGATTACCGAGGAGCGCAAGGCAAACGGCCTGTTCCTTAAGGGTGACCTGACGTTTAACACAACCATTGCAAACTTGAACCAGTACAAGGCTGGTCCAATTCTTTCTGATCCTAAGATGACTAAGGCTACCGTCAACGAGCTCAAGGTTATGAACACCAAGGCTCAGGGTCCATCAGACTTGATTTCAAGTCTTTCTGGCGGCAACCAGCAGAAGGTCATTTTTGGTAAATGGCTCGAGCGCTATCCACAGGTTTTCCTGATGGACGAGCCTACTCGTGGTATTGATGTTGGTGCTAAATATGAGATCTACCAGCTCATTATTGATATGGCTAAGAGCGGTACCACTATTATCGTAGTCTCTTCGGAGATGCCAGAGATTCTGGGAATTACTAACCGAATTGGCGTTATGTCCAACGGTAGACTCTCGGGCATTGTAAATACCAACGAGACAAATCAAGAAGAACTCCTGCGCCTCAGCGCAAAGTACCTGTAGGAGAGGATGATATAAATGCCAAAAACAGGTGGATCTGTTCTGACGGCCGAGCAGGAAAAAGAGCTGCTAAAGCCTATTGATCAGAAGATTGGTTCCATTCAGGCTCAGATTGATGAGCTTCGTGCAAATGGTACCAACAAGGTAATTTCAACACTAAGTGCTATTGAGTCAACAAAGCGCGATAAGTCTATCTCCGCCGAAGAGCGCAACACGCTTATCGAGGGCTACAAGGCTGAGCTTGAGCTTGCCAAGAAGGTTGAGTCCGAGAACAGCGCTCAGGTCTCCAAGCTTATTGCAGAGGCCGAGGCTTATCTTAAGGAGCACTACAAGAACGAGTACCTGGAGCCTGTAAAGGCTAGCTGTGCTCTTGAGAAGGAGCAGGCTAAGCAGAACTACGCCGCTGCTCTTGCGCGCCTTAAGAAGGAGCATGAAGAGGCCGTCAGTAAGACTTCTGACGCTCATGAAATCAAAGACGAGAAGTACGTCTATAAGAACCGTCAGTTTGATGCAAAGGTCAACTATCAGAAAGATCTTCAGCGCATCAAAGACCGTGCTCATAATGCGTTTAGTCATGAGTATCACCTCATCGACCTTCTCAGGATGTCTAAGTTCACTCCACTTGAGTCACAGGCCCAGAAGTGGGAGAACTACAAGTACACTTTTAACACCCGTTCATTTTTGCTTCAGAACGGTCTGTACATTGTTATTCTCATGGTATTTATTGCCCTTTGTATCATTACCCCAGCAGTTAAAGGCACTCAGCTTTTGACTTACTCAAACGTCATTAACATTCTTCAGCAGGCATCTCCTCGAATGTTCTTGGCCCTTGGTGTAGCTGGTTTGATTTTGCTTACCGGTACCGACCTCTCTATTGGTCGTATGGTTGGTATGGGCATGACTGCTTCAACCATCATCATGCACCAAGGTATTAATACTGGTCAGGTTTTTGGAATCACTTTTGACTTTACCGGTATTCCAATTCCTGTCAGAATTATTATGGCTTTGGTTACCTGTATTGTTTTGAGTACCTTCTTTACCAGCATCGCTGGCTTCTTTACCGCTAAGTTTAAGATGCATCCATTCATCTCCACCATGGCTAACATGCTGATTATCTTTGGTATTGTTACCTATGCAACAAAGGGTGTTTCATTTGGCGCTATCGAGCCATCTATTCCAGATATGGTTATTCCACGAATCGGCAAATTCCCATCCATCATTTTGTGGGCAATCGCGGCTATTGCTATCGTTTGGTTCATCTGGAACAAGACCACCTTTGGTAAGAACCTCTACGCTGTAGGCGGAAACCCTGAGGCAGCAGCTGTTTCTGGTATTTCAGTCTTTAGGGTCATGGTTGGCGCTTTTGTCATGGCTGGTATTCTGTATGGATTTGGCTCTTGGCTTGAGGCCATGCGCATGGTTGGCTCTGGTTCCGCAGCTTATGGACAGGGTTGGGATATGGACGCAATCGCAGCCTGCGTTGTTGGTGGCGTCTCGTTTACTGGTGGTATTGGTAAGATCTCCGGTGTTACCGTGGGTGTTCTTATCTTCACTGCACTGACTTACGCACTGACCATTCTTGGTATCGACACCAACCTTCAGTTTGTCTTCTCGGGCGTCATTATTCTGACCGCTGTCACCCTTGACTGCTTGAAGTACGTCCAGAAGAAGTAACTGGTGCTCCCGCGCCGCGCGCCGCAAGTGCGGAAACGCTGTGGAAGTGCGGAAAGCATGCTATTACGTGCAAGTTTCGAGGCGTCTACTCACGTAGACGCCTCTTTTTTTGGCGAAAGACAGCGCTTGCACGTTAAGGAAAAGTGGCTTTACGGGAAATTTAAAAACTAGCTGGTAAAACGCTGTATCAATTTAGACATATGTCTGTTTAGAATTTTCGCAACACACCTAAGTCGGATAATCTGTAATTTTTGTCCCTGAAAGCACACCTATGGCTGATATTCTGCAGATTTAAAGGGAAATAACACACCAATGTCAAAAAATATGTTAACTATCGACAGATTATCTGACTTTACTGTGGTCGAGCTTCTCGATACATGCAGATTATCCGACATGGGTGTATTAGAAGGGTCAAATCAGACCTCACATCCAACAGAATATCTGACTTTGCTGTGCTTGAGCGTTGTTTAACTGTCGTGGGCTGACGGTTTGGCGGTAAAAAACAAGAGAGCCGATTTTCTCGGCCCTCTTGCTGGGTGATTTATGCGGTTGCGAGATACGTTATTGCTCGGGGAACATCGTGAGCTGCGCCGAACCTGCGGGCGGCAGCAGCTACAGAGACTCGAGGAAGCGATGCTGTGCTGCTCGTCCTTCTTCGTCCCATTTGAATACGCCGGCGTCCTCTAAAACGTGCGAGAAGACAATGCCAACTTCGTCGTAAATGTACTTCTTGAGCTGCCCGGACGAGAGGGAAGAGATGTCCTTCTGCAGAGCGCTGTCCGTGTGCAGGTCGCTGATCTTCTTCGAAGCAGCATCCTTACTAGAACCGCCGCCCTGCTCAAGCAGCTTGGCGTAGATCTGGCGAGCCCAATCGGCGTGAGAGATGGTTGTAGAGTCCGTGGTCAGCTGTCCATAGACTGCGTTAGCTTTCTTGCCATTTGCCAGGCACTGCTCCATAACAGACTGAACTTTGTTGAGCTCTGGCACAAGACGAGGTGGAAGCACGGCAAGGCCCATGACCTCGATGAGTCCGATATTTTCTTTCTTGATGTGGTGATACTCAGCATGTGGATGGAAGATGCCAAGCGGATGCTTTTCGCTGGTAACGTTGCAGCGCAGCGCAAGAAAGACCTCGTAAGTCTCATCTTCAAGCTTGCGAACAACAGGGGTAACCGTGTTGTGGGGCTCGCCGTTAGTTTCTGCATAAACAGAGACGGATTCGTCGGTATAGCTGCGCCATGCGGTGATGATAAACTCTGCAGCTTTGAGCGCTTCTTCTCGACTGGTAGAGGAGAGGCGGAGAACGGAGAGTGGCCACTTGAGAATTGCACCCGTCACCTCGGGGAACTGCTTGAGCTCAAACTCTTCCGCAATTTCTGCGCGCATCATAGGGAACTCGTAACGTCCGCCCTGGTAGTGATCGTGCGAGAGGATCGATCCGCCCACAATGGGCAGGTCAGCGTTTGAACCAATGAAGTAGTGGGGGAACCTGTCCACAAAGTCAAAGAGGTTGACCAGCGCCTCGTGATCAATGTGCATAGGAATGTGATCCGAGTTCATGGCAATGCAGTGCTCGTTGAAATACGCATACGGACTGTACTGGAATCCCCAACGATGCTGGTTGAGCTCAATGGGGATGATGCGCAGATTCTGCCTAGCAGGATGAGCGCCTGCACCAGACGAAGCGCCGCGTCCAGAATAACCCTCATTATCAAGGCAGAGCTGGCATGCGGGGTACTTCTCGCCAGAAGTGTTTTGAGCCGTTTTAGCTGCGGCAATCTCGCGAGGATCTTTTTCTGGCTTGGAGAGGTTGATAGTAATCTCCAGGTCTCCCCAGGTGGTTGGGGTAGTCCACGTGATATTCCTGGCAATGGCACTTCTTCTGACATAGCCTGCGTCGCAGCAGAGCGTGTAGAACCAGTCAGTTGCGGCGCGAGGTCCCTCGGCAACGTACAGCTCATTGAAATGGCGCGCCACCTCGGAAGGCTTTGGCAGCAGGAGACCCATGACGCGCATGGCAAAAGAGTCTTCGCCGCTTTGGGTGTTCTCGGCAAGACCATGAGCAACAGCTAAGCGGGCAAGCTCAGCGAGTGTCTGGTCAAGATCAAACGACTCCAGGTCAATCTTCTCCCAAGACTTAACGGGAGCGGGCCCCTCGTACGAAAGCATGTCCAACAGCGCGTTATAGCACCAGGTCAAATCCTCAGTTTGAATAAATCCGTGCTCGCATGCATACGCGACAAGCTGCTGAATGCAAAGCGCGCTTTCATTGTCTGCTACAGCCATTGTGCACAAGCTCCCTGGTCAGAGATGGCGTAGTGGCGGCAGGCGCCTTCGCCAAACCACTGGTTCATTTGTGCAATGAAGGTCTCGACAAGGGCGAGAGGAACAAAGCACTGGATAGAGCCACCAAAACCGCCACCGTGAATGCGAACGGCACCAGAACCTTTCAAGATGCTCTCGGCCAAACCGAGGGCAAGCATAGCTGGCTGATATGAGCCAGAAGTAGAAACGTTCTGCAGGTACATGCCGGAGCTTGCGCCAGAAGCGTTGGTGAGCGCAATAAAGGACTCAATATCGGAATTCTGAAGGTCTGCCCATCTCTTGTCTACCAGGTCATTCTCGTACCAGTAGTGGATAGCACGGAGAAGGGCGCGGTCTCCAAGCTCTTCTCGCAGCTCATTAACGCGAGCCTGGAAGTCTTCAACCGGAACCTCAGAGAGGCGAGTCTTGCCAAAGGCTGCTGCAACTTTTTGCATCTCAACAGGGACCGCTGCGTATTCATCTGTGAAGGCAACATGGTCGCAGCCAACATCAACAAGGCAGAGGGCGTAGCCGTAATCCTCAAAGTTAAGATCCAGCTTTTCTGCCTTGGGCTCTGCAGAATCCTCAAAGTTCATGAAGGCAAGACCGCCAAGGCAAACAGCAAGCTGATCCATAAGGCCGCAAGGCTTACCAAAGTAAACGTTTTCAGTGTTCTGGCTCATCTGAGCGAGCTTAACCGCAGAAACCTCGGAGCCGCCTTTCCAGAGTGCTTCCATTGCGCGACCTGCTGCAGCCTCAAAAGCAGCAGAGGAAGAAAGTCCACCGCCACCAGGTACGTCGCTTACTACTGCCATGTCAAAACCAGTTGGCTCAAAGCCAAGTTTGACCAGGTTTGCAGCCATGCCGCGAATAATGGCCTTAGTGGTAAGGAACTCATCCTCTGAGGGTTCCAGATTTGTGAAATTGACCTCAAAAGGATCGTATCCAACGCTGGCAACACGAATAACGCCTAGGTTATTAGGTGCGCAAATAGCGTCAATAGCAACGTCTAGGGCGCCGGCAATAACATGACCACCCTCGTGATCAGTGTGATTACCAGCAATCTCGGAGCGACCAGGCGCATGTACTGCAAGATAGCGGTCAGCTTTTCCGAACATTTGCTCAAAGTGCTCTTTTGCGCGATTGAGCTGAGCTGTGGTTTTCTCGTCAAACGTGTGAGCCATGGTGTTCCTTTCCCTTTAGTGCTGTGAAGCCAGGTATCTTAAAAGAATCGATAAACAATCTGTGAGCTGTATGGCTGCTCAGGCGTGCATGTGGGCTGAGGCCACTCTACATGGTGAGCGCAATCTGGATAAAACTCGCTCTCAAATGCAAAACCAGCCTGAGGCTTGTAAATAGCGCCGTCTTTTGCACGTGCCTCATCAAGCCAGTTGCCGGTATAAAGATGAGCACCTGGAGCGGTAATTTGAATCTCAAGCGAGCGTCCGCTTTCTGATGTGGCGAGAAGAGCGGGGCGCAACAGACCGTTTTCATAGTTGTTAATAGCAAAGCAATGATCATAGCCACGACCAATGTTGAGCTGCTCGTTTTCTACACTAAGATCTTTACCAATGGTCTTAGACGTGCGGAAATCAAAAGGTGTTCCTGCAACAGCATCGATGGTTCCCGCGGAAACTGAGTCTTCTCGTAGAGGCAGATACGAATCTGCGTGAATGGTCAGACTATGACCACAGACATCTCCAGAATCATGACCATTAAGGTTGAAGTATACGTGGTTAGTCATGTTTACAAATGTTGCAGCGTCGGTTGTGCAGGTATACGTAAGATTTACCGTTGACTGCGCGCTCTCTTCAACAAGCTTATAGGTTGCGGTAATGTGACGGTTTCCTGGTAGTCCATATTCTCCATCTACCAAGTCAATGCTGAAGGTTACCGTATTTTGAATTTCATCAATTTCTGCCTGCCAAATGCGCTTATGGATACCAGCAACCAAATCAGTATGCAGGTTATTTTGGTTGTCTGGACCGTTGTTTTTAGGAAGATGATAGATAACGCCATTAAGTGGAATCTCTGCTTTATCTGCGCGATTAGCAGAAGGTCCAATGGACGCACCAAAGCAGGCAGGGTTATCTAAATACAGGTCAAATAGGCTATATCCAAGAACTACATCTGCCTGTGTTCCATAAATATCTGGAACTGAAATGCCCAAAATGGTGGCACCAAAATTGCTTAATTTAATTGATGAATGGGCGCCGCGAATGGTATACGTAAGCGCAGCAGGGGAGTTAACAAAGCTATCAAAGGGTCGAACATCAATCATCGGATACCTCCGAGATACTACTCATAGTGCATTACACATACTATGTTAACGTACTCATAACGAACTAACAGGAAATTATTAAGTTTTCAGTCAGTGGTATCTTTGCGGGGGCAAACGGTTAGAGCGCAGGTCAAAAGTCCTTCTCGCCGAACGGTTATTTTTTTACCGTGAACGTTTAATTTGCTGCTATATATGCAATTTTATCGCGTTATGCCAATCTGCCTGTTAGTATGAGTACGTAAACAAGCAGATAATCGGAGGAATTCGTGACTCGCTCGCATAGTTCTAGCTCAAATAAACGCTCTGTTTCAATGGCTGATGTTGCACAAGTTGCTGGTGTTTCTCAGCAGACCGTTTCTCGTGTTGCTAATGGAGCTCAAAACGTTAGCAAGGCAACGCGTGAAAAAGTTCAGGCCGCAATGGAGTCCATGGGCTTTAGGCCAAGCTTTGCAGGCAGGTCGTTAAGGTCTGGTTCGTATCAATCGGTGGGACTCTGTCTGTACGACATTCGTGAGTTTGGTAACTTGGCAACCCTCGATGGCATTGTCTCTGCTGCTCGTGAGCATGAATATGCAATTACGATGATTGAGAAAGGCTCTGACGATGGCCTCTGCCTGCAGGACATTTCTCATCGTATGTCTAATCTTCCTGTTGACGGCATGATTATCAGCATGAGCCTTATGGCATCAGACTTTGAATCATTTGTACCGCAGCCAGGTCTTGGAACAGTGCTTCTTACCATGCATGAGCACCCTTACTGCACAACCGTTGACTCAGATCAGTACGGCTGCTCAAAGCTTGTCATTGATCACCTCTATGAGCTTGGTCATCGCAAGATCCGTTTTGTAGCAGGCCCTTCGTACTCTATTGACTCGCAATTTCGCGAGAAGGGCTGGCGAGACGCCATGTCTGAATATGGGCTAGAAATTGTTGAGCCTTTAGCTGGCGATTGGACTGCCAATAGTGGTTATGAAATTGGTAAAAAACTGCGAGAAACTCGTGATTTTACTGCAGTTTATGCAGCAAACGACCAGATGGCACTAGGTATCATTGCGGCATTTGAAGAAGTGGGACTGAGCGTACCGGAAGATGTGAGCGTTGTTGGTGTTGACGACTCTCTTGAAGACTATCTGCCAAACTTCTCTTTGACCACCGTACGCTTTAATCTCCTCGAGCGCGGTCGTGTGGCACTTGAGCATGCAATACGCGCATCTGAGGCAGGGTATGAGCCTGAAGCAATTAGAATTGCTCCAAAGCTTATTGTTCGTACCACCACAGCGGCACCACTGAAGTAGAGAAGTCTCTTAAAAAGTCGGGTTTCTCGCCATAATCAGCTATACTGTTCAGGCAATAGTTGATTAGAGGAGTTGTATGTCTGAGTCACCAAATAAAGAGTTAGGCTGGTCAGTTCAGGTTTCCTTAGATACGCACGAGATCCGTGCAGGAGAGACTGTAACTGCTACTCCTAAGATTATTGGTGCAGACCCTGAGGGCTTTAAATTCCACTATGTATGGAGTTTGAACGACCGTTGGGATGAGGGTTTTTGGGATACCACAGAGCATCAATTTGGTGATTCAATTCCTAATACGTCGTGGACATATACCTTCCCAGAGCCTGGTCGCTATCATCTCTACATTGATGCATTTGACACACACAACAACCCTCAGACGGTTACTGCCTGGGTAGTTGTTGCAGGTGAGGATGACTTTATGCGCCCACCTCTTCCATCTGAAAACGCAGAGACCGTTGTTGCGGTAAACGGCGTTTCAGAGATCTTTAACATTGCCTCTGAGCAGTTTAACTCGCTGAAAGAGTACTTTATTGCCTTTGCACGCGGCGAGGTTGCTTTTAAGGAGTTCAAGGCTCTTGATGACATCTCGTTTGAGGTAAAGCGTGGCGAGGCTTTTGGCCTGGTAGGCACCAACGGTTCTGGTAAGTCTACCATGCTCAAAATCATTGCGGGCGTACTTGAGCCTTCTAAGGGAACTTGTGAGGTTAAGGGTACTATTGCGCCTCTTATTGAGCTTGGTGCTGGCTTTGACATGGAACTGACTGCTAAAGAGAACATCTACCTCAATGGCGCTCTTCTTGGTTACAAGAAAGAGTTTATTGACTCGCACTTTGACCAGATTGTAGAGTTTGCTGAGCTTGAGGGCTTTATGGACATGCCACTCAAGAACTACTCCTCTGGTATGGTGGCACGTATTGCCTTTGCAATTGCAACCGTTACAGAGCCTGACCTGCTCATTGTTGATGAGACACTCTCGGTAGGAGACTTCCTCTTCCAGCAAAAGTGCGAGAACCGCATTAAAGAGCTGGTTGCTTCTAATAATGTTACGGTTCTTCTGGTTTCTCACTCCATTGACCTGGTTCAGCGCATTTGTGACCGTGCCATTTGGATTGAGAAGGGCAAGCAGCGCATGCTTGGTCCTGTGGATGAAGTTTGTGAAGCTTACGAGCACCTCAAGAGATAATTAAAATTCCTAACCAAAAGTTAGGGTCTGTACGAGTACAATATGTGTGTCTTTAAATGTGGTACGAGATACCCGTAAGGCTCATAGTCATAGTTTTGCCTTTTGGATACCTTGTGCCTGGTCAGGTGAGGTATCTTTTTTATTGGAGGCGCTATGGCTCAAGAAGGTTCGCACTCTCTCATTGTGGACGAGCAGTCCCTTGACCGCATGCTTACACGAATTGCTCACGAAATTGTCGAGAATAACGATTCAATTGAAAACGTTGCTTTGGTGGGCATTATTCGCCGTGGAGAGGTTTTGGCTTCTCGTCTTGCGGAAAAGATTTTGAGTTTTACCGGATTTAAGCCAAAAGTTGGCTCACTTGATATCAGTTTTTACCGCGATGATTTTAGAAGAAATACTGCGCCGGTGCTTCATGCAACTAATATCGATTTTGATATTACGGGCACAAGCGTTGTGCTGGTAGACGATGTTCTTCAGACGGGAAGAACTATCAGAGCAGCACTTGATGCGCTCATTGACTATGGTCGTCCTGAGCGCGTTCAATTGGCCGTAGTAGTTGACCGTGGTCATCGTGAGCTTCCTATTAGACCTGACTATGTAGGAAAAAACGTACCTTCTTCAAAGAGCCAGGTAGTCAGCTTAAATGTTAAAGAAATTGATGGTCAGGACTGCGTATTGCTGTACGAAGCTGACTATTCTGACCCCTTTATTGAGGGAGGAAACTAATGCTTTCAGTTAAACATTTGATTGATACAAACAGTCTGACGCGTGACGATATCCAGCAAATTCTTGATACTGCTCAGTCGTTTGAGGCTGTAAACAATAGAGACATTAAAAAGGTACCAGCTCTTCGTGGGCGCACCATTGTTAACCTGTTCTTAGAGCCTTCTACCAGGACTCGCTCTTCATTTGAGCTTGCCGAGAAACGCCTCTCTGCCGACGCTTTAAACATGGGAGGATCTACCTCATCTGTGGTTAAGGGTGAGTCTTTGGCAGATACCATTCAGACTATCGACGCTATGAATGTTGATATGTTCATTTGCCGTGCAAGACTTGCAGGTACACCGCAGAAGATTACTGAGCACACTGATGCCGTTGTCATCAACGCTGGTGACGGCAAGCATCAGCACCCCACTCAGGCCATGCTTGATCTCTATACCATTCGCAAGAACTTTGGTCACCTTGATGGCCTTAAAGTTGCCATTGTTGGCGACCTTTCACACAGCCGCGTTGTTGGCTCTTTGGTGCCAGCACTCAAGACTATGGGCGCAGAGGTTGTTCTAGTTGGACCTCCAACATTCCACGTAGACGATCCAAGCTGGTTTGGCTGCTATCAGACCTCACACTTTGATGAGGTCATTGGTGATGTTGACGTCGTGTACATGCTCCGCGTGCAGCTGGAGCGTATGGAAGGAGCTCCTATTCCTTCTCGCCGTGAGTACAACAGGCTTTGGGGCCTTGACGAGCGCCGCAGCAAGCTGATGAAGCCTGAGGCAATCATCTGCCACCCAGGTCCTATGAACCGTGGCATGGAAATTAACAGCGAGGTGGCCGATTGCGCTCGCTCTCGTATTCTTGACCAGGTCAATGCAGGCGTTTTGACGCGCATGGCCGCAATGTATTTGCTTCTGGGAGGAGACTCTGATGGCATTTCTGCTTAAGGGCGCGCGTGTTGTAGACCCGCAGCTTAATCTTGACGCGGTACTGGACGTCCGTATTGACGGAGAAACCATTGCTGAAGTAGCAGCTACCGTTACACCTCAAGAGGGCGATACTGTTATTGATGCAAAGGGTAAGGTACTGACGCCTGGCCTTGTTGATATGCATGTTCACTTCAGAGATCCAGGCTTTGAGTATAAAGAGACCATTGAGACGGGCTCTAGGGCTGCGGTTCACGGTGGCTTTACTGATGTTGCTACTATGCCAAACACCAATCCTGTTACTGATAACGGGCCTGCTGTTCGCTTCCAGATTGATCGCGGTAATGAGGTTGGTCTCATTCACGTCCGTCCTATGGGAGCCCTTACCAAGGGTTCTAAGGGACAAGAGCTTGCTGAGATTGGCAACATGGTTGACGAGGGTGCTTCCGCATTCTCTGACGACGGCCACGGCGTTCAAAGCGCAGGTATGATGCGCACGGTAATGGAGTATGTCTCCCAGTTTGACCGCGTTGTTGCTGCTCACTGTGAGATTGAGTCCATCAGTGCTGGTGGTGTTGTTAACGAGGGCCGCGCAAGTACGCGCCTTGGCATGTTTGGCTGGCCAGCACTTGGCGAGGAGCTGGAGATTTCCAGAGACATTGATCTTTGCCGCCTTACCGGCTGTCCTCTGCACATCTGCCACATTTCAACGGGCAGGGGAGCAGAGCTGGTACGTGCAGCTAAGAAGGAGGGTTTGCCTGTTACTGCAGAGGTTTGCCCTCACCACCTCTTCTTGTCTGAAGATGACATCACTGATACGTATAACACCAATCTGAAGATGAATCCACCACTCAGAACTGCTGAGGATGCGCTTGCTCTTCAGACTGCAGTCGCAGACGGTACAGTTGACTGTATTGTTACTGACCACGCGCCTCATGCAGCTCACGAGAAGGACTGTGAGTGGGAAATCTCTTACTTTGGCTGCATTGGTCTTGAGACCTCGCTGCCTCTGATGATCACCAACATGGTGCGCACCAACAAGCTGTCCTTTACGGGTCTTGTCCGCGCTATGGCCGTAAATCCTCGTCGTATTCTGCGCCTTGAGCCTGTTAAGATTTCTGCTGGCTATAAGGCTGATCTGACCCTTTTTGACCCAGAAAAGAAGATTCAGATTACGCCAGAGTTTTTTGAGAGCAAGTCTAAGAACTCGGCCTTTATTGGCGCAGAGCTTTATGGCGTTGCAACTGATGTGTTTGTTGACGGCAAGCGAGTTCTTGCCAATGAAGTAGTTGTTCCTGGAGGGGAAAAGTAATGCCACTACGTGGAAATGTACAGGTATTTGACTTTACGGTTCTGAGTAATACCCAGGTTGCCCAGAATCTGTATAGAACCCAGCTCAAGGTACCAGGTCTTTGTAAATCTCTAGCGCCTGGTCAGTTTGTAAACGTTAATGTTCCAGGCGATAAGCGCCACATTCTTCGCATTCCGCTGTCCTTCTCGCTTGCTGATAAAGCAACCGATACGCTGGAGCTTATCTACGCAACGGTAGGCGAGGGTACACGCAGGCTTTCTCAGATGAAGCCTGGTGACGCCAGTGACATGACTGCTCCTTGCGGTCGCCCCTGGCGCCTTAACGCCTCTAGTAAGAGAAGCGTCCTGGTAGCAGGAGGTGTGGGTATCACACCAATTATCGCAGCGGCTCGTAAGCTTACCGAGCTAGGTGTTGAGTATGACGCGGTCATTGGCGCACAAACTGCCGAGAAACTCTTTGGAGAAGAAGATCTTCTCGCACTAGGCGCACAGAATGTATACGTCACAACAGATGACGGTTCTAAGGGTACTAAGGGCTTTGTAACAGCAGCTTTGGAAGAACCTCTAAGTCAAGGCATTTGGGACGCCATCTATACCTGCGGTCCAGAGCCTATGATGAGAAGCGTGGCCAAGCTTGCAATTGCCAACAACGTTGCCTGCCAGGTTTCTATGGAGCGCATGATGAGCTGCGCGTTTGGCGCATGCAACACCTGCAATGTCCCACTTGCTAAGGGCGGCTATGCGTCTGCTTGCATGGTTGGACCTGTTTTTGAGGCAAAGGAGATCGCATGGTAGATCAGGTAAAAATGGCCGTTAATCTGGGCGGCATCCAGATGAAAAACCCTATCAATACCGCTGCAGGCACCTTTGGTTATGGCTGGCAGTTTGAGGGCTTCTACGACGTTTCTCTGCTTGGCGCCATCACTATGAAGGGCGTCGCCCGTGTTCCCTGGGAAGGAAACCCTGCTCCTCGCATGTGCGAGCTCAACGGCGGCATGATGAACAGCGTTGGCCTTGCCAATCCTGGAGTGGACGATTTTATCGCCCACACTGATGACTACATGAAAGATCTTGAGGGCCGTGGTACGCGCGTTATCATGCAGATGGCAGCACATTCCGTCCAAGAGATGATTGACGTTGTCGAGCGCCTTGAAGAGCTTAATCCACATATTTCAGCTATTGAGCTTAACGTAAGCTGTCCAAATCTCGAGAAGGGCGGCAAGCCCCTGGGTGGCACTCCTGAGCAGGCCACAGAGATTATGAAGGCAGTTCGTCCTCTGACAAAGCTGCCTATCTTGGTCAAGATGGCTCCCGTCAATGTTGCCGAGATTGGTAAGGCTTTTGAGGCTGAAGGCGCAGATGGTCTTACACTCATCAATTCCATCCCTGGTATGTCAATTAATGTTCACACCAGAAAAAGCAGGCTTTCTAAGCCAACAGGAGGTCTCAGTGGTCCTCTCTGCCATAACGCTGCTGTTCGTATGGTCTGGGAGTGTGCTCAGGCAGTTTCTATTCCTATTTGCGGTGTTGGTGGCGTAGAAACGGGCGAAGATGCTGCAGAGTTTATCCTTGCGGGCGCTACGGCTGTCTCGGTGGGTTCTGCAAACCTTTACGACCCAATGTGTGCTCCACGTATTCTGAACGAGCTTACTGACTGGGCAAAGTCTCAGGGAGTATCTGACATCCACGAGCTGATTGGAGCTGTTGAATGCTAACAGACGAGCAGGCACGCGACGCCGTTATTGTTGCGCTTGATTGCACAAGAGAAAGGGCTCTGGAGCTCACCGATCTTCTCGCCGGACATGCACGCTGGGTTAAGGTTGGCATGACGCTTTTTTATCGCTACGGGCCCTCGATGGTAGATGAGATGCACGCACGTGGCTTCAAGGTGTTTCTTGACCTCAAGGTGCACGACATTCCATTCCAGGTCAAAGGTGCTGTCCACTCTGCATCGCTTTCAGGCGCAGACATCTTATCTATCCATGGCCTGGGAACCGCTCAGATGATCTCTGCTGGTCGAGAGGGTGCAGAAGAGGCTGCAGCAGAGCGTGGCGTTAATGAGTCTGGCCGTACCAAACTGGTGGCTATTTCTGTGCTTACCAGCATGGACGAGGATGCGCTCCATTCCATTGGTGTTGATGGTTCCATCAAGGACGAGGTTGCTCGTTTGGCTTCTCTTTCTTATAACGCTGGCGCTGATGGAATTGTTTGCTCACCTCAGGAAGCACAGGAAATGAGAGAGCTTTTGGGACCGAATGCACTCATTGTGACTCCTGGAGTTCGTCCAGAAGGTGCCGAGAAGGGCGATCAGGTCAGAATTTCCACACCTTCAGCTGCAATTAAGGCTGGAGCAAGCAAATTGGTAGTTGGTAGGCCAATTACCTGCGCAAACGATCCAGTCGAAGCATTTGAATCTATTATTTCAGAGCTCAAAAATTAACGGAAGTTGTTGGAATTGTGATGAACAGGTGGTTTTTGATGCGGAAATATTAAAAAACCCCTTGTAAATAACGTGTTATGTGGCAAACTATTTTGCTGAAGTGCAAAAGGCACATTAAATTGAGTTTCGTATATGACGTACGAAAACGATGTTTGGAGGAACAATGGCTCTACCTACACTTACCGATGAGCAGCGCAAGGCAGCACTTGAGAAGGCAGCTCAGGCTCGTCACGCTCGTGCAGAGCTTCGCGAGAAGGTTAAGACTGGTAAGGTCTCCCTTAAAGAGGTCCTTGATTCTACCGATCCTATTGCTGAGCGTATGAAGGTTTCCGCTCTTATCGAGTCCCTTCCTGGCTATGGCAAGGCAAAGGCAGCAAAGATTATGGACGAGCTCGGAATTTCCGCAACTCGCCGCGTTAAGGGCCTTGGCGCTCGTCAGCGTGAGCAGCTCCTCGAGGCACTGACCAAGTAGTGGCTCGTTCAGCCAAACTTTTTGTAGTATCTGGACCGTCAGGTGTAGGAAAAGGAACGCTTGTCTCTCTGTTGAGGGACAAGCGCCCAAACCTAGGCCTGACGGTTTCGGCTACTACGCGCTCTCCACGACCAGGAGAAGTCGATGGAGTTGCGTATCATTTTCTCTCCGATGAAGAATTTAAAAGGCGCGTTGATGCTGGTGAATTCCTTGAATGGGCTCATGTTCATGGTCATTGCTATGGCACGCTCAAATCCGAGGTTGATCGCCTGATTTCTGCAGGTCAGTCTGTTGTTCTAGAGATTGACGTTCAGGGTGGACTTATGGTCCACAAACAATATCCCAACGCCATTCTCGTCTTTATTAAGCCACCTTCATTTGAAGAGCTTGAACAGCGCCTTAGAGGTCGTGGCACAGAAGACGAGAAGACCATTTCTACGAGACTTTCTAATGCGTCACGTGAAATGGAGTATGCAAACGACTATACTGTTTGCATTGTGAACGACAACCTTGAGACTGCTCTCAGCAAGCTTGAGGAAGTTTTTGATGACTATGAATCAGACGGAGGTCAGCTTTAATGTCTGTTATTAAGCCTGAGATTGACAGCCTGCTTCAGAAGACTGAGCAGAATCCATTCTTGCTTTGCTCTCTTGCTTCTAAGCGTGCTTGCGATATTAACAATATGCTTCACGGTCAGCACCTGCGTGTAACCGCTGTTCAGGATTTTGATGACATTACTACTGTTGCAAGTGGTAAAGATTCTGTCTCTATTGCTATGAAAGAGATTAACGACGGTACCCTTGGCTTTGTTAAAGATTCTTTTGACGAGGCAATTAAGGGCGAGAACACCATCGTTTACTAAGAGTTATGACTGAAAGAGTATGTCTGGTTCACTACCACGAAATTGGTTTAAAGGGTAAGAACCGATCCACTTTTGAAAATCAGTTGGTAACAAATTTGCGACGAGCCCTCCGACACTTTCCAGTGGCGGGGGTTTCTCGCATTTCTGGCTACCTTCTTGTAGAAACCACTGATAAACAAGCAACTGAAGAGCTGCAACATGCCGTGGCTCAGGTTCCTGGTGTTGCTCGCGCTTCTTTGGCGTATCGCTGTGGCTTAGATGAGCAGGAGTTTTGTAACGCTGCCGTGAAGGCGCTGGGGGAGTCCGGTGACTTTACTACGTTCAAAGTGCATGCTCGCCGTTCCTCAACGGTCTATCCAAAGCATTCCATTGAGATTAACCAGCTTGTAGGCGCAGTACTTTGTGAGAACTTCCCTGATAAAAAAGTTCAGATGCATAATCCGGATATGACGGTCTATGTGCATGTTGTTCAGGGTAACGCATATGTTTATGCTGCATCTATTCACGGCGTTGGCGGTCTTCCTGTTGGCACCGCTGGCAAAGTAGTATCGCTTCTTTCAAGCGGTATTGATTCTCCTGTTGCAACATGGATGGTTGGTCGCAGAGGTGCTACGGTTATTCCCGTTCACTTCTCTGGCCGCCCTATGACTTCCGATACCAGCGAATATCTGTGTCAGGATATTATTGAGGCACTTGAGCCTGCTGGTCTTATTGGCAGAATGTATGTTGTGCCTTTTGGCGAGCATCAGCGTGAGATTTCTCTTGCTGTTCCACAGGCTCTTCGTGTCATTATGTATCGTCGCGTGATGTACATCATTGCGCAGAAGATTGCAGAGCTTGAGGGCGCTAAAGCGCTGGTAACTGGCGAGTCACTTGGCCAAGTTGCTTCTCAGACGCTGGATAACATTGCTGCTGTCAACGAGGCAGTTACCATACCTGTTTTGAGGCCTCTGATTGGCTCTGACAAGCAAGAAATCATCCGTCGCGCCCAAGATATCAACACGTTTGATATCTCAACGCAGACGGCTCCTGATTGCTGCACACTGTTTATGCCTCGCAGACCCGAGACTCACGCAAGAATGCGAGAAGTTCTTGAGGCATGGAATTCTTTTGATCATGAAGCCATGATTGATGACCTTATGCAGCATATTGAGTACATTGACTTTAGTCAGTGTCCTTCATATAAGCCACCAAAAACGCTTGCTGCTCGTCATAAAGAGCTTGCTCCTGCAGAGTTTATTACTGACTAGAATATTTCTGCAGTTCAAAGGCTTTGATGGCTTTGCATAGATGCATTTTTAGAATCCGTCCTGTGAAAGGACGGATTTTTTATTTGAGTGAATTGATAATCTTATTTAGGACAATTTTGTTGATTCCAGTTTGTTTTACTTATCTGCAAATTGTTTATAACTGTGTCAGATTACCAGCAGTTTTATGACAAGATCAATAGATAAATATTTAAAAGTCGTGTTTCTCGTTAACCTAATAGTTGAATATAAATCTGAGGTGATTGTATGGCTCAGATTTCAAATAACCGCACTCAAATTATTAATAAATTGATGAGAAGGTCTAACCTCTCTAAGCAGCAACTCTTAGCGGTTATTGCTGTGTTTGTCCTAGGTATTGTTTCAGTAGTTGTTTTTATTGGGATGATTAGTGCTGGAACATCAGAGTCTTTTGACAGGTCACACAATCAAGCAAACTCGACACAGGGAGCGATTGTTGCGGAAAATCCACAGCACTCGCAAGAGGATAAGATTACAGAGCAGCCAGGAGATGACCATAAGATTAAAGAAGCATCTCCTCAAATGATGGTTCATGTTGATGGAGCCGTTAAATCACCCGGTCTGTATGCACTTCAGATGGTAAATCCACGTGTAAACGACGCAATTCAAATAGCAGGTGGCTTGACTGAAGATGCTAACAGCCAAGGCATTAATCTAGCGTCTCCTATAGAAGATGGTCAAAAAATTTATATTCCTCGAAAGGGAGAAGAGGTTCCGCCAGAGATTTCGCAGCCAGATCAAAATAAAGCCACGAGCAATAAGCAGACAGATAAGAAGAGTGACAAAAAGACAGTTGTAGATATTAATCGAGCAACTGTAGAAGAATTTACCAAGCTTCATGGTGTTGGAGAAGGATTGGCTAAGCGAATTGTTGCAGATAGACAAAAGAACGGACCCTTTAAGACTACTGAAGATTTGATGCGCGTTTCTGGTATTGGCCAGAAAAAGTTTGATCAACTTAAGGACAATATTCGTGTCTAAGACGATGGAGCAGCCCTCTCGTCCTTTTATTCCGTTTAGCCTATGCGTCCTGCTCTTTGTTTGTTTATGGCTTCATGTATTTATTGCACGAAGCGCAACGCTCGATACAGTTCTGATTCATATTCTAGGAATCTGTGCGGTGGCTGTTTTGGGATTTTGGTATGTGCAGCATGCGCATACCAGCATTATGACTGTTGGGGTAGCTTTACTTTTACTTGTAATTATCCTTATCAGGTCTTCCTTTATATACGACAGTCAAATGGCGTCAGTGAATCTTTTAGAGTCAACTTCCGTACATGATTTTGAACTCGTTGTATCAAGAGATTTAGTCTACAAAAATCATGTATGGACTGGCCAGGCGTCTGTCTTTTACCAAGGTAACTGTATTGGATCTGTGGGCATACATGCCAAGGAACCATTCTTACGAGAAACACATTTGTGCTGCGAAGGTAGGTTTACTCGGTATAAAGATAAAGAGTTTTCAGACGAACAATTTAAGAGGGGAGTTCTTGGTTCAATTCAGATAACCAAGGTAAATTCCACAACTTATGATGAGGGAATTATTGGAGAAGTTGCTCAATTTAGAGAAAGCTGCATTTCTCAACTTCAGCCAGAGCTGAGCTTTGGCCGTGCATTAGCTGCGTGTGGCCTTTGTGCCTATAGACCTAGCTTGTATAGCTTTAACATTCCTCGGATATTTATGCGCTGTGGTCTCATGCACCTTATAGCAATATCTAGTTGTCACATAGTAATTCTCTCTACTTTTATTGATGCGTTTCTTAAAAAGTTGACATTAAAACCACTTTTGAGAGGAGTGTTAAATGTAATTCTACTCAGTAGTTACGCGCTTTTTTGTGGATTACCTGCATCTGCAATAAGGGCAATACTTCTTGTTGAACAAAAATACGTTATGCAATGTGTTGGTAGGAAACAACACACGCTATCTGCTGTTTCAACTCTGGCTTTACTTATGCTCTGTGTTGATCCACAGCTGAGCGTAAACGTTGCATTTACCTTGTCTTTAGCTTGTATTTTTGGAATGAATATATATGGTGGTCTTGCTCAGTACTATTCAAAAATTACCTTTCACGTATCTGGCTATGGAAAAGTACAGAAGGTTTTAAGAAAACCGTTTTCTCATGTACGAAATACCATGTGTGCAACAACAGTAGCTCAGCTCTCATGCCTTCCAATTTCATGTGTGTACTTTGGCCACTTTTCGTTACTTGCACCTCTCTCAAGTGCCTTAATTACAAGCTTGTTTTCTCTTCTGAGCCTATTTGGAATTGGGGCAATAGTTTTTAGTGGCTTCAAGCCAGTTCAAGAAATTGCTCTTTTTCTAGTGGATTCTCTTGGTCAGTTTATAGAGACGCTTGCTTCTTTTATATCTGAAAGATCTTTTGCAAGTGTGTCGTTAACTGACATGAGTTGGATAGTGTCTTTGGCTGTTTTTGCAGCAATGGTGGCGCTCTACCTGTTTTGGCCTAAGGGAAAAAGAGCGGTTTTAGTTGGCATATGTTCAATGGCAGTTATGCTTATCTTGGGTTTAAGCATCTACTGGAGGTTTTTCTCGCCCACAAGGATTTGTGTGATGGATATTGGCCAGGGAGATGCCATATTGCTGAGTGATGGCGCGCACTCTCTGCTTGTAGATACAAGCGTGGGAGATGTGGTTAATGACGCTCTGGAGCGACAACACATTTCATATCTTGATGCAATTTTGCTCACACATCTTGACGAGGACCATGCTGGTGGCGTGAGGTACATGGTTGGTTCGGTAAAGACAGGACGGGTATTAGTTGGAGAAGGAATAACAAAACAAGAGAAGCCTGAGTTACAGAAAGCCATTCAGAGGATTTCTGGTAGTGGTTCCTATGAAGTTTTATATGGTGATGAATTTGATGTTGGTCGCTTTCATGTCCGGGTAGTGTGGCCACATAGGGGATATAAAGCTAAAGAAGCTAATAATGCGTCGGTTGAGCTCTATGTGACGTATAACGATGGGCAAAATACTTTAACTACGCTTTTAACGGGAGATGCTGAAAGAGATCAAACAAAAGAGACGGTGACATCGGGTGATGTTGGCGATATTGATTTCTTAAAAGTCGGACATCATGGAGCGGCAAAGTCACTCTATCCAGAAACTGCTCGCGCACTAAAACCCGAGGTAGCAGTTGCAAGTGCTGGAAAGAATAATCGATATGGACATCCTAAACAGGAAGCGGTGGATATCTTAGAGGGTGTTGGTGCAAGGTTTTATTGCACAAAAGATTATGGAGACGTCACAGTATTTCCTGGAGAACATGGACCTAGGGTGAGCGTGCAACATGCTAAAGTAGATACAGAATTAGAGGAGGAAAAAGATGGCGGAGCAGGCTAAGTTACTAGCTGCATATTTGGCTGTTGGCCCTGATGAGATGAAGCGTGCAAGGGCTATTGATAAGCTTAAAAGCCGTCTTAACCAGAGCTTTATTACCTTTAACCTTGATGAGATTTCTGTAAGCGCTGAGCTGACTCCAGAATCTGTTTTGTCTTCTGCTCAAACACTTCCTATGGGTGATTCTAGGCGAATTGTTGTTATTGACGATGCTGGTAAATTGCCTAAGTCTGTATCAGAAGCTCTCGTGGAGTATCTTAAAAATCCTAATCCAACTACTACTTTGATGCTTTCTGCACAGACGCTTGCAAAAACTACAAGGCTTTATAAAGCAGTAGATGCGTTAGGTAAGCTTGCAGTTATTAATTGTGGTGCAATTTCTAGAAAAGATTTGCCTAAATACATTGGGGATCTTGGAAGAAAGTACGGACTACAAATCCCAATTAATGTGGCCAATGAGCTTATAAGTCGTGTTGGTGATAATACCACCATGCTTGATTCTCAAGTTAAATCTTTAGCAGCTCTGCTGGGTCGTCCTGGTGCAATTGACGTTCAGTTTGTAGAAACTCATGTTGCACGAGTGGTTGAGGTCAAGCCGTGGGACTTTCTCGACAGTTTGTCAGCGAGAAATGCTCAAAAGGCTTTGGAGCTTTATAGTCAGATGGATGAGTCGGGAGCTATTGGCAATCTGTCGCTTATGACTGGACGTGTAAGAGAACTCATTTGCGCTAGGTCTATGGTTAAGCGTGGTACAGAACGGGAAATTGCCTCAGTTTTAGGTAAGCAGGACTGGCAAGTAAGAAATTATGCACGATGGGCGCGCCAATTTGCTGATGGTGAGCTTGAGCATATTTTGAGTCTCTGTGCAGATGCAGAACGTGGTCTTAAGAGTGGAGAAGATAAAACAACCACAATGACCAAGCTTATCTTTGCTCTATGTGGCATCTCAAATGTGTAGATTCAAAGAATTAAGGTAAGAAAAAACGGACTCCAAGGAGTCCGTTTTAAAAAGTTAAAAGTAGATAAGAGCTACTTAAGGGTGTTAACAAGCTTCTGAACGCCGCTCTTACGCTGAGCAGCCTGATTCTTGTGTACGATGCCCTTAGAAGCAGCCTTGTCAAGAAGACGGGATGCCTTGTTAGCTGCAACCTGTGCGTCCTCAAGCTGGCCTGCCTCAACAGCAGTGCGAACTGCCTTAATAGCAGTCTTAAGCTCGGAACGAACAGCCTTGTTGCGCTGGCGTGCCTTCTCAGCGGTGAGAATACGCTTCTTCTGAGACTTGATGTTAGCCACGTGCGGTTCCTTTCGGTGTTTACTATGTGAGGCCTCTTCGCTGAGACACGTTTGAGGCAGCTTTAGAAGTATAGCACGAAGGGGGTACTTTACGCTATTATTTTCCTTATGAATACACAGGATACTTCACATATTCGCAACTTCTCTATTGTTGCGCACATCGATCACGGTAAATCTACCATCAGTGACCGTATTTTGGAGCTTACTCATACCGTTGAAGAACGCGATATGGAGTCACAGCTCTTGGACACTATGGATATTGAACGTGAGCGTGGAATTACCATCAAATCAAACGCCGTCCGCGTCATGTATGACGCAGATGATGGAGAGCGCTATCAGTTCAATCTGATTGACACTCCAGGTCACGTTGACTTTACCTACGAGGTTTCAAGGTCTTTGGCTGCCTGCGAAGGAGCGGTTCTGGTTGTTGATGCAACGCAAGGCGTGGAGGCTCAAACAGTCTCAAACGCTATGCTTGCCATGAACGCCAACCTGGATATTGTTCCTGCAATCAACAAGATTGATCTTCCGTCTGCTCGTCCTGAAGAGGTTCGTGCAGAAATTGAGGATGTTCTTGCAATCCCAGCTGATGATGCCGTATGCGTCTCTGGCAAGACTGGTGAGGGTATCCATGAGCTTCTTGAGGCTTTAGTGTATTTGGTTTCTCCTCCAAAGGGTGACCCCGCGGCACCTCTTAAGGCGCTTATTCTTGACTCGTACTTTGACCAGTTCAGAGGTGTTGTAGCTACAGTACGTGTTTTTGACGGCTCAATCAAAGCGGGCGATCAGCTGCTTATGATGCAGAGCTCTACGCCTTTTCTTGTTGAGGAAGTTGGCGCTAAGAGGCCTCTTGAGATGGCTGTTGACCAGCTTTCTGTTGGTGAGGTTGGCTATGTAGTAACTGGCCTCAAAGACCCTGAAGCTGTTCGTGTTGGAGACACGCTTACCTATAAGCAAAATCCATGCGCAGAGCCACTGCCGGGTTACCGCGAGGCAAAACCGATGGTATTTACCGGTCTTTTCCCCGTAGATAACAAGCAGTACGAGAACCTCCGTGATGCACTTGATAAGCTGCACGTTAACGATCCATCACTCACGTGGTCACCAGAGACTTCTGTGGCTTTGGGATTTGGCTTCAGGGTAGGATTTTTGGGCCTTCTCCACATGGAAGTTGTTAAAGAACGTCTTGAGCGTGAGTTTGATCTTGACTTGATTGCTACCAGTCCATCTGTTGACTATCACGTCTATAAGACCGATGGATCTATGATTGAGATTACCAGTCCTCAAGATCTTCCAGAGGTCACCAAGATTGACCGCATTGATGAGCCGTACCTCAAGGCAAAAATTATTGTGCCTCCCGAGTTTGTTGGTACGGTTATGCAGCTTGTTGTTGATCATCGTGGCATATCTGAGGACATGGTGTATTTGTCTGATAAGTCCGTTGAGATGATCTTTAGTATTCCTCTGGCTGAGCTTATCTTGGACTTCTTTGATCAGCTTAAGAGTAGAACTAAAGGCTATGCCTCACTTGACTATGAATTCGATTCGTATCGCACTTCTGACCTGGTTAAGCTTGATATCTTGCTTGCTGGAGACGTTGTTGATGCGCTTTCGTTTATTGTTCACAAAGACAAAGCATATGATCTTGCTCGTGGTCTTTGCGACAGGCTAAAAGGCATCATTCCGCAGCAGCTTTTTGAGGTTCCTATTCAGGGTGCAATTGGCAATAAAATCATTTCTCGCTCTACCGTTCGCGCACGTAGAAAGGACGTCTTGGCTAAATGCTACGGCGGTGATATTTCCAGAAAGCGCAAACTGCTTGAGAAACAAAAAGAGGGTAAGAAGCGCATGAAGCAGATTGGCTCAGTCGAAGTACCACAAGAGGCATTCTTGGCTGTTCTCAAGGTTGACGACGAGTAGAAGGTATTTGTGGAGTCGCTTCAAACAATCATTTCAACCTGCGCTCCTCAAGCAGGTCTTTCTTCACATATTGTTCCTTTTGCGTCAGGAGCTTCACTCAAGGAGCGCCTGTCCGCTAATCCTGTGCTTATGGCACCTATGGCTGGCGTCAGTGATGGTGCGTATCGCACTATGGCTCGAGCAGGCGGAGCAGGTCTTGCGTACTCAGAAATGGTTTCTGTCGCAGGAATTCATTATGGTGGCGAGAAAACCTGGGAGCTTGTAGAGCCTCTTTCAACTGAGCCCGATATTGCTGTTCAGTTCTTTGGTTCAAAGCCAGATCAGTTTAAAGAAGCAGCAGCTCAGATCAGTGAGCGTTTAGGAAATAAACTTGCTCTTATCGATATTAATATGGCCTGTCCTGTTCCTAAGGTGGTCAAAAAAGGGGAGGGCTCAGCCCTTCTCGATACTCCAGAGCTTGCTGCAGATCTGGTCAAAGCTTGTCTTTCTGAGGTCGCGGTGCCTGTTACCGTGAAGATTAGGCGTGGTAGACGTCAGGATGAGGAAGTGGCACCTGAGTTTGCTCGGGCTATGGAAGCTGCCGGAGCATCTGCCGTTGCTATTCACGGTCGCTTTGCTACCCAGATGTATCGAGGTCAGGCAGAGTGGGAGACCGTTAATAGGGTTTGTGACGCC
The DNA here is from genome assembly GCA_018380095.1 of Atopobium sp. GTDB lineage: Bacteria > Actinomycetota > Coriobacteriia > Coriobacteriales > Atopobiaceae > Lancefieldella. Next base: position 92,507 of record JAGZUI010000001.1, read on the forward strand.
GTTTCTATTCCTGTCATAGGTTCTGGCGACATGCTTACTGCTGAAGCAGCAGCTCATGCTCTTACAGAGACGGGTGTGACAGCTGTAATGATTGCTCGTGGAACCTATGGTAATCCATGGATTTTCAAGAACACTCAAGCTTTAGTTGAGGGTCAAGCTCCACTTATTCCAACGCTTGATCAGATGCTTGCATCTTTTATGATGCATGTACGCTTACTTGACGCAGCTCACATTCATATTGCTCGTGCAAGAAGCCTCTCTACCTGGTATTTTAGGGGTATTCCAAACGCTGCCTATTGGCGTGGTAAGTCAGTAAGGTGTGTTACAGCTCAAGATTTCATTGATTTAGCGCTAGAGATTAAAGAAACCGTCAAGCAACTTGAGGGTGAGCAGGAATCTCCTGAGTTCAATCCATCTATAAGCTAGTGGTCTGTTGTGGATTCCTGGCAGTCTAAATACAATCAAACGGCTACCTCTGCACTTTATCTGCATATTCCGTTTTGTTCTCAAAAATGCTTCTATTGCGATTTCTCTTCTTGGTCTACAAGACAAGATGATAGTCGCATGAATAATTACGTTAAAGCACTAAAACATCAGCTAGACGAGGCTGCCCAGCTTGGTTTGTTATCAGCCACAAAAACAGTTTATATGGGCGGTGGAACGCCAAGCTTGCTTGGTCAAGATGCAGTGGATTTGGCGCAGCACACTTCTGCGATTGTAAATCCTGATGAGTTCAGTATTGAAGCAAATCCAGACTCACTATCTAATGATCTTCTCGCCAGTCTTGCTACGGGCGGGGTAACACGAGTTTCTTTGGGAGTTCAAAGCTTTAACGATAATGAGCTTAAGAAGTTGGGCAGAATTCACTCGGCCGACCTGGCTTACGACAGAGTACTTGCTGCAAAAGAGTATGGTTACGACGTGTCGGTTGATCTTATGTGTGCAATTCCTGAGCAAACAGAGAGTTCTTGGGAGTTTTCACTCTCAAGATTTATCTCGCTTGGCGTAAACCATGTGAGTGTCTACCCACTTACCATTGAAGACGGTACGGCGCTGGCTAAGCAAACCCAGGATAAAGATACTCCATGGAACACCTACGACGTGCAGGCAGATCGAATGCAAGCTGCCTCAAAGGTGCTTCAAGCGGCGGGGTTTGAACGTTACGAGGTGGCAAGTTATGCTCGCAATCAGAAGAGTTGTAAGCACAATAAGAGGTACTGGACAGGCGAGTCGTACCTTGGGCTTGGTACGAGCGCTGCAAGCATGTTGACTGCAACTGAGTACGATGTACTTGCCAAGGTCAACGCCTCTTTGCCAAATCGTCCACAAAATGCCGTTCGTGTGCGACTGGTGGTTCTTGATGCTCCAAGAAAAATTGCCGAAGGTGCATCGCTTTTCTCGACAGAGTTTGATGTTGAATTTCTGACTCAAAGAGAAGCTGTGGCAGAAGATTTGATGCTGCACGACCGTCTTATGGAGCCAATTTCGCCTGCGCTTTTAGATGAGGCTGAGCAGGTATTTGGTGCATCGCGTCTACATGATGTGTTTGATGCGTGCGTACGAGATGGGCTGTTAGTTCACGTTGATACGGCAAATTCTTGGACTGGAACTTCATATAAGCCTACCGAGAAGGGCTGGCTGCTTGGAAACGAGCTCTATGGACGTCTTTGGGATTTACGTTTGTAGTGTGTTTGTGCTGCATTAAGTTCAAAACAAGTGGGTACACTTTCAAACGTTCTCGTGATGCAGATTTAGGTATGGGTTGAATCGGAGAGATTTCATGGCTGCTATGAACGAAAAGGACTACTACGCCATCCTTGGTGTTTCTGAGTCCGCGACAGCTGAAGAAATTAGAAAAGCTTTTCAAACTAAAGCTCGCAAGCTTCATCCAGACGTCAACAAAGAGCCCGATGCTGAAGAGCGTTTTAAAGAGGTTTCTGAGGCATATGCTGTTCTGTCAGATGCCGATAAACGCCGTCGTTATGACGCAATGAGAAGTGGTTCTTTCTATGGCGGCGGCTATGGTCCTTCTGGTTATCCTGGCGGATCTGCCTATGGAGGTTCTCCTTTTGAGGGAGGCTTCCCGTTTGGTAATATCAACTTTACTAATTGGACCACTGGATCTCAAAAGCGCTCTCGTGCATACAAGCCTCAGACTGGCGCAGATATTGTCTACGATTTAACACTGAATGATACAGACGCTAAAAATGGCGTTAAGAAAGGCATTACGTATCAGCGCTTTGTTACTTGTGATGCCTGTGCTGGTAAGGGATCTCAGCATAAAGCTGAGGCAACTACCTGTCCTACCTGCCACGGAACGGGCCATATTGACATTGATCTTTCTTCCATTTTTGGAGTAGGCAAGTTTAGAGTTGACTGTCCAGAGTGTGAAGGAGCTGGACACGTTGTACAGGACCCATGCGACGTTTGTGGTGGTTCTGGACGTGTTTTGTCCGCAAGCGAAATTATGGTTGATGTACCAGCTAATTCACATGATGGTGACCAGATCAGAGTACCTGGAATGGGAAATGCAGGAACAAATTGTTCTGCAACTGGTGATTTTATCGTAAATATTAAGGTTCCTTCAGAGCAGTTGACGTTCCGCCAACGCGCGGGAGCTCGTATCACAGGTATAACTGCAATGCTTCTTGTGTTTGTGGCGCTTAATTTACGCTCACCACTATTTGCCATTGTGTTGATTCCGCTTTTGATATTTGGCATGAGAAATGTTCTTGCAGATGGCGTAAAGATGAATGCTGGCTGGTGGAGAAGCTTTGCAAATGCCTTTGTTTCGGGAATTATCAACGGTGCCTTCTACTCAATTATTATTATGACCTTGTATGCTTGTACGGCCGGATTAGGCCATGTCGGCTATATGGGAATTTAAGTTTTAGGTTTTATAAGGGGAGAGTTAGTAAGCGTGGCAGAGAAGAAAGACTTCTACGAGCTCTTAGGTGTTGCTCGTGATGCAGACCAAAAAACAATCAAGCGAGCTTTTCTAAAGCTGGCAAGAAAGCTGCACCCTGATGTTTCTGATGATCCTCATGCAGAAGAGAAGTTTAAAGAGGTAAACGAAGCTTATTCTGTGCTGTCAGATGAGCAAAAGCGTGCCAACTATGACCGTTACGGTGACCCTAATGGTCCATCCGGTTTTGGTGGCGGCTATGTGGATATGTCAGATATCTTTGGTGGCGGTTTTGGTGGCTTTGGAGATATCTTTGATTCCTTCTTTGGCGGCGGCCATGGTGGTCGCAACGCTGCTCAGCGTACTCGTGGTAGTGATATGGGAATTAGACTCTCTATCACTTTGGAAGAGGCTGCTGCGGGTGTCACAAAAACTATCTCGTATAACAGACTTTCTACCTGTGATGACTGTAATGGCACTGGCCTTGGTGAGGGTGGAAAAATTGAAGACTGCCCACGCTGTCACGGTACGGGTACGGTAGTTCAGGTCCAAAATACCGTCTTTGGTCAGATGCAGTCTCAGACCGTATGTCCAGAGTGCCAAGGCACAGGCAAAAAAGTCGAACATGCCTGTGAGACCTGTGGTGGCCAGGGAAGAACTCCTGACCATGAACGTGTCTCTGTTGAAATCCCTGCTGGTGTCCATTCTGGCCAGTCAATTTCTATTACCGGCAAGGGCGAGGCTGGTGTCAGGGGTGATACCTCTGGTGACCTCATCGTAACTATTGAGGTTTCCCAGCATAAAGACTTTGAGCGCAGGGGAGACGATCTCTTTACTTCAGTTAGTGTAGATTCTCTTGAGGCAATTGTCGGTACTACCGTTACCATTGACGGCATTATCAAAGATGAAACTATTGAGATTTCTATACCTGCAGGTTGTAAGTATGGCCAGCAGCTAAGCGTGGCTGGTAAAGGCATGCCTCGTTTGCATACTAAGGCTCGTGGGAACCTTTACGTTCTGGTTCACATTGAGACTTCAACAGGACTGACCAAAGATCAGTTAGATACACTCACCTCACTTATTGATGAGCGTAAACAAAGTAGTGTTCAAGACAATCAAGATGAGTCACACACCACTCAATCTGAAGGCAGAGATTCTTCAGATCACAAAAATAAGAACGCCAAAAAGGCTTCCAAGAAGAGGCGCTAATGGCTCACGGTATTGCGCTCATAAATCTTGGATGTAGGGTAAATCGCGTTGAGCTTGATTTAATGGCGGATTCTCTGCTTCGCATGGGATGTCGCATTGTAGAAGAAGATGAAGCTCAGGCAATTGTTATCAACACATGTGCTGTCACCGCAGAAGCAGAAGCTAAGACGAGAAAAGCTGTGCGTAAAGCAGCGCTTATGCCAGGAGCCCCTCTTGTAGTAGCAACAGGCTGTGTTGCAAGTCTTTTTGCTGATGAACTTGCCTCGCTTGCTCCTAACGTTGTGGTAGAAGCCGAGAAGGACAAAGTTGCAGATAGGGTTCTTGAAGAGCTGGGTTTTGCACCAGAATCCGTAAGCGACGACGGACTTGTCATCTCCAAGCCTACTCCAACAGGTCGTACGCGCCCTGGTATCAAAATTCAAGATGGTTGCGATAATCGTTGCACCTTCTGCATTGTGTGGAAGGCACGTGGCGCAGGTAAGTCTCTTGATCCTCGCGAAGTTGTTTCGCAGGTAAAAGATGCTATGAGCAGAGGAGCTCAAGAGGTTGTTCTTACGGGAATCAACCTTGGTAGCTATAAGGCTCAACTTGAGGATGAAGGTGGAAGAATTCTACGTCTTCCTGATCTTCTCGAGTATGTGCTTGAAAAAACTGAGGTTGGTCGCTTGAGGCTTTCTTCTCTTGAGCCACCAGATGTAAATGCTCGTTTGGTAGAGGTAATTGCTGCATCCAATGGAAGAATTGCACCTTTCCTGCATATCTGCCTTCAGTCCGGATGTGACGCTACGCTTGCTCGTATGGGTAGGGTGTATAGGACAGAGCTTTATCGCAAGGCTGTTGAGGAAGCTCGTTCGGTACTGCCAACCATTGCCTTGGGAACGGACCTTATTGTTGGTTTTCCTGGAGAAACTGATAAAGAATTTGACGAGTCGTACGAGTTTTGTCGTCAGATGGGCTTTTCTAAGATGCATGTATTTAGGTATTCCAAGCGACCTGGAACGCCTGCAGCTACTGCTCCAAATCAGGTAGATCCAAAAGTGATGGCTGAGCGCGCAAAGAAAATGCGTGATTTGGGTAATGCTATGCGCTTTGATGCTGCTAAGAAGCTTGTTGGTACCTGCGATAATGTGGTGGTACAGTATCCTGGTAGGGGAATTTCTGGCGGCCTTTTTGATGTCCAGGTTGATCCTACTATTGAACTTGATGAACTTATCGCTATGCGCTTTGATGAAGTTTTACCTAATGGAACGCTAAAAGCTACTCGTTTATAAATTGGGGGAACATGGAGCCAACACAGATTCGCTTAACTATTCCTGATTCAGTGGATCCTTTATATCTGACCGGTCCAGCTGATAGTTTGCTCAGAGAAATTGAAGCGTCATGTGCGGCTCTTATTTCAGTCAGAGGCAAAGCAATCTTTTTGTCGGGAACTTCTCAAGAAATTGAGCAGTTAACGCTTATTTTTTCTCACCTGATTCAAATGGTTGAATCAGGATCTAGGCCAACGCTTGAAGATGTAAAGCTTCTACTAGATAGCACAAAAAGAAATGCCAGCTTAGAGCAAACAGGCACACGAACACTGTTTGTAACTCATAAAGGCAAAGCAATTCAGCCTAAAACACAAGGTCAAATAGCATATACCAAGGCAATTGCAAACAATTCCATTACGTTTGGTATTGGTCCTGCAGGAACAGGTAAAACGTATCTGGCAGTTGCCATGGCGCTTGCAGCTTTGACTTCTCAGCAAATCAGCAGAATTGTGCTGGTAAGACCTGTTGTAGAAGCAGGAGAGTCTCTCGGCTTTCTTCCAGGAACACTTCAAGAGAAACTGGATCCCTACATTAGGCCGCTCTACGACGCGCTCTTTGATATGACTTCCATGGAGTACGCAAATAACCTCATTGAACAGGGAATTGTTGAGATTGCGCCACTTGCATTTATGCGCGGCCGCACTATGAACGATGCGTTTGTCATTTTGGATGAGGCACAAAATACCACCCCTGAGCAGATGAAGATGTTTCTTACTCGATTGGGTTTCTCGTCAAAGTTTGTGATAACTGGTGATGCAACACAGCGAGACCTTGTAGGAAGAAGCGGTTTGGATGTTGCTCGACAGGTGTTGGGTAATCTTGAAGACGTTGCTTTTGTCGATTTAGATAGAAATGATATTGTTCGCCACACGTTGGTTGGTAAGATAGTTGATGCATACACTGCGTATGAGAAAAAACAGCTAGGGGAGTAACGTGGTTAACGAGTACGACATTGTGATCGAAGAGGGCGTCGAGTCGCCAATTTCTGTGGAAGAGATTGAAGCCGATTGCAATCTTGTACTCTTAGAAGAGGGCGTGGAGCGCCCCTGTACCGTCTCCATTTCTATTGTTAGTGATGCAGAGATTCAGCAGGTAAACCTTGAGTGGCGAGAAAAAAATGCACCTACTGACGTTATTTCACTTGAGGTAGAGCGCCCTGATGATCCAGATTTGGCTCCTGGTGAGATGTGTGAGTTGGGCGATATTATTCTGGCTCCTCATTTTATTGCTCGCCAGGCAAAAGAATATGGCACTACAGAGGCGGATGAGTTTAGGCTTATGCTTGTTCACGCCATGCTCCACCTGCTTGGATATGACCATATTGAAGATGATGAGGCAGAGGTTATGGAAGCTCGTGAAGACGCTCTTGTTGCTTTGCTTTCAACAGATAGGACTATTGAGCCAGTTGTATTGACTCGCCACCGTGAGGGGATTGACGAGTAATGATTCCGGGATCTAAAGGCAGACATCCAAGCTTTAAGCGCGGCCTTCTCTTTGCGCTCCAAGGTGCTCGTCAGGCGTTTGCTCAAGAGGCAAACCTGCGTCGTATGGCCGTTGCTGCTGTTGTAACAGTGCTTGTGGGATTGTTTGTTGGTTTGGATGCCGTGAGCTGGGCATTTGTTCTTGCGTGCATTGGCGCGGTCTTAACTACAGAGCTCATTAACACTGCAATAGAAACCGTGGTAGATCTAGTTTCTCCAGAGTTTCATCCTATGGCTGGTAAGGCTAAAGATATTGCGGCGGCTGCATCGTGCTGCATTAGCATCACCGCAGCTCTCATAGGACTTTTGATTTTCTTGCGTGCAATTTTTCATTGGTAAGTTGGAGGACATATGACCGCCAATTCAGTTTCTGAAAACACTTCATCTGAGACCACTCCCTTTAGGAGCGGTTTTGTTGCCTTAGTTGGTCGTCCTAGTGTTGGTAAGTCCACGCTGTTAAACGCATGTATGGGTCAGAAGGTGGCCATTGCAAGCCCTGTTGCCCAGACAACGCGTCGTCGTTTTAGGGCAGTGGTAAACGGTGAGAACTCCCAGCTGGTCATTGTAGATACTCCAGGCCTCCACAAGCCCAAAGACGCTCTTGGAAAAGAGCTCAACAAGGCAGCGCTCGGAGAGCTTAATGACGCTGATGTCATTGCTTTTTTGATTGATGCTACCAAGCCTGTTGGTCGTGGAGATGAATGGGTTGCCAATCATGTTGAGCAGGCGCATGCCGCCTTTAAGCTGCTGGTTATTACCAAGGCTGACATTGCAACTCCAGAGCAAGTAACAGAGCAGCTTGAGGCTGCCCAGGCTCTTGCGCACTTTGATGATGTGCTTGTTGTTTCTGCTCCAGAAGACTTCAATATCCAGGCATTTATTGCGCTTGTGTCAGAGCATCTTCCTGAGGGTCCTATGTGGTTCCCAGAGGATATGGAGACTGACGCATTGCCAGAAGACCTGGTAGCAGAGTTTGTTCGCGAGAAGCTCTTGTTGAATCTTCGTCAGGAAGTTCCCCATTCTGTTGCCGTTGTCTGCGATTCCTATGAGGTGGCAACAGATGGACACCTCTCTATTTCTGCCACCATTTTGGTTGAGCGAGAAGGACAAAAGGGCATCGTAGTTGGCCAGGGCGGCTCCATGATTAAACGCGTTGGCGTTGAGGCTAGAAAAGACCTGGAGAAATTGTTTGGTCGCAAGGTTTATCTTGACCTGCAGGTGCGCGTTCAGCCTCTCTGGAGACGTGATGCCAATGAGATTAAGCGCCTAGGTTACTCAACTGAGGACTAGTTGTGCCTGGTAGAAAGACAACGCGTCTTAAAGCAATTGTGCTTGATAGAACAAAACTCGCTGAGCAAGACCTCATCTTAACCATGCTCTCCGATTCAGGAGAAGAGCGTCGCGCTGTCGCAAAGGGTGCTAGAAAGCCAGGCGGCCGATTTGCAGCCCGCGTTGAACTGTTTTGTGAGCTAGACGTACTGCTGGCAGAAGGTCGCTCACTTGATATCTTGTCCGAGGCAACCTTGCTTGAGCCGCACGCATCACTGCGCGGAGATCTTTCTAAGGTAGCAGCTGCGTCGGCAATCTGCGAAGCTGCACGCCTTTCGTGTATCGACGGCGTCGAAGACGCGTTTCTCTATCCACTGCTCTCTCGCGCTCTCAGGGCCTGCGAAGAAGTAGCTGACGAGAAACACTTAGATCTTGTTGTTGCCGCTTATGTGTTTAAGGTTTTGGCACATGAAGGCTGGCGCCCTGAGTTGGAATCGTGCATTGCCTGTGGAGATGAAGCTCTGACGTACTTCTCGCCAGCTGCTGGTGGTGCATTGTGTGGAAGTTGTGCGCATGAGATTGAGGGAGCCATTGAGGTAACTCCGCTTGAGCTCTCGTGGTTATTGTCGCTTCTAAAACTTACCTTTGACCAGCTTATTGTTGCCGAGATTGCTCCAGAAACTGCGCTCTTTTTGCTCACAAGCGCGCATATTTGGGCAGCCACACACCTTGAGGCACGTCTCAAGGCATTTGAATTTCTGCTGAGTATCTAGTTGAAGTGGATTTTTACTAGCAAAGTTCACCAGTAACTGGTATCCTCTTGTAGGTTATTTCCTTGTTCTTAGGGGCTAGTCACTGCCGGCTACCTTCTCAGTACAAGGAGTATTCAACGCGAAAGGCGGTTTATTATGGCAGTAACTAAGGATCGTAAGGCTGAGCTCATCAAGCAGTACGGCAAGGACGAGAAGGACTCCGGTTCCGCACAGGTTCAGGTTGCTCTTCTTACTGAGCGTATTCGTCAGCTCACCGACCACATGAAGTCCCACCAGAAGGACTTCCACACTCGTCGTGGTCTTCTGATGCTCGTTGGTAAGCGTCGTCGTCTTCTTTCTTACATCAAGTCGAACGACATTGAAGAGTACCGTACTCTTATTGCTTCCCTGGGTATCCGCGACAACATCCAGTAAGTTGGCTTTTTAGGGCGCCGTCTGGCGCCCTTTATGTTTGAGGCCCGTTTGCAATGGGGCAAACGGAGATAGAAGAGGAAAGAAATGACTAAAGTAACTCACGAATTTGACCTCTACGGTAAGCACTACACCCTTGAGGCTGGTGAGCTCGCAAAGCAGGCAACAGGTGCCTGTATCGTTAAGTGCGGCGATTCCACCGTACTTCTCACTGCAGTGGTTTCCAAGGAGCGTAAGGATTACGACTTCTTCCCACTGACTGTTGATTTTATTGAGAAAATGTACGCAGTTGGTCGTGTTCCTGGTGGCTACCTCAAGCGCGAGGCTCGTCCATCCGAGAAGGCAACCCTTACTGCTCGTATGATTGACCGTCCTCTGCGTCCTTCCTTCCCAGAAGGTTTCCGCAATGAGGTTCAGATTGTTGCAACTTCTCTTGTTGCCGATCAGGTAAACGCTGTTGATACCATCTCTGTCATGGGCGCATCCGCTGCTCTGGCTGTTGGTGGCGTTCCTTTTGAGGGACCACTTGCGTGCGTCCGTATTGGTCGCAATGCTGATACTGGTGAGTTCTTGGTTAACCCAACCTACGAAGAGCGTGATCACTCTGATCTTGACCTTGAGCTTGGTGGCTCTTCAACCTTCATTTCCATGTTTGAGGCTGGCGCAGATGAGATTTCCGAAGAGGATATGCTCTCTGCTATGGCATTTGGTCAGGAGGCAATTGCAGCATTCTGCGAGGAGCAGAAGAAGTTCATTGCTAAGTGGGAAGAGGTTAACGGTCCTATCGTTAAGCGTGAGTACATCCTTGACGAGCCAATTGCTGAGGTCCATGATCGCATCTTTGCTTACTATGACCAGATGAGCGCTGCTCTTAAGGATGCTGACAAGCAGTCCCGTATGCAGAAGGTTGCTGACCTGATGGATGAGATTAAGTCTCAGTTCACCGAGGAGGAGCAGGAGCTTTGGAGCCGCGCTATTGCCGTTGAGCTCAAGGGTCTTGAGAAGCACGCTATGCGCGTCATGGTTGTTGAGACCGGCGAGCGCGTTGACGGTCGTGTTGCAGACGAGATTCGTCCAATCATGGTCAAGCCTGATTATCTTCCACTTGTTCACGGTTCTGGTCTTTTCCAGCGTGGCCAGACTCAGGTTCTCTCCATTTGTACGCTTGGCATGCTCAACGAGTGGCAGCGTCTTGACACCATTGAGCCAATGGATGGCAAGCGCTACATTCACCACTACAACTTCCCACCATTCTGCACCGGTGAGACTGGCCGTATGGGCAGTCCAAAGCGCCGCGAGATTGGTCACGGAGCTCTTGCAGAGCGCGCACTTCTGCCTGTCATTCCTTCCGAGGAAGAGTTCCCTTACACCATCCGCGTTGTCTCTGAGGTAATGGAGTCCAATGGTTCTTCTTCCATGGCTTCTACCTGCGGTTCTACGCTTTCACTTATGGATGCAGGCGTTCCTCTAAAGCGTCCTGTTTCTGGTGTTGCAATGGGTCTTATCCAGGAGAACGGCAAGACTGTTGTTCTTACCGATATCCAGGGTCTTGAGGACTTCCTCGGCGACATGGACTTCAAGGTCTGCGGTACCACCAAGGGTATTACCGCAATGCAGATGGACAACAAGGCAACTGGTCTTACTCCAGAGATTCTGCGCAGTGCACTTCTTCAGGCTCAAGAGGGCCGTATGTTCATTCTGAACAAGATGCTCGAGCAGATTCCTGCACCTCGTACTGAGACCAAAGAGACCGCTCCACAAATCATCTCGCTTTCTATCCCAACCGATAAGATTCGCGACGTCATTGGCTCTGGTGGCAAGGTTATCCGCGGTATCCAGGAGGATACGGGTGCAACCGTTGACATCCAGGAGGATGGCACCGTCTTTATCGCTGGTACTAACGGTGCTGCTGAGGCTGCTGCAGAGCGCATCAAGGCTATTGTTAAGGTTCCTGAGGTAGGCGAGGAGTACACTGGTCGCGTTGTTGGTCTTCAGCCATTCGGCGCTTTTGTTGAGCTCCTTCCTGGCAAGGACGGTCTGCTTCATATTTCCCGCGTTGCACAGGGACGTGTCGAGAAGATCGAGGATGTCCTGGCTGTTGGCGACGAGGTTAAGGTTCAGGTCCTTGAGGTAGACGAGAAGGGCAAGATTTCTCTTGACCGTCTTGATAAGCCAGAGGCACCACAGGGTGCTCCAAAGAAGGACCGTGAGGAGCGTCGCCCACGTCGTCAGAACGACAACGGCAACTCTGAGCGCAGACAGCCACGTCGTCACCACGACGCATAAGGCACGCTCAAACTCAATGGGTTTCTCGCCACGCGAGGTCTTATAAAACATGAGGTATTGAAGAGAGCTTCGATGCATGTCGGAGCTCTCTTGTTATTCTGTTGAGATTTTGATTCTTTGGGAATATATAGCGTAATACGTGCAGATTTTTTATATAATTAAACAACATGTAGATTTTGCAAAAAGTCTTGTAGACGGCCCTTTGGGGTTGCGTCTGTTATAGAAAGTTATTTGAAAGGAAAGCGTTTTAATGCCTAAGAAAGACCCAGCTCTTAAAGTCATTCCTATGGGCGGACTTGATGGCATTGGCAAGAACATGACCGTTTTTGAATACGGTAATGATATGGTGCTTGTTGATGCTGGTTTAATGTTCCCAGATGACGAACAGCCTGGTATTGACCTAGTTTTGCCAGACTACACCTATGTACTTGAAAATGAAGATAAGCTTCGCGGTATTTTGATTACCCACGGTCACGAGGATCACATTGGTGCTCTTCCGTACCTGCTTATGGACCTTACTCGTAAGGCGCCAATCTATTCCAGCAAGCTCTCGCTTGGCTTTATTGAAGGCAAGCTTGCTGAGCACAAGATTGTGGGCACCAAGCTTCGTGAGGTTACTGATGGTTCAAAGGTCCAGCTTGGTGCCTTTGACATCACGTTCTTCTCGATGACCCACTCTATTCCTGCTGCTTTTGGTATTCACATGAAGACTCCTGCAGGAACGCTTATTCACTCCGGTGACTTTAAGCTTGATCAGACTCCAATTGATGGAGTGCGTCCAAACTATGCGGCTATCACCAAGTTTGGCTCCGAGGGCCTTGACCTGCTGTTGTCTGACTCAACCAACGCTAATCGCCCTGGTATGACTCCATCCGAGGCTTCTGTTGGTGCGGCGCTTCGTCACATCATTAAGAATGCAACTGGTCGCGTCTTTGTTGCGTCGTTCTCAAGCCACATTCACCGCCTGCAGCAGGTGTGCGATGCCTCTGTTGCGGTAAAGCGTAAGGTTGTTGTTACTGGTCGCTCTATGATTACCAACACAAAGGTTGCGCGTGAGCTTGGTTACCTCAACATCGCAGACAAAGACATCATTGATGCGTACGATGTTGATAAACTCGCAGATGATCGCATTGTTGTTCTGTGCACCGGTTCCCAGGGAGAGCCTCTGAGTGCTCTAGCACGCATGGCAAACGGAGAGCACAAGTCGCTTTCCATTCGTCCTCAGGACACCGTAATCATCTCTGCAACTCCTGTTCCAGGTAACGAGAAGAGCGTTCAATCCATCATTAACGCGCTCTCTAAGATTGGTTGCGAGATTTACGACAAGTCAAAGGCACTTGTCCACGTTTCTGGCCATGGTAGCCAGGAAGAGCTCAAGCTTATGCTTGGTATGGCTCGTCCAAAGAACTTCATGCCTGTTCACGGTGAGGCTGTTCACCTGCGTGCTCACGCGGAACTTGCTCAGCAGATGGGCGTTCCTGCTAATCGCATTTTCATTCTTGATAACGGCGACACGCTTGAGATGAGAAACGGCAAGGTTACTCGTGGTAAGACGGTTGAGTCTGGCGTAGTGTACGTTGACGGCCTCTCTGTCACCGACGCTAACCCTGTTGTTCTTCGTGACCGTCAGCGCCTTTCTCAGGACGGCATTGTTACCGCTGTGGTAACCCTTGTTGGTCGCAACCTTAAGCCAGGTGTTGTTGAGATTTCTGGACGTGGTGTTTCATTTGCCGACGATGACGAGCTTATGAATGACGCACAGAATCTTGTGAGAAATTCAATCGAGAAGGCCTCTAAGTCCGAAGGCGCAAACATTGAAGCAATGAGAAAGAGCGTACGCAATGCCCTTTCTAACTTCCTTTGGAGCAAAACTCGTACTCGACCAATGGTTATTCCGGTCATTATGGAGGTATAAGCCCAATGCCCTCTAAACGCACCTCAAACGCAGCAAAAAGAAATTCTAGAAATGCCGCTTCTGCCCAGGCAGTAGGCTTGAGCCCACTGCAGAATGACATCATTGGTGTTGTTCTTGCAGTGGTTGCAATTGCTCTGTTTTTGTCCATTATTGTCCCTTCTAACGCTGTTATTACCAGCGCAATGGGTCATGGGCTCAAGCTCTGTTTTGGTACGGGAGCGCTACTTTTTCCCATTGCAGTATTTGTTTTTGCTATGACCTTCTTTATGCGTGATGATCAGGGAATCTCTACGCGTATTGCTATTGGTCTAACGCTGGACGTTCTTGCTGCTCTTGCTCTTATTTCACTTAACTTCCCAGGTGCCGAGGCTGCTCCAGATATGCTTTTGGGCACAAAAGTCCTAGAGGCTGCTGGTGGTTATGTGGGTGGCGGTATTGCTTGGGTTTTGCTGCGCTTTGTTGGCCGCGTGGTGGGCAATGTCCTTTTAGTTGGCTTTATCATTGCCGGCGTCGTTATCTGCGGCTTCTCTATTTCTGACATGGTTGAGCGCGTGAGCTTCCGCTTAGATGAGGCACGAGAGAATCATCGTTACCGCAAAGAAGAGCGTGCTCTTGCTAAAGAAGAGGCACTCTTTGCCGCTAATGCTCCACAACCTGCAAAGAAGCAGGGTAGACGTGGCTCCAACAATCAGTCTTCTCTCTTTGATGAGACAGGTGAAGGGGAGACCACGTATCTGGGCAATCGCAAGACTTCTGTCATTAAGCGTGACGCCCGTCTTTACGAGGAAGAAGAGGCGCAGGAGGACGCAGGCGATGCTCCTACTACGCTTCTTGATAAGGCTAAGAACAAGCTGCGCCCTAAGAAGAATGACCAGCCAGATGATGCAGTTGTCGAGAAAAACGATGTTGCTGTAGCTGATGTTGCTCCTACAACAAAACAGGCTAAACCTAAGAGCAAGGCTAAAACGACGCCCGATTTTCTCGCCACACCTGACCAGCTCAAGAGGCCAGGTGACGACGATGAGTCGTATGAGCTGCCACCATTTAGCATTCTGAAGACAAACAAGAACTCGGCCACTTCTGCCGTAAGCGATGACGAGCTTGAAGCTACTGCTCAGAGACTCCAGGCTACGCTTGAGGAGTTTGGCCTTTCCAGCCAGGTGGTTGGTTGGACTGCAGGTCCTTCTGTTACTACATTTAAGATTTCGATGGGCGAGGGAGAGCGCGTCAACAAGATCACCAATCTTGAGGACGATATTGCGCTTTCACTTGCGGCAAAGTCTGTTCGTATTTTTGCACCAATTCCTGGAACTTCTCTAGTTGGTATTGAGATTCCTAACGAGAAAGCCCAGGCAGTCAACTTGGCTGACGTTCTTCCATTTGCAAAGGGCGGTCCTCTTGAGTGTGCCTTTGGTCGCGATTCTGAGGGCAAGCCAATTGTTGTTGACCTTGCAAGTCTTCCTCACTTGCTGGTAGCAGGTACCACTGGTTCTGGTAAGTCTGTCCTGCTCAACGCCATTGTCATGTCTATGCTCATGCGCGCAACTCCTGAGCAGGTCCGCCTTATTATGGTTGACCCAAAGCGCGTTGAGTTTACGGGTTACGCTGGCCTTCCTCACCTGTATGTTCCAGTTGTTACTGAGCCAAGGCAGGCCGCAAGTGCGCTTCAGTGGGGCGTCACCGAGATGGAGCGTCGCCTTAAGGTGTTTGAGCACTACAAAGTGCGTGACATTAAGACGTACAACAGAAATGTTGATGGCGATAAGTACGCTGATATGGAGAATCCTCCAAAGCACATGCCTTACTTTGTCATTGTCATCGACGAGCTTGCTGACCTTATGATGGTTGCTGGCAAAGACGTTGAGTCTTCCATTGTTCGTATTGCTCAGCTTGGTCGTGCTGCAGGTATTCACCTGATTGTTGCAACGCAGCGTCCTTCTGCAGACGTCGTAACTGGTCTAATCCGTGCAAACATCGATAACCGCGTTGCGCTCTCAGTTGATAACTCTTTGAACTCCCGCATTATTCTGGACCAAAAGGGCGCTGAGCAGCTGCTGGGTAAGGGTGACATGCTGGTTAAACTTCGTGGTAAGAAGCCTAATCGCGCACAGGGTTGCTGGGTCTCTGACGAGGAGATTGAGGAGACCGTTAAGTACATCCGCACTCAGCGCGTGGCCGAATATCACGACAACATCTTGACCGTTGCAACTCCAACACAGGCCGAAGGCGCTGGCGGAGTTGGTGGTATGGCGCAGGCAGACGACCCACTTATTTGGGAAGCTGCACGCATTATTGTGGATTCTCAGCTAGGTTCTACATCTAGTTTGCAAAGAGCACTCTCTGTTGGGTATGCTCGTGCTGGTAGAATTATGGATATGCTTGAGGCAAAAGGTGTTGTTGGCCCAGCTAACGGATCAAAGCCTCGAGAAGTTCTTATCGATAAAGATGCTCTTGAAGAGCTCAAAGTTCAAGACGCTGCCTATAGGGAGGTAGAGTAAGCATGCCACGCCCTCGTTTTAGTGAGATGCTCGTAGAACGTAGACGTCAGCTCGGGCTTTCTATCACTCAAGCATCAAAGATTCTTCGCCTCAAGGAGCAGGCACTTATTGCTTTTGAGGAAGGCGATTTTACGAATATGCCTCAGAGTGGTTATGCTCAGGGCATGCTTTCTTCGTATGCTCGCTACCTAGGACTTAATCCGCGTGAGATTGTAGACCTCTTCCAGGAGGAGAGCTACGAATTTGAAAACGGCACCTATTCTCATGAGTTGCGTCGCCGTACCCGCGATACTCAGTCTGGTCGTGGCATTGCTGGTTATGACGTCGTAAACGAGTCCGGTAGCAGGCCAAAGGCATACGTACAGTACCACGGTCTTCTCCCCACATCGGGAGGACCAGCTGGCGATATGGGTGCGTTTGCAACTACGTCTGGTGTTCGCTCCAGACAAACTGGCGTGCCTCTGCGTGCACAGGCATCTGAGGAGGATGCTGGCGGCTACTCGTATTCTCGCTATGCCACAGGTCATGCATACAATGCTGGTATTGAAGAAGCTTCTCGTCAGAAAACCATGGCAAGTCGTACGCGTGGTGGCGTTCAGCGTAGACGTGTAGGTATTGCGGGCGTTAGCATGCCAGCTTACAAAGACGATGTAACCAGAAGAACTGTTGCTCCAAGCGATTACACCGATGACCTTCGTTATGACAATGTAACTGCTCCTTACGAGCGCGCATCTACTATTTCCGGTCGTCGTGGTTCAAGAAATATCGCACAGGTAGATAGGCCTAATGTTCGTCGTCGCCAGCCTTCTGGCGCTGCTGCTCAGCAACGCCGTGCTCCTCAAAGACCAGGCGTTATGGGAGCACTCCAGAATTACTTCTCTGACACAGGACGCACTATTGCTACCGTGTTTGCTCTTGTTGTTGTGATTATTACTGCCGTTTTGCTGTTCAGCGTTCGTTCCTGCATGACAGCTCGTACTACGCCTACTACAACTAAGACAGTAAGCGTTAATAATTCAACAACTGATTCTTCAAAGAATTCCACTACTACAAATAGCAACACGGACACTTCTAAGAAGGATTCAACTGATGCTTCTAAGAGCACCACTACAACTGAGCCTAAGAAGGAAGAGACTCCTAAGCAGACTACCGTAGTGGTTACTGTTGCAGACGGTCAGACCAGTTGGGTTGAGATTACTGTTGATGGTAAGAGTGTTGAGGCCGATGCAATTACTGGTCCATGGTCTCAGACATACACCGTCACTGATTCCATGAACGTTCTTGCAGGTACACCTGGTGCTGTTGCGGTTACCGTTAATGGCACTGCTAAGCCATTTGACGCAAATGCTTCTGGTATTGGTACCTTGACTATTCAGGGAACTAAGCCTGCTGACGGTACTGCAGCAAATGCTTCTGGAACTCAAACAAACAGCACGTCAACAAGTACTACCGGTGGAACTTCTGGCACAGCTAACAACCAGAATTCCAACAGCAATTCAAACAATAACTAAACGCCATGGGGCGAGAAGTTCTTCTCGCCCAGGTAATACGGAGGGGAAATGGCTAAAGAATCAAGCTTTGACGTTGTGTCTGAAGTAGACATGATGGAAGTTGATAATGCATTTCAGCAGGCAGCTCGTGAACTAACTCAGCGCTACGATCTTAAAGATTCTGGTGCAACACTTGAGCTCTCAAAGAAAGAGGGTAAGTTCACTATTGAGGCTCCTGCAGATTTTGTTGCATCTCAGGTGAGGGATGTTCTTGGCTCCAAGCTGGTAAAGCGCGGAATTGATCTTACTGCTATTCGTTGGGGAGACCCCATTCCAGCAGCAGGTTCTACCGTGCGTCAAATTGGCTCTATTGTTTCTGGTATTGATCAGGAAACCGCCAAGAAAATTGCTAAAGATATTCGTGATATGAAAGTTAAGGCTAAGGCAACCGTTGAGGGCGATAAGCTGCGTGTTTCTAGCGCTTCTCGCGATGTTCTTCAGTCTGTGATTGCAAGCCTTAAGGAGAAAGACTATGGCCAGCCCCTCCAGTTCAATAACTATCGATAGGGGCTACAACGTCCTATACATCACGTTAGGATGCGCTAAAAACGAGGTTGATACAGACCGCATGCGTGCGCGTCTTTTGGCCTCTGGTTTTGGTGAAGTTGCCGATCCAGACTCAGCAGACATAGCAATTATCAACACCTGTTCATTCTTGGCTTCAGCAACAGAGGAGTCCATTGAAGCTACGCTTGAGATTGCTGAGGGCGCTTCCGAGGGAGTCCGTAAGCTGCCCATTATTATGTGTGGCTGCGTTCCTTCCAGGTATGGCGCAGAGCTTAACGAGCAGCTTCCTGAAGTTGCTGCGTTTGTTCCGGCAGATCAAGAAGATGGTATTGTCAGCGTTGTTGCAGACGTTCTGAATATCCCTGAGCCTACGCAGTCAATTGTTGCTGCCCATGGAATGCTGCGCACCATTGATGGCGCCAGTGCATTTGTAAAGATTTCCGAGGGCTGTGATAGATTCTGTGCCTTCTGCGCCATTCCGTACATTCGTGGTCACTATCACTCAAGGCCTGCTGAAGAGATTCTTCAAGAGGTACATGAGCTGATGGAAGGTGGTGTTCGTGAGGTCATTCTGATTGGCCAGGACACCGGTATCTGGGGCTCGGATATGCCTGATACAGCAGATGGTCAGACTCCAACGCTTGCCAAGCTTATGCAGCAGGTTGCTGAGGTAGTTCGTCCTTATAAGGGATGGATTCGCGTTTTGTATCTGCAGCCAGAAGGTATGACCGATGAGCTCATCAGCACCATTCGCGATACACCTGAGGTTCTTCCTTACATTGATATTCCAATTCAGCACTGCAACGAGCGCATTCTTAAGCGCATGGGTCGTTCTGGCTCTACACAGGAGCTTCGTGAGCTTTTTGATCGCCTCAGAACTGAGATTCCTGGCATGGTTCTTCGAACTACGGGAATGTGTGGCTTCCCAGGCGAGACAGATGATGAATCAGATGAGCTCTACGACTTTATTCAGGAGCAGGAGTTTGATTACACTTCCGTCTTTACCTATTCGCCAGAAGAGGGAACTCTGGGCGCAAAGATGTCTGATCAGGTTCCAGACGAGGTAAAAATTGAGCGTACTCAGCGCTTGCTTGACCTTGTAGAGCAGCTTGGCTTTGCGGCAACTGCCCGTCACGTTGGCGAGCGCTGCGAGGTCATTATTGACGGAATTGAAGAATCTGACGAGGGCACTGAGCTTATCGGCCACACGTGGTTCCAGGCTCCAGACTGTGATGGCGCTGTTCACATTGCAGAGGGAGAGGCCGCAGTCGGAGATATTGTCCTTTGTGACCTGGTAGATTCATTCTGCTATGAAATGATTGGCGAAATTGTAGACACTACAGACACACAGTCTGGCGAGAAAACCGCTTAGTTGGGGATAGGTCATGTCATCAAAGACAATTTGGACACCTGCAAATATTGTTACCTGTGCTCGTGTGGTCTTAGTGCCCTTTTGGCTTCTCTTGGCGCAGCTTTTAGGTGTATCTCTGACAGATTCTCTGGCAACACCTGGTTTTAAACTTGGAGCTTTTCTTGTTTTTATCGGCTATGTTGTCATTTCTTTGACCGATAAGCTTGATGGTTACCTTGCCCGTAGTAGAAATGAAGTTACTACCTTTGGCAAGTTCTTAGATCCAATTGCCGATAAACTCGCTGTTGTTGTTGCTCTTTTTGTACTTCTAGAGTGGCATATGGTTTCTCCTTGGGTGCTCTTAGTGATTGTTGCACGAGAGTTTTTGGTATCGGGCCTTAGAATGGTTGTTGCTTCTAAGGGAGTTGTTATTGCAGCATCTGACTTAGGTAAGTGGAAGACCGCAACAACTATGGTTGCTATCTGCGGTTTACTCTTCTTGCCTAGTATTCCTGGTGGAATGATTCAGGATGTTTTGCTCTTTATCTTCAACGCATCTATGTGGGTTGCAGTAGTTCTAACGGCCTGGTCAGGAATTGACTACTTTGTAAAGTCTTGGCAATACATTGCTGAAGTTTAACAAGATGGCGTCTCACTGAGGCGCCGCTTTTGTATCAAATCTTATTAAAAGTAAGGAAGACCATGTTCTCTGAAGAAGTTCTCAAAGAAGCTCAAAGTGTTATTTCAGATGCCCTTGCATCAGGTATTACCGTAGCTTCTGCCGAGTCTTGTACGGGAGGACTTGTTGCAGGCGCTCTTACAGCCATCTCTGGATCATCAAGCGTACTTAAGGGCTCTGTTGTAAGCTATACCATTGAGATTAAGCAAAAGGTATTAGGCGTTTCAAAAGACATTTTTGATGAACCGTCCCTTGGCGCTGTTTCTGAGCCCTGCGCAACTCAAATGGCTTCAGGCGTTAGAGACGTTATTGGATCAGATATTGCAGTTTCCGTTACAGGAATAGCAGGACCAACAGGAGAAGAGCCTGGTAAACCAGTTGGAACGGTTTGGTTTGGTATTACCAGTAACAACTTTACCCATACGGTCTGTAAACATTTTTCTGGCAATAGAGAACAGGTGCGAGAAGCTGCAGTTTTACAAGCTTTACAACTAATTCATGAAGCAATTGTGAAGGCTTAAAATCTGATTTTAATAGGGAAGTCCAAAACAAATCAGTTTTGGACTTCTTTTTTATGCGGCCTTGCAGGACTTATACAGACAAATTGGTACTTCTGAAGAAATTTGCTGCTCAAGAACGGAAAAAGAGAGGTAAGAATTCTGACAAATTACCTCTATAGAGTATATGTTTGACGTTGACATAGAACGTCTGTTCTTATAATATTCTAGTAACAAAAAGAGCAAGGAGTTCCCATGGCTAAAAAGTCCGTTTCAAAAGAGATCAAGGCTCGTACTACTGGTGATGAGAGGGATGAGGTCATCTCTTCAACTACAGCGGAAATCGAGAAGAAATTTGGCGCAGGCGCAATTATGCGTTTAGGTGAGGGTGGTCCTGCCTTTGATATTCAGGCTATTCCAACTGGCTCACTTGCTCTTGATGCCGCACTGGGTATTGGCGGCGTTCCTCGCGGTCGTATCGTAGAAATTTATGGCCCAGAGTCTTCTGGTAAGACAACTCTTTCACTAGAAATTCTTGCAGAAGCTCAGGCATTGGGTGGCGTTGTAGCTTTTATTGACGCAGAGCACGCACTGGACCCAGGCTATGCGGCTCGTATTGGTGTTGATATTGACGATGTTTTAATTTCTCAGCCAGATACTGGTGAGCAGGCCCTAGAGATCTGTGACATGCTTGTTCGCTCAGGCGCAATTGATGTTGTGGTTGTAGACTCCGTTGCTGCTCTTGTTCCTCGTGCAGAGATTGAGGGAGAAATCGGCGATTCTAGCGTTGGTCTTCAGGCTCGTCTTATGAGTCAGGCTCTTCGTAAGTTAGCTGGCTCTCTTTCAAAGTCTAATACGCTCTGTATTTTCATTAACCAGCTCAGAGAGAAGATTGGCGTTATGTTTGGTAGCCCAGAAACCACTTCCGGTGGTAGGGCTCTTAAGTTCTTCTCCACTGTCCGTATGGACATTCGCCGCGTTGACAGCATTAAGGTTAACGGTGAAAACGTTGGTAACCGTGTTCGCGTTAAGGTTGTAAAGAACAAGGTTGCTCCACCTTTTAAGGTTGCTGAGTTTGACATTATGTATGGCCAGGGTATCTCTAAAGAAGGCTCCATTCTTGATATGGCTGTTGACTTTGAGATTGTCAACAAGTCTGGCGCTTGGTTCACCTATGAGGGTGAGCGTCTTGGCCAGGGTAGAGAAGCAGCTAAATCTTTCCTTACTGCCAATCCAGACCTTATGGAAGAGATTGATCACAAAGTACGAGTTGCTTGTGGCCTTGTATTTGATGAAGATTCTGAAGTTGGCACTCCAGTTGCAACGGAAGATTCTGCTGAATAATGTCAGAAATTTCTTGGACGATTGAGCTTCCAAAAAAGAAACAGGCAGTTCTAGGTCAGGCAAAGCCTAAGGCAAAGATACTTTTAGAAACTGAAGTTGGAGGGACGGAGGAATTCTTTGTCCCTCCAGCAGTAGCCCGTGCTCTTCAGAACAAAGAGAAAGATGGTGTTTTTACACCTTCTTCTCGTAATGAGTTTTTATATGAGCTAAAAGAGATTTCAACGCAATGTATTAAAGCTCGCATTGAGGCGCTGATTGTAAAAAGGGATTACTCTACAGCAGAGCTTCAGAAAAAACTCATGCTTGATGGTTATCAGAAGAATGTCAGAGATGCTGCAGTGCAGAGAGCTGTTGAAGTTGGCTTAGTTAATGACAGTCGTTTCGCAGATGTCTATATACGGTCTAAAATTTCCCAGGGCTGGGGTCCTCTTAAAATTAAAACTGAGATTTCAAAAAAAGGAATTGAGGTTGAGACGCTATCTGGATGGCCTGATGCATATTTTTCTGATGTGGATGAATTTGAAGTTGCGTATTCCTTAGCTCAAAGAAAGCATCTATCTGGAAAAAATGATTATGAGAAACTGGTGAGGTTTCTGGCAACTAAGGGATACTCATTTTCTATAGCCTCATCAGTTGCTAAAAAGATTTTGGACAAGAACGCCACATCTGAGTGATTACATTTGCTTAGCTTATAAGTCTGTTGTATTGGTGTGTTTTACTTTTCCTACCTGCTATTTATTGACAAAAGCTACAATGCTCTATACGATAATTATGCCGTGAATAGGCTCATTTCCGCTGGGCAACCAGCGTCACGTATACAGTAGGTATCTCATACACTTGATCTATCTCTGCATGTGGCATGACCAGCCAATGAACTCTGCTCATGGCGGGTTCTTTAGATACTGTTGTGTCTAAAGTCTCCTGAACACTTTTGTAATCGCCATTTGAGGAGTAGGTATGGAATTAGCAGCAGTAGGCATTGTTTGCCTTCTTGTGGGAGTAGGCCTTGCATACGGCGTACTCTCTAACATTAGTAATTCAAAGATTAAAACTGCAGAGCAGCAGTTAAAAGATGCTCAGACTAATGCAGATCGCATTGCTTCCGAAGCAGCTCGCCAGGCAGAAACTGTTAAAAAAGAAGCTGTTCTTGAGGCTAAAGAAGAAGTTCTTCAGCTTAAGCAGGCAGCAGAGTCAGATGAGAAAAAACGTAAGAGTGAGCTTCGTAGCATGGAGAATCGTATTCTTCAGCGTGAAGAGTCCCTTGATCACCGTACTGATGCACTAGAGAAGCGTGAGCATCAGCTTTCCAGCCTTCAGGGCCAGCTTGATCGTCGTAAGAACGATTTGGATTCTCTTGTTTCCCAGCAGTCTCAAGAGCTTGAGCGCATTGCAGCTCTTACAAAAGATGAGGCTCATGATGAGCTTCTGGCTCGAGTCCGTTCTGAAAGTGTTCGCGATGAGGCTATGATTCTTCGTGAGTCTGAGCAGCGCGTTCGTGCACAAGCAGATAAAACTGCACGTGAGATTATTTCTACCGCTATTCAGCGTGTCGCTGCAGATCAGGCTTCTGAGATTACAGTAACTTCCGTCCATATCCCATCTGATGATCTAAAGGGTAGGATTATTGGACGTGAGGGTAGAAACATTCGTACCTTCGAGCAGGTATCTGGTGTTTCTCTTGTTATTGATGACACTCCAGAAACTGTAGTTCTTTCAAGTTTTGATCCAGTCCGTCGTGAGACCGCTCGTGTTGCACTTGAGAACCTCATTGCAGACGGTCGTATTCATCCAGCACGTATTGAGGAGCTCTACAAGAAGGCTGAGGCCCTTGTTAACGAGCGTGTTCTTGAGGCTGGTGAACAGGCTGCATTTGATTGTGGCATTCACGATCTTCATCCAGAAATCGTAAAGACTCTTGGTAAGCTTCGCTACCGTACTTCTTACGGTCAGAATGTTCTTGCTCACTCTGTTCAGGTTGCAGTACTTTGCGGCATTATGGCTGAAGAGCTTGGTCTTGAGCCTGCTCCAGCTAAGCGCGCTGGTCTGCTTCATGACCTTGGTAAGGCAATTGACCACGAGGTTGAGGGTCCACACGCTGTAATTGGTGCAGATCTTGCTCGTCGTCATGGTGAGCGCCCAGAGATTGTTCACGCCATTGAGGCCCACCATGCAGACATTGAGCCAAATACTGTTCTTGACATGCTTGTTATGGCTGCAGACGCTATTTCTGCTGCACGTCCTGGCGCTCGTCGTGAGTCCGCTGAGAACTACATCAAGCGCCTTGAGAAGCTTGAGGCTATCTCCAATGCACATGAGGGTGTTGAGCGTACGTATGCAATGCAGGCTGGCCGTGAGCTTCACGTAATGGTTGAGCCTCAGATGATTAGCGATTCCGAGGCAACTGTTCTTGCTCACGATATTGCTAAGCAAATTGAGGATGAGATGGAATACCCAGGACAGGTTCGTGTTGTTGTTATTCGCGAGTCTCGTGCTGTAGACGTTGCTAAGTAATTTATGGCAGCCACTTCTACTGATTTAACAGGTTTTGTCGCCTCCATGGGAGGTGAACGCGCACTCCGTGTCGAGGAATCCCTCGGCGCGGGGTACGTTCGTTTACGCGTAGCAGAAGCAGAGCGTAGACAGGCAAAGCATGATATTCGCTCGGTAGAAGATATTGTTATCGAGCTCTTGCGTAATTCTCGCGATGCTGGTGCTCGTCACATTTATGTTGCAACCTCAAAAGAGGGTGCGCTCAGAACTATCACCATACTTGATGATGGTCAGGGTATTCCAAAAGACATGCAGGAGAAAATCTTTGAAGCTCGTGTAACTTCAAAGCTTGAGAGTATGCATATGGACCGTTGGGGAATTCATGGACGAGGCATGGCTCTTTATTCCATCAGAGAAAACTGTGAATCAGCCCAGGTTGTGGCTTCTGCTCCAGGACTTGGCTCTGTTATTCAGATTGTGGTAGACACTACTAAAATTTCCGAGCGAGTAGATCAGTCTACTTGGCCAACTTGTGGTTTGAATGAGGACGGACTCAAAACAACCGTTAAAGGTCCTCATAACATTATTCGTACCTGCTGTGACTTTGCGCTTGAGGTTAAAGGCTCGTGCGAGGTAATGCTGGGTTCTGCTGCAGAGATTGCGGCTACTGCTCGTCGCAGAATTGCGCAGACGCTTGATATCGCTGACCTGCTATTTGTTGAAGGCTTTGAAAACGTTCCTGTTCTCGAGCGCTTCAGGGCCGCAGCGGATGCAACAGAGCTATCTGAAGTCTGTAAGACTTTGGGTCTTTCCATGTCAGATAGAACTGCTCACAGAATTATTGCTGAGCAGATTAAGCCTTTGCGTAGTGTGTATGCACAGGTCAGCCATTCTACTGAACCTGAAGGGGTTTCTCGCGAAATTGATCTGATGAAAGACCATCGAGGTCTCAAGATGAGTAAGGCTGATATCAGCAGCTTTTCTCGAAAAATGGAGCAGAGTTTTGCTGAGTTGTCCGAGAAATACTACGTTTCTTTGACGTCTGAGCCTCGTGTTCGTGTAAGTAAAAACAAAATTGTTGTGACTTTTGATATTGAGTCGCAAGAGTAGAACAAACGCACAATAATTGGAGCACTCATGGGTTTGCTTAAAGTTTCAAGTAAGTCTTCACCAGCTTCTGTAGCAGGAGCTATTGCGGGACTGGTTAAAGATAATGAGCCTGTTGTGCTTCAGTGCATTGGTGCGGGTGCGGTCAACCAGGGCATCAAGGCTGTTGCCATTGCCCGCGGATTCTTGATTCCGTGTGGATTGGACATTACCTGCGCTCCAACGTTTTCTGATATTGAAATTGCAGGGGAGAGTAGAACTGCAATAAAAATTGCCATTTATGTCCACACATTGTCTGCTCCTGATGCGCAGACGCCAGCTGTTAGTCCCACTGAGTATGACGAGGTACTTTAAGTATGATTGAAAATTCCGAGCTCGTAGGAAAAACGTATCACATCAAAACTTTTGGCTGCCAAATGAATCTGCACGATACAGAGCGTGTCTCTGGTCTGCTTGAGGCTTGTGGCTGCAATGAGATTTCAGATACTGATGACGCTGATATTGTCATCTTCATGACCTGTAGCGTCCGTGAGAACGCCGATCAGCGTCTCTATGGTCAGGCTTCTGCCATGGTCAGCGCTCCAACGCCTCCATCAGGCAAGCGTATTGTTGCTATTGGCGGCTGCATTGCACAGCGTGATGGCGAGAAACTCCGTGAAAAGGTTCCGGCCGTTGACGTTGTGTTTGGCACCAGTGCTCTCGCAAGCCTGCCGGCACTTCTCACCAGCGCATTTAGGGGCGAGAATGACCGTGTAGCCGTAGACACTTCTGAGGAGGGCAAGGGTTTCTCCACAGATTTGCCAAGCAACCGTGCTCAGCAGTATCACGCTTGGGTGCCTATCATGACCGGCTGCAATAATTTCTGTACGTATTGCATTGTTCCTTACGTTCGCGGTCGTGAGCGCAGTCGCACCTTTGAGGCTGTTATTGGTGAGTGCGAGCGTCTTGTCGCAGATGGCGTTCGTGAGATTACCCTTCTTGGTCAAAACGTTAACTCATATGGTCGCGACCTCTACGGTAAGCCTCGTTTTGCAGAGCTTTTGCGTGCCGTGGGTCAGACGGGCGTTGAGCGAATCCGTTTCACCTCATCGAATCCAAAAGATCTTACCGATGAGACTATTGCGGCCATGAAGGAAACACCAGCTGTCATGCCTCATCTTCATCTTGCGGTTCAAAGTGGCTCTACGCGTGTTCTCAAAAAGATGAACCGCAGCTATACACGAGAAGAGTACTTAGACGTGGTTTCTCGCCTGCGTGCAGCTATTCCAGGACTGGCGCTTTCAACTGACATTATCGTTGGCTTCCCCGGAGAGACTGAGGAAGACTTTGAGGATACGCTTTCTTTGGTCAAAGAAGCTGGCTATTCTTCCGCATATACCTTCATTTACTCTAAGCGTCCAGGCACTCCTGCGGCAAAATACGAAGATAACACGCCTCACGAGGTCATCCAGGAGCGCTTTGATAGGCTTGCAGAGCTTGTGGCTCAGCAGGCACACGACGCTAACCAGGTAGATCTCAATACTACGCAGGCAGTTCTTGTTGAAGGAACTTCCAAGCGTGACAATACCGTTATGGTGGGACATAGCGAGAAGAACCAAACAGTTCACTTCAATCTGCCAGAAGGTTACACGCCAGAAGATCTTATCGGCAAAATTGTTGATGTTCATATTGATGAGGCTCGCACCTGGTATCTGCGCGGAACCATGGAGTCTGATCCTCGATGAGCTCCCATGGCTCGGTTATCTGTATTGTAGGTCCCACGGCTTCGGGCAAAAGCTCCTTGTCTGAGCTGGTAGCCAAGAAGCTTGAGACCTCTGTCATTTCTGTTGATGCAATGCAGGTTTATCGTGGCATGGATATTGGCACTGCTAAAACTCCTGTCGAGGAGCGAAAAGTTCCTCTTCTCATGGTAGATTGTGCCAACATTTCAGAAGAATATTCTGTCCAGATGTTTCAGACGGCAGCCCGTAAAGAAGCTCATAAGCTTATTAAAGCTGGTAAAACACCTGTATTCTGTGGCGGAACGGGTCTTTATCTTGATTCGATTATCGACCAGATGGATTTTCCCTCAGGGTCAATCGAGTCTCCTGTAAGAACTCGCTATGAAAAGCTTGCTCAAGAGCTTGGTGCTGAGGGCCTGCATGAATTTCTGACCACAAAAGATGCAGCAAGTGCAGAGCTTATCCATCCAAATAACGTACGACGCGTTGTAAGGGCTTTAGAGCTCTTGGAAGAGGGCAAGACGTATGCAACTAATCATGAGGGCCTAAAGGCTCACACACCGTACTTTGACGCCCAGATATGGGGTCTTATGATGGACCGTCAGCGTCTTTATGAGCGAATAAACCTCCGAGTTGACCTTATGTTTGAGCAAGGGCTTGTCGAAGAGGTCCAAGCACTTATAGAGTCCGGTCTCTCTGAAAATTGCACGGCTGGTCAGGCAATTGGCTACAAAGAGTTTTTTGCATATTTTGCTGGTGAACAGTCGCTTGAACAAACGCGTGAGCTTATTAAGCAGCACACTAGACAGTATGCAAAACGACAGATTTCTTGGCTTAAACGCGATGGTCGAGTCAGGTGGCTTGATATGGACCAACTTACAGCCAAGGATGCGCTCGAGCTGATTCTTGTGCAGCATTCTGACGTACAATGCCAGTAGGACATATCAAAAACTAACGTATTTACCTTGTCTTAGATGGGGAGTTTATGGGTCGTTTTGTTCCATTTTCTACCGCTCCTAAAGTTGAACGAGCAATTCTTGTAGGCGTTGATTGCGGTAAAAGCGATTGGTCGCTTGAAGAATCAATGGACGAGCTTGAGCGCCTCACACAAACCGATGGCGCTGAAGTCTTCATGCGTTTAACGCAGAAACTTGACTCACCCATTCCAAAAACGTTTATTGGCAAAGGTAAGACGGAAGAGCTTGTTTCTCTGGTTAGAAACACCAATACTGACGTGGTCATCTTTGATGATGAGCTTACGCCGTCTCAGCAATCAAATCTAGAAAAATTGCTTGGAGAGCCTGTTAAAGTCATTGACCGCACAGCGCTGATTCTTGATATTTTTGGTATTCACGCGCGTACCAAAGAGGGTCGCCTTCAGGTACAGCTCGCACAGCTTCAGTACGTACTTCCAAGGCTTCGTGGTATGTGGAGTCACCTGGTGGGCGAGCAAACTCGCGGTGGTATTGGTAGCCGTTTTGGTCAGGGTGAGAGCCAGCTTG
Source organism: Atopobium sp. (assembly GCA_018380095.1). Classification (GTDB taxonomy): domain Bacteria; phylum Actinomycetota; class Coriobacteriia; order Coriobacteriales; family Atopobiaceae; genus Lancefieldella. The sequence continues at coordinate 121,312 of JAGZUI010000001.1, forward strand.
AGGTTGACCGTCGTCTTATTAGAAAGCGTATTTCAACTCTTAAAAATGAGCTCAAACAGCTTGGTCAAAGGCGAGAAGTTCAGTCTAAGTCCAGATGGAATTCTGGAACGTTCAGTGTCTCTCTGGTTGGCTATACCAATGCCGGTAAGTCAACACTCCTGAATCAACTCACAGGCGCAGATGTATATGCAAAAGATGAGCTCTTTGCAACTCTTGATCCAACTACCAGAGCACTTTCTCTTGATGAAGGAAGAAAGATTGTTCTGACCGATACTGTTGGATTTATTCAAAAGCTTCCAACTAATCTGATTGAGTCTTTTAAATCTACGCTGGTTGAAGCTCAAGAAGCTGATCTTCTGCTGCTGGTAGCCGATGCAACTGACAAGAATCTCTCTAAAGAAATAGCAGTTGTTCGTAGTATTTTGAAAGACATCGAGGCCGATAAAAGCGATCAAATTCTTGTTCTTAACAAGGTTGATTTACTTTCTGAACAAGAACTTCAAATGCTTAAAGCGCTCTATCCAGACGCTGTATTTATTTCTGCAAAAGAAGGCACGGGCATTAATGGTCTTCTCCATAAAATTCAGGAGATAGCTAGCGCTGGTGATAAGGTGGTTAGTGCACTTATCCCGTTTAACAAAGGCGCTCTTGTTAAGTCCGTTCACGAGAGATGTCAGCTTCTACACGAGCAATACGTTGCTGAAGGTCTTTTATTGTCAGTTAAAGCCGACACCTATATGCAGGCACTTTTAGAGCCTTATGTGGTGTCAGAGGACGATATTCTGACTGACGAATAAGGCAATGAGCAGCAAAATTGGTTGGTGCAAAATATAAACGATAAGCGAATGTTTTCCCATCTCTGTTATAAGAGGAAGGGAAAATGTTTTCATCCAGTTAGGATAGCCTTCTGCCTTGAGTTGTCTGTTAAATGCTGCTCCACTTACATACAAGAACAAATAGGGGAGCAATGGATAGTAATCTCCAGATGAAAAAGATGGAGAAGGAAATCCCGCCCAGGCTAAATACGGTGTTTGATACAACTCTTTAGGTAACGAGAAAACTATGTTACCTATACCAATGTGACCAGCAGAAATTGGAATGCAGATAACAAATAACAAAAGAAAAAGAATTGCCGCTGCATACCCTTTGGGAGGAATAGCGAAACGTGAAATAAGAGCTTCTACCAAGGTGCATGAAGCCATGCAGAAGAAAATTCCAAAGTTAATAGGAGTATCAATATTTGCAAAGGTAGTAGCTGCGAATATTGCAAGAGCAACAAGACCGTAAACCCCTGCTCGCTTAAAAGAATTTTTTGAAAAAGCACACATGCAGCCAGCAATAAAAATGAAAGGATACGAAATTGAAGGCACCCAAATTTGCATGACTAAAGGAGTAAACCACGTAAGCTTAATATGAGAGATAAAAAACAAATCATAGGTAAAGTGAAACAGTATCATTGATACTACTGAGATTCCTCGAATAGTATCAAAGAAAGTTACTCTACCTTTGGATTGTTCTAATTCCACACCCATAGTATGACTATGAAATTGATCTAATAAGTGCAGTAACCCTACCTAAAATAACAGGATTCTGTACGTAGATTGGCTCCATAAAGTCATTTTCTGGTTGAAGACGAATGCGATCGTTTTCTCTGTAGAACGTTTTAACTGTTGCAGAATCATCAATAAGAGCAACAACGATTTCTCCGTCATGGGCATCTTGCTGCTCTTTTACAACAATATAATCGCCATCAAAAATACCAGCGTTAATCATTGATTCTCCACGTACGCGAAGAATGAAAGAGCTTGAATCTCCAACAATGCTTGTTGGAAGAGATAGAGATTCCTCAACGTTTTGCTCAGCAAGAATAGGAGTACCAGCAGCAACACGTCCTACAAGAGGAAGGCTAATCACATTATTAGCTACATCTTGAGTAACGGGGGCAAGCTTTGCTGTATCAGAAGTGTTAGAAGCCTGAGGAACAATTTTCATAGTACGAGGCTTTTTTGGGTCTCTATCAATCAGTCCAAACTGCTCAAGAACTTTTAAATGCATGTGGACAGTTGAAGGAGATGCAAGATTAACGGCAGCACCAATCTCTCTTACTGAAGGGGGATAGCCATGTTGATCTGTGTAAGAACAGATGTATTCATAAATTGCTGCCTGACGCTTGCTGAGTTTGCCCTTTGGCATATGAGCCTCCTTTTTCTTTTTAATAATAATACACGTGTTCTAAAAAATAATCAAACGAATGTTCTATTTTTTCTTGACACGAACAAACGTACTAAATATTATTAGTACAAACGTTCGGACATGACTTTTTGTCCGGTGTATTAGATATAACTAGTTCCGTAAAAACTATTACGGAAGGAAATGATATGAGGCGTATGTATCAGTCAAAGATGTATCAGGTTAGCGGAACTTCAGCTCTTGCTTCTTATAAGCCTGCATTTAAGTTAATTAACGGCGGCGCAAAAAAAGAATCTGTTGCACCTCAGCGTGAGGAAGTTTCTTACGTAAAGACGCTAACAAATAAAGAAGCTTTTGTTGCTGGACTTATTATTACTGCATCGTTTGTTTTGATGTTTGCGGTTTCTTTTCTTCGCACAACCGCTCTCAATTCATTTGCTACATCTGTAATGGATAGCGCTTCACAAACAATTACTGTTCATAGCAATGACACGCTGTGGTCAATTGCAGAGAGCAATCCTATTGAGGGTGTATCTACAGAGCAACAAGTAAGCTGGATTAGAGAAAAAAATAATCTTGATTCTTCTCTTTTAAGAACTGGACAAACTCTAGAGATTCCTTCTGTATCTAAATAGTAAATATTTATGTAAATTTCTCTCGGAATTCTGTGTTGATAACACTTAATACCTGCGTAAAATGGTATCTTCCTTTTATACGAAAAAAGGGGATTCCATGCGTTGTCCAAAATGCGGTCACGAAGAGTCAAAGGTTATTGATTCTCGCTCATCCGAGAATAACGATGCCATAAGAAGGCGTCGCGAGTGCATGTCCTGTAAGTTTCGTTTTACAACCTATGAGCGCTTAGAAGAGATTCCTATCACCGTTGTGAAGAAAGACGGTCATAAGGAGCCTTTTGATAGACAGAAGCTCATGAGAGGCCTTGTTGCTGCAACAGTAAAGAGAGATATCTCTGTTGCTTCTCTTGACCATTTTATTGATGGAATTGAGTCTCAGATTAGAGACAAAGGTCAATACGAGATTAAATCTGAAGACCTTGGAAGTATTGTACTTAAAAACCTAGTTATGCTTGATAAAGTTGCATACATTAGGTTTGCTTCTGTCTATAGAGACTTTAAAGACGTTGATGAATTTAGCGCAGAATTAAGGAGCTTGAATTAATGAGCAATTTTGACATCCAGCTACCTATTAAACGCCTTGATCCTACGGTTGAACTTCCTTCGTACGCTTATACCGGAGATGCTGGATTAGATCTTAGAAGTGCTGAAGATGTTGATCTTGCTCCTTTTGAGCGCAAACTTATTTCTACTGGTTTAGCTATTGCAATTCCTGATGGATATGCAGGATTTGTACAGCCAAGAAGTGGCCTTGCCCTTAAGAAGGGCCTTTCTATGGCAAATACTCCTGGTCTTATTGATGCTCATTATCGTGGAGAGCTTAAAGTTTGCGCCATTAATCTTGATAGTAAAGAAACTATTCATATTGAGCGCGGCGAGCGCATTGCACAGCTTGTAATTCAGCAAGTTCCAGTTGTACAGCTTGTTGAGGTTGATGAGCTTGATCAGACCGATCGCGGCGCCGGTGGATTTGGTTCAAGCGGAGTTCAGTAATTTCTTATTTTGGTGATAAGCGCTGCGGCGTTTGCATAAAGGAAAAGTCTCTTTAGGAAGGAAGAGCTTAATGGAGAAGTTCTTTAAGGTAGCTGAGCGTGGTAGTAATCCCGCTCAAGAATTTAGGGCTGGAATTACAACATTCCTCGCAATGGCATACATCATTGCAGTAAACCCAGCTCTTCTCGCTGCTGCAGGAGTTCCAATTTCGGCAGCTATTACTGCTACCTGTCTTGGTGGCGGCATCATGACCATTTTGATGGGTCTGTTCTCTAACCGTCCACTTGCTTGCGCATCTGGTATGGGTGTAAACGCTGTTGTTGCTTTCTCTCTCACTCCAATTACTGGTGGAGATTGGCATGCATCAATGGCAGTAATCTTTATTGAGGGCGTTGCTATTCTCCTTTTAGTTCTTTGCGGCCTTCGTGAAGCTATCATGGACGCAATTCCTGTAAACCTACGCCACGCAATTTCAGTTGGTCTAGGTCTTTTTATTGCCCTGATCGGCCTCAAGAACAGCGGTATTATCATTGCAGATAAGTCCACGCTTGTTGCGCTTGGCGATATTTTCTCTCCAACCTTTATTGTTGGTGTAATTTCCATTGTTGCAACAGTTGTTCTTTACTCTGCTCGTGTTAAGGGTTCCCTGCTTATCGGCATTATTCTTGCCGTACTTGCTGGTATTCCTCTTGGTGTTACCGCAAGCCCTACTGGCATTGTTTCTGGTCTTGATTTCTCCACTTTTGGTGCACCATTCTTGACCGATGAAGCTGGTGTCATGGGTATTGTTAAGGCTCTGACAACTCCAGTTCTTCTTGTATTTGCATTCTCTCTGATGATGTCCGACTTCTTCGATACCATGGGTTCTGCTATGGCAATTGCTAAGCAGGGTGACTTCCTCACTGAGGATGGCAATGTAAAGGACATCAAGCAGATCCTTATTGTTGACTCTGCTGCAGCTGCTGCGGGTGGTCTCTTTGGCGCTTCTTCCATTACTACCTTTATTGAGTCTGCATCTGGTGCAGCCGATGGTGGTCGTACTGGTCTTTCTTCTATTTTCACTGGTCTGCTCTTTATTGCAGCAGCATTCATTGCACCTCTTATTTCTATCGTCAGCTCTGCAGCTACCTGCGGCGCACTGGTCCTTGTTGGCTTCCTGATGATGTCTGAGGTCACTGAGATTGATTGGAATGATCTTCTCGAGGGCTTCCCAGCATTTATGGTTATTGCTGGTATTCCAATGACTTATTCTATTTCTGACGGCATTGGTTTTGGCTTCATTTTCTACGTTGTCGTTGCTCTTGTTACCGGTAACGTTAAGAAGGTTAAGCCTCTGATGTGGGTTGCAACTCTTGCCTTTGTTGCTTACTTCATCATTGCTAACTAGTTTTAAATTACTAGGGGAGGCGCGTTCAAGATGGAGGTCTTGGCGCGCCTCTTTTTTATTTGTGAATAGATTGTGTACAATTTATTTTATAGAGATAACTGATAATGATTGTCATCAATGGGGTATAACAAAGCCAGTTACGATTTATACGATTGGAGCCAATCATGGCAGACGTTATTACTAAAGACCTTGTAATTGTTGGTGGTGGTCCTGCAGGACTTTCAGCAGCAATTTATGCAAAACGCGCTCTTCTCGATACCGTTGTTTTAGAGAAGCAGGCCGTAGGTGGCCAGGTAATCACCACAACTGAGGTTGAGAATTACCCTGGCATGCCAAACACTGATGGCTTCACTATTACAGACACTCTTCAGAAGCAGGCTACAGACCTCGGTGCAGAGATTGTCATGGCTAATGTCCTTTCTATTGTTAAGGATCCAGAGACTAATCTTTTTGTGCTTGAGACTTCTGAAGGAACCTATCACGCAAAGGCTGTCATTGTTTCTGGTGGCGCTAATCCTCGTCACGCTGGTTTTACCAACGAAGAAAAGTTCACTGGCAAGGGTGTTTCTTACTGCGCTACCTGCGACGGAATGTTCTATCGTGGCAAACAGGTATTTGTCATCGGTGGTGGCAACACTGCTGTAGAGGAGTCTCAGTTCCTGGCTCGCTTTGCTGACAAAGTAACCCTCATTGTGCGCAAGGATCACCTAAGAGCTAACGCTACTGCAATTAAGCAGTTTGAGGAGAATCCTAAGACAGAGATTCGTTATTTGACCAGCATTACTGCAGTTGATGGCAATGATTTGCTTACCTCTATTACATTCCGCAATAACCAGACGGGAGAAGAGCACACAGAGACCTTTGATGGGGGTAGCTTTGGCGTCTTTGTCTTGGTTGGTCGCGTACCTTCAACTGAGCTTTTGACAGATCTTGTAGATCTTGACGAGCAGGGATATGTTCTTGCTGATGATCGTATGGCCACCAAAACACCTGGTCTCTTTACCGCAGGTGACCTCAATAAGAAGCCACTACGACAGATTATTACCGCAGCTGCAGACGGCGCTATTGCCGCAACTTCTGTAGCATCTTATCTTGGACAGCCTGTCGAGGGCTAAGAGTTTCTCGATAAGAAGCTTTATCTTTTGATACTAAAAGGGGGACCGCAAATATTTACGGTCTCCCTTATTATTTCTTTGGCGAGAAGAACTACTAAAGATCAATCCAATATCTTTGTGTGAGTACATCGTCCTCATCATAAACTTCGTTTTCGAGTATGCCACCGTTATTGATAATAGATTTTGCCGAGCCGATATTATCTTTACGACAGCACATAAGAACTCGTTCAATGCCAAGTTTCTTACATTCTTTAAGCGCAAGCGCAATCATTGCTGTTGCATAGCCTTTTCTTCTCTCACTTGGTCGAATTCCATCACCAATGTGTCCACCACTATGTAGAAGTCCCTCATCAAGGTAATGGCGAATATTTACCGCTCCAACAAAGATATTTTTATCATAGTCATAGCAAAAGAGGGTTGTTGTAGGTACTCGACCAGCTGGAAGCGGATTGTTTACGTCTAGTTGTTCTAGATAGTTTGCAAAGTCATGGTGATCAAATCTAAAAATGCGTCTTGGGGATGGATTTGTATGATTAGTCTCGATATCCTGTTTCCATTCATCAAGCATCTCTATGAGCTTGGCTTTATTTTCTTCACTTGGTTTTATGAGAGCAATATTCATGTAATTCCTTAACCTTCGAGTTTTAAGAATACTAGTCTAGTTGAAATTCAATCCAGCCTTTATTGCAATGATTTGAGTATTTTGTAACAATCACACCTTGTTTACCTGCAGTTTTATGTATTTATGCAGGTAGATTGGTTGTTTTTATCAAAAAAGGGGAGTAGTAAGTTAAAAAATAAATGAGATGAACTAGTTACGAGAAATGCTAATTAGATTCAACTTTTTAAGAAAGTCGAAATCAAGCCATTTAGGTATCTAGGTTAAAAATAAATCTTGATGAATAGATGGACGTACAGAGTATTTCTAATTCAAGCTGATTTCATTAGTGAAATAGAAACTAGATATTCAAATTACTACGTATAAAGAAATTGTAGAGTATGTCGAATGTCTGGCATTGATGACTTGTCTGTAAGTAGTTAGCACAGAAATCCGAACAAAAAAGCCTATGTAATCTAGGCATCTTTGTAAGACCCAAATTACTAGAGGTGTAATTACTCATGACAAAGTAGAAACATCGCTTAAAACGGCTCTCAGAGGCTCAAATTTTGAAGTAATGAGACGAAGGATATGAAAGTCGATGCAAGATAAAGTATTCTAGATATATAGACGTATAAGACCTCTAAATTCTGCTCTAATATATAAAAATCTGATAATCGATATTATGTAAACTAATGAGTTGAAGAAAAAGGAGAAGGATTTTGAGCCCCTCTCCTTTACGGTAATGTGTGCGACAGCGATAAGCGCTATACCGATGAGTCGGTCATGACATTCAGTTTAATCATGACATCGCTTTCATACATCTCATCAAAAATTACAAGAATCTTGTCCAGTGCCATCAATTCAGTTTGGCCGGTTGGAATAATCTCCAAGCCCGCACGATCAATAGTTACAACCCTTACTTTGTCGGGCCATGGGATATCTTGGAGCAATTCGCCCTCAACGGGACTTCCTTGGCCAATGGTGAACTCATGAAGGATCTTCTCGCCAGAATCAAGTGTTGGTTTAGACTCCCCCTGCTGAGAAGCCAAGAATTCTGCAAGTAAATGCTCGTAGAATGGGTCAACACGCAGGATATTTGCGGTTACGTAGGACACAATTGCAACTGCTGACATGGCCATAAGAGCTTCAAGAGAGCCTGTGAGCTCAAAGATGAGCACTACGCCGGTGACGGGCGCTCTTACTGCTCCGGCAAAAATGCCTGCAACGCCCATGGCAATAAAGTTTGGCGCGTATGCCATAGGAATACCAAAAACATGGGTTGCTACCAGGGCAAACAGTGTTCCAACAAGTGTTCCCATAACAACCATTGGAAAGAGCGTTCCGCCAGGCGTTCCAGCAGCAAAACATGTTGTGGTAAAGAAATATTTTCCTAGCAAAAGCACTATAACCATGAGTTCAGTGAGCGTTGCTGGCTCTTTGATTTTCTCGATAATGGCGTCGCCGCCACAAAGAAGATCTGGCCAGATAAAAGCCATAATTCCAGCTAGCATGAATGGAATAATGAGCCTCGAGAAAGGCACAAACTTAGTTATCTTTTTGTACAGCCCCTGGGCAAAGAACATTCCCTTATTGTGGAGCGCTCCTAATAAACCACAGATAAAACCGACGATAAGAACAAATGCAAAGTCGACATGAGGTAATGGTGCTACGTAAGGAAGCTGAAGGACAGGCTTCATACCAAGGACGTTAGAAACCAGGAAGTCAGCGCCTACTGATGCGGTCATTGCCGAGATAATCAGTGGAGCATGAAACTCTTTCTGAATCTCTTCGATAGCAAAAAGTGTGCCGGTGAGAGGGGCATGAAAAGCGGCTGACATACCCGCAGCAGCGCCACAGGTTACCAGAAGACGTTCTTCTCCCCTTTTGCGCTTAAGGAATTTTGAGACCGCTTTACCAGAAACAGCGCCCAACTGGACTGATGGACCTTCTCGACCCATAGAAAGGCCACCAAAAGCCACCAGGACGCCTTGGATAAACTTAACAGGAAGAACTCGATACCAGGGCATATCGGCAGATCCCATGACCTCAGCATTGGTCTGAGGGATTCCAGAGCCAGCGGTGTAGGGTTCAAACTTCATGAGTAGGCAAACGGCCGCCATAAGAATAATCAGAACAACAAACCAGAGAGCCATATATGGCCAATTACCTGCGATTGATTGAGTAATGGAGCGCATTTGAGCTTCTGCAAAAGAAAGACAAAGGCGATACAGCGTGACTACGCCGCCACCCAAAAGGCCAACAAGCAGGCCTTCTCCAATAAGGGCTACCTGAAATCTACGAGAAAAGTGACGCTCAATAATGTTTGTCTTATGTTTGAGATGAAACGCCACAATCTCCCCTAGCAGTCTATGGTTAATAAAAAAGCACGTAAAGCGTACTTGGATATTGTACGACTTTACGTGCGTGAGTTAAAACTGTGTACAGAAATTGTACGTTAGCCGGAGAATGGTCCTCCACCATAGCAAGCATAAACAGGACCCTCGATAACACCGACAGACTCGTTAGCTGCGTGGATCATACGACCACCACCGATGTAGATTCCAACGTGCTCATAGCCTGCACGGGTAAAGACAATATCGCCATAGTTGAGCTCGTCTAGGGAATCATGCCAGTTACCAGCGGCGCGAATAGCACGGCCGATGGTTCCTGCGGTACCTGCACGGTAGCCGAGGAAGCAGTAGTAAACCAGGCCACCACAGTCAAAGCCGGAAGCAGGAGAAGCTCCACCCCAGACGTATGGATAGCCAATGCATGCATATGCAGTTGCAACGCCGCCGCCTGCAGCTGGGTTGCCACCGCCACCACCGGAGTAAGATCCGCCGCCAGAGTTAGAGCTGCTGTTAGAACTACTGCTAGAGCTGCTAGAGCTGCTCGAACTGCTTGAACTAGAGCTTGAAGAGCTGGAGCTAGAATCATTGGAAGAGCTATCGTTAGACTCTGAGCTGTTAGAAGGAGTCTCACGAGTAACAGTCTCAATTGCATAAGCAACGTTGTTGTTAGCTGATGCAGCCTCCTGAGCAGCAAGCTGAGCTTTTACCTCAGCATCAAGGGAGTCATAGTAAGCCTTAGCCTCTGCAACCTGGCTCTGAAGACCATCTGCGGTGGTCTTCATCTCAGCGACCTGAGCCTGAAGGTTCTCCTGCTCAGCCTGAAGCTCAAGCTGCTGAGCCTGTAGCTGATCACCAAGAGCTTTGACGGTATTGATGGAGTCAGCTTCCTGCTTGCTGGTGCGGTCCATATAGTAGACGCGGCTGACAAAGTCCTCTGGGCTAGATGCTCCAAGGAGGAAGTCCAAAGTCTCCTGTGGGCCTGCCTTATAAGCACTCTTCATTGCTGCAGAAAGGACAAGACGCTGCTTATTGAGCTGGTCTGTAGTCTCTGCAATCTGCTCCTGAACCTCACCAATTTTGTTGTTGGTAGCGTCAAGTGCATAGGTTTTCTCGTTAAGGTTATCCATGGCCTCTGCAAGAGCTGCACCAAGAGAGTCTAGCTGGGCAGATGCGGCCTCAAGATCGCTTTGTGGGTCTGCGAATAGCTTGGCTGGGGTAAGCAGCGTAGCAGCTACACCAAGACCTGCAAATAAGAGAGCGTCTCGTCTTGTGAAAGATCGGCGCTGTGACATATAAGCTCCTTCCGCAAAGCACGAAATCAATTGGGCAACGTGTTGCTTTGCTTTGCCATCTAGGATAGCTCATTTGATAAAAAATCAAAGTCAACTCGCCGATTTCTTAGCGAGAAACCCGTGTAAACAGGAAGCTACCCTATCGAGTATTTGAATAGTTTACCCCGAAAATGACATTTCATACAAATTTCAAAGACTATTTGTGCAGTTATATAGCATGGAGCGGGCAAATATCATTGCATAAATTTATCTTTGACCTGCAATTATGGAGAAATTCTATGTATTGCAAACAAGTTTACTGTCATTAACAAAATGCTTATGTAAATAAGACAAATGGCCGACAAGCACGTAGTCTTGTCAGCCAACATTGTCAGGTTAAAGTAAGTCTGATGTAAGTAATTTAGCTTATTGAACCTTAATAAGGGTGTAGACCTCTTGGTCAAAGCACTTGCCAATAATCTCCCTTGGGTGCAGGTAGCAAAGCTCAAGCGCAAACGCAAAGCCAGCTACTTTTGCACCGGCCTTCTCGGCAAGTTGAGCACAAGCAACGCAGGTGCCGCCAGTAGCAACCAGGTCATCAGCTATAAGAACAACGTCGTCTGGGGTAAGAGCGTCGGTGTGAATCTGAAGCTCGCTGGTACCGTACTCCAGGTCATAAGCCTGTGCGTAGACCTCACGAGGCAGCTTGCCTGGCTTACGAGCAGGAACAAAGCCTGCGCCCAGTTTGTAGGCTACAGGGGTTCCAACAAGAAAACCACGAGCCTCAGCACCAATAACCTTGGTGATTCCCGCATCAGCAAAGTGCTCTGCAATGTCATCAACAACTGCGTGGAAGCACTCAGGATCTTTAAAAAGTGGAGTTACATCTTTAAAGATAACGCCTGGCTCTGGATAATCAGGAATGCTAATGATATGACTCTCATAATCATACGTAGACACAATGTCCTCACATTCAATATCAAAATCAATGAATAGTTATATATACCTAGATTACTCGTCTAGATGCATATCCTTAAAAGATTCACGAACTAATTTAGTGATAAGTTCATTTCTAACCGCATTGGTAAGGCCTAACATGCGAGTCAGAGCAGCCATAAACTTCTGACGAGTCTCGTCAGTGTGATCAACTTCAACTCCCCCGCCTTTTTTAGCGTATACGACAAGCGACTTGGCAAACATATTAGATTCTCGGTTTGCAGCCATAACGTATTGACGCAGGTTCTTGGGCTCAAAACCAAAGTGACGAAGTTCGCTACAAAGGCGAATCAGCGTAAGATCTTTGCCATCCACAAGGTCTCTACCATGTGGAGAGCGCTTTAAAGTAATGACGCCTGCTTCGGAAAGCTGACGAACAAAACCTACAGAGCATCCCACAATTTCTGGAATGCGATCAATAGCGTGATATTTTTGAACAACCTCAGGGTCATCTACAGGTACAACAATCGCGTCGGCGTGAGTTGCACCAAGAATTGCCTGAGACACTTGCTTTCCATCCAGCTGAGGTTGAGCCTGGCGAGAAGAACTTTGATCTTCAGGTGCTGCCTGAGCCTCAGCTCCAGTTGCCTCATCAGTGTGAGCTTTGACCTGTTGTTCAGCTTCAAGGTTTTTATCTTGCCTATCAAGCTCTTCTCTAATAACTGAGAGTGGCATAAAACGGCTTTTCTGCAGATACAGAATAGTCTCAAGTCGCTTAACGTCTTTTTGGGAATACAGACGATAGCCACCAGCAGTTCTGGTAGGAGTAAGCAAGCCTTCATCCTGCAGATATCTGACTTTAGAAACACTCAAGTCAGGATAGAGAGTCTGTAATTTCTTGACTACTTTACCAATGGTAAGAAAGCCTGAATCAGCCATAAAGCTATCCTTTAACCTTAAGCTGAAACTCTGCTGGTATGGAAGACCATGCGGAAGGTACCAATCTGAATCGTTGAGCCATCGCGCAGGGTAGCCTTGTTAATAATGGCACCATCAACCCAGGTACCATTGAGAGAATCAAGGTCTTCAATAGTTGCATAACCAAGAGCAAGATTAGAGAGATCAATGGTGGCATGATTTCTGGAAACTGTCATGTCGTTCAAGAAAACACTGCTCTTTGGGTCTCTACCAAGAGAAATCTGAGGTAAATTGAGCTCAAAAGTTTGACCAGTCTGTGGTCCCTTGACAATAGTAAGGACAGGGTGAGCTGGCTTTTGTTGAGCCATAAGGTCTGGAACCGTAGCGTCAGCTGATGGCATGCGGAAAATCTCTGTTGAGTCTGGTGACTGCTGTTTGATGTCGTCAGTTGACATGGTTTCTCCTTAATTTGGTTACAAGATAATAATAACGCTTAACGACAAGCAATGCAGTCCATTTCGATGAGCGCACCAAGTGGCAACGCAGAAACCTCAACAACTGCCCTGCTAGGTGCAGGAAGAACAAAGTACTGCCTATAAATTTCGTTTACCTTAGGCAAATCATTGATATCAGCAAGATAGATAGTTGTCTGAGCAACATCAGAAAGGGTGCATCCTGCCTCTGCCAGAATTGACTGAGCAAGATGAATGACACGAGTAGTCTGCTCTTCAATTCCTCCGTCAATGAGCTCCTTTGGGTCTTCTGCAGAGACCGCAATTTGACCAGTTACAAATACCAATCTACCTGCAGTAGTACCCTGAGAGTATGGCCCCATAGGAGCTGGAACACCTACTGCATTAATTGCATATTTCATAGAAGATCACCCCTTGCGCCAATGAAATCATCAGAGGCTCTGAGTAAACCCCAACCCTCAAGTTTATCTTTAGCTACTACTACTTTAGTGTTACTTGCAAGTTCTGAAAACCATGGAAAATATGTTTTTAGACCTTCAATGAGTTGCTTATGGCCAAGAGGATGAACTGTCTCAAAAGAAAGCAAGCTTTTAAAAAGAATTACCGTATGTACTGGTGGAACCATAACCAGATATGCAGGTACTTTCTTAGTTGAAACATTGGCCACAAGTGCTGGGATTGTTTGGTCAAGCATAAGATTGCAAAGCTTTGAATCTTCTGGAAGTCTCTGTTCTCCCAGGTAGTCCATAAGGACCTTCTTGGCCTTTTTACCAGCAAGAAGAAGCGGAGTAAGCAGCGGAGTTGCATCTTCCAAAGACACTTCTGCATAAGGAGCTACACCGTTTTGCTCGACTGACGCAATGATAGAAAGCCACTCGTCTAGAACAAGAGAGCGCTCAGATGCATCAAGTACCACGTACTCGTTTTGACCAGAGCGCGCGAGAAGACCGATGGAAGACAGAGATCCGTCTCCCGTAAGCGCACACTCAAATGAAGCCTCTCCTACCTCAAGCTGTTTACCTGCAAAGACAGCTTCAACAAAATTTTGAGCTGCTGTACCACTCACCAGCGTGTAGCCGATACCACTCAGGTCAATAAGAGCACAATCTTTCAGAGCTTCCTCAAGGGGTTTCTCGCCATAGAAAGATTGGGCTAAGTTGAAGCCTTCAGTTAAGGTTGAGAATTGTGCGCCAAGATACTCAAGCTCGGTATGAAGGATAGAGCGTTTCTGCTCAGACATTAGTTTCTCCCAAAGAGATACGGAGCAACCGAATACAGGTCAAAGAGGTTGTAGGCCGGAATAGTCCACAGTGTCAGATGTGCTTGGGTAATGGTGGTGCCTACCTGCGCGGAATCTTGGGACCAGTCAGTTGAAGAAATCATCTGGTTGTTAGCTACTGGATAGTTGGGAGAAAGCATGGAGGTCTGGTAGGTGAAGTCTTTAGAGCCAGGCCACGCCATATACGTGGTAGAAGTTGATGGTTTAACAACTGCAGAGAGCAAGAAGTTGTCCTCGCTCGTACGAATCTGCACAATCTGGTCAGAACGCTGAATGCTTACGCGATTGTAATTGCGATAAGCCCAGTTCATCAGAATGGCAGTATCGTCAAAACGACCTTGTGTAGTCTCACAACCAAGCACGCAGGTGTAGAGCGTAATGTTTCCACGCTTTGAAGCGCCCAAGAAGGCAGTACCAGAGTCTTCAGCACCTGTTTTAATGCCGAGAAGACCTCGGTAGGTGTCCATAAGGTCATCGGTTGAGTGGAACGTGCGCTGCTCCCCTCCTACCGTTGTAGTGTATGACCTGGTATGCACAGCGCTTGCGATAAGTGGATAGTGCTCGCGCGCATAACGACCCATGAGAGCAAGGTCTCGCGCGGTTGAATAGTGACCGTCAGCATCTAAGCCGTGAGGATTCTGGAACTGCGTGTGAGTCATGCCAATCTCAGCAGCCTTCTTGTTCATTTGGTCAACAAAGGCCTGTTGAGAGCCTGATACGTTGACAGCAATGTTATAAGCTGCGTCATTTGCGGAATACACCAGCATCATCATGATCAGCTGTCTAAGTGTTGGAGTATCGTCCGAGGTCAAGCCTGCTACCTGCGATCCTTCTTCAAGATCTGGAACGGAGATCTTGCAGGGTTCATCAAGGTTAACGCCCGAATCAAGTGCAACAATTGCTGTCATAACCTTGGTAATGGATGCCATAGGAAGCTCTTGATCTGGATTTTTGCTCCAGAGAACGTTTCCTTGAGCATCGGTGACAATGGCAGTAGTTGCCTCGGTAAGTTTTGGCTCATCTGTTACAGAAGACTTGTGAGATGAGATATTTTCTGCCAAAACCGTAGTTACAGGAGCAAAAGGAGCAGCTAAAACAAAAACAAGCAGCAAGCTAACAAGAAAAGCCAGCATCTTATCAGAGAGCTGGCGCAAAGAAACATGGTTGTGCTTAAGGAAAGTCATAAACAACCTAACTTATGCTTGAGTATTTTTACTATCTTTAACTATTTTAGCCGCTTCACCAGTATAAACAACTGCAGTAATTGCCGAGAAAACAATTCCTATATACACAAAGAAGATACCCAGTGCGCTGCTCTCAGAGTTAAGACCTGGAAGCCAACTGACGTTGACCAGACCAAGGCCGGATACAACTGGAATGCCCAGAAGAAGCAGACTAAAACCAGTCATCAAAAAGGCAGTTGCAGCTTTACCTACAAAGACAACATCAATAGGACGCCTGCGGAATTTGCGTACAGCAAGTGCGCCAAAAGTAAGGTAAACATCACGGCCGATAACAAACAGCGGGATCCAGAGAGGAAGCTCACCAATAATCAAGAGGCCAAGAACGCCTGTGATAAGAAGGACTCGGTCCATGATAGGATCCATGATTTTTCCCAGCCAGCTCACGGTTTGCGTTCTACGAGCAATCTGGCCGTCAAGGAAGTCAGTAACAGCTGCAGTTACATAACAGCCAAGTGCTACCCAACGATTTCCACCTGTTGAGAAAAGCACAAGAAAGACAATTGTAAGAATCAACCTGCAAAAGGTAATGACGTTTGCAACAGTAAAGATAGCGTTGGAAGGGTTGTTAGAACTACCAACTGGATCAGTAATAGTTCCCTCTGCCTGCGCCTTTGCTGCATCGGCGTCTGCTGCTTCTTTAATTTGGGATGCTACTTGATTAGCTAGCTGCTGCCTAGTTTGCAACGTTTCTCTCCCCTTTTTGTAGAACATAACATGCGTCTATTTTAACGTAAGTTGCACGATAGCAAATTATTCGCACATTTGTTTAACAAAGGACACAAGAACGCGGACGCCCTGAGCATACACGCGTTTCTCGATACGCTCATCAATGCCATGAACGCCGTTTGCCTCATCTTCTGGCGTTGGCCTAAAAGGACAAATGCGCAGAATAGAAGCACAGATTCCCTCGTAGCGGATAGAATCGGTGCCACCACACACAAAGGACGGAACAAAGGTAACGCCTGGATGGTAGTGTTCCATAATGGCTTTGAGATCTTGATAGCCAGCACCAGTTGGAGAATCAATTCTTCCCGCAGGAGTGGAATGCAAAGCCTCAACCTTAATGGAAGGGTCAACCTGAGCTACCACCTGTGTAATGTGTTCAGCGGTTTTTTCAACGCTTACCCCAGGAAGCAGCCTAATATTGATAGTTGCACTGACATTGCCAGGCATAACGTTAGCCGCACTGCTTGAACCCTCAAGCATATTGAAAGCATATGTTGTAGTAACAAAGGGATAGAGCTCTTTGATCTGGGCTGCAGCATGCGCAATCTTATCTGCATTTGTATCTACGTCACACACCAGAGAAGCAAAAGGTTCATCGGTAATTTCTGGTGCAAGAACCTTAAAGGTTTCTTTAACAATATCGTTAAGCTCAGGCTGAGGTTTAGCCTCAGAGAGAGCGGCTAGTGCACAGCTCAAATGCTCAAGTGAAGTTCCACCAAACGGATTAGAGGAATGTCCGCCGTGACCAGGCGCAGTAAGCTTAACGTTCAAGAAGCCCTTTTGCGAGATACAGATGTCGGCCACGGTAGCCTTAGGCGCACCGTAAGCGCTGCCATCAAAAAACGTAGTGGTGCCCTCGTCCAGGAGACAAGCTGCACGCATTTCTCGCGAGGCTATTACCTCTGCAAGCTTGGTGGCGCCGTGGCTTAAGACCTCTTCGTCTTCGCCAAATGCCAGGTAGATAGAGCGCCTTGGCGAGAAACCCTGTGAAAGCAGATACTCAAGTGCCTCAAGCTCGCCCATAAGCATGTCTTTGATATCAAGCGCACCACGTCCCCAAATGTAGGTGTCATCGACATCTCCACCAAAGGGGTCGTGCGTCCATGCGTCTTCTGTACCAGGAACAACAGGAACTACATCCTGGTGAGCAATAAGCATCAATGCAGGAAGCTTAGGGTTAGATCCCGGAATCTCAATGAGGAGCGAGTGGCCAACCACTTCAACGTTAGAGGCTGCGGTCATAACATACGGGAAGCTATCAACAATGTGCTGTTGAAGAGCATCAAACTGAGACCAATCGGTTGTCTCCGCGTCGGTATACACCGTCTTAAACGACAGCGCCTTTGCAAGTCTTTCAGACATTGCCTCTATGTTGAGCTCTGGATATTCATCCTCGTGAGCAAAGTGGTCGTAAATATTCATGGACCTCTACTAATCTCGTAGTTTTAAGTTAATAACGTAATAATAACGGCAATTTTTACGCGTTTCTCTACTCTTGCTGGTAGAATTAACAAAACACTCACTTAGCACACGTATCTTGGGAGCCCTGATGATTAAGCTTGTTCTTTCCGATATGGACCAAACGTTAAAACCCGCTGACACTCCGGCTATTTCAGAAAGAACTCATCAGGCAATTAATAATCTTAAAGCCGCAGGTATTGCGTTTGGACTTTCTACCGGAAGGCCAGTTTATGATGCACTTTCTTATCTAAAGTCTGACGTTTCCCTGACAGACACTGGCGTGTTTTCTAGTGGAAAGATTCTCTACTTTAATGGCAAGCTCATTTTCACCAAACAATTTACCTACGAGATGATGGAGAAGATCTACGAGGTTATTTCTCCAATGGATGATTGTTTGCTTACGTATTATCAAGAAGGTCCGCTTGAGCAGCCTTTAGATACGTCATTTACCTCTTGTTGGAAAATAGTTGATACCACTCAAGAGGTAGTAGATCATCTTGCAGCCTCGTTTAACACTTTTGTGCCAGGGCTTGGTCCGCAGTCCGTTCCAAAAGATATCCCTATGTATGCGGGAGGTCTTCTCTTACCCCAAGATGAAAAGCGCGCGCAAGAAATCTATGAGGCTGTTACCAGTGCAGTTCCAGAGGTTGAGTTGGTTTCTCCCTATATTGGTTGGTTTGACATCAATTATCGTGATTGGAATAAGGCACAGGGATTTGAGAAGCTCATTGAGACTATAGGTCTTAAGCCAGAAGAAGTTATTGTGTGCGGCGATTCCGAAAACGATCTTGATCTTCTTAAGATTGCTCATCACTCATGCTGCATGGAAAACGGAACTGACGAGGCTAAGGCTGTCTCGAAGTATCTGTTGCCTAGCGTGTATGAGGAAGGCGTAGCTCAGCTCTTAGAGGCACTTACAGAGGCTCAGGGAGACTTTGATTCTGACGTTGTCAAGGCTGTCCTGAAGAGAACTCTATAGGGTTAGAGCTTGATGCAGAGCGTGGCAATATAGTCATTCCCATACTGTGATAATCGATTCCTTTTATCACATGACTCATAAAAATCAATCATAGCAAGGCCATTTTTAAGTTGTCCTCTAATCTGAGCTTCTAAGGTATGGCTAAATTCATATCCATATGCTGGATCTATGGTTATTTTACCTACTTTTTCAAGCTTTCTTGAATTAAAGGGAATTGAAAACTTTAAAAGTAATTCCTCATCGGGGTGGTCCCATACAACGTCAGCGTCATACATGTACGTCCAAGGATTCATGAAGCCGACCATTAACAGCCCGCCTTTTTTCAATACGCGAGCGGCTTCTTTATACATGTTTTCTAAGTCTTCAATGTATACATTCGAAACTGGATTAAAAATAATATCGAAAGTTTCGTCTTTGAATGGAAAAGGCTTTGTCATATCGGCTTGAACGGTATTGATCATTAAGCCTTCTCTTTTAGCAACCATCTCGTCTTTTTGTAATTGTGATGTAGAAAAATCCATTATGGTTACGTCATAGCCTTTAGCAGCAAAAACGGGACCCTGTTGTCCGCCACCGCAAGCTAAGCCTAATATCTTTTTTCCGTTGGCCTTTTCAAACCATTCTGTTGGAACTTTTTTCCCGACCGTTAATGCAACAGAAATTGGACTGTTTCTAGCTTCTTCTAATTCTTCATGCGTTAGTGGTTCGGTATAGTCATTGTTTACCTTATTCCATCTATCTTGATTTAATTTTAAGTAGTCATTCATCTTATAATCTCCTCAAAATAGTGTTGTATTTTGATTTAAGTCGCATGTAGAACCATTACATTTTTCTTGTCGCTACAAATTATAATTTGTTTTCTCGCTGTTTGTGCCACATACATTTTTAGCTAATTGATACAGGTCTACAGAGCATGCAACCTAGTACACATAGTCTTATTTCTAAGTGTTATGTCTGAATCGTAAAAAAGTGGCTGCAGATGACACGTCAAATGCAGCCACTTTTATGTTACTCACACGTGTTTAATCGCGTGTTGCCAATCGTTTTGACCCTGCGGGTTTCTCCGCACTTCTACTTGATCAGCCCGCTGTTCCGTAGTAGTAGCTCAATATCAGTGCCCTTGACGGCCTTAAGAGCAACCTTCAAGAGCATCTTCTCCTTGAACGAGAGTGGCGCCTTATCAAGCGTTTTCTTGTCCAGAGCATAGTAGGTTGCCCTTAGAAGCTCTCTGATGTCGTACTGAGAACCCCAAACCTCTGGTACGCCTCTATCAACATCCATCAACGTGTAGACAGACTCCATACCAGTGCGGATTGAGTACTCCGTAGTAAAGATGGTGTCACGAGGAGTCTCGGCAAACTGTCCAATAAAGGCAAAGTTAACGGAACCCTCAGGAACAACCAGAGGCCTGTCCTCAGCCTTTCTTGGCTGGAAGAATGCGTTGATGTAAGGCATGAAGCACGTAGTTGTGTTGCAGCGGTTCTTGGCCCAGTCCTCAATCTTCTTGGTTGGAACACCAATGTGATAGAGCCACTCCTGGCACACTTCCTCGCCGGTGCAGTTACGCATAGCCTTCTTAACAAAGTTACCAGACTTGTTAGTGCTCAATGCATAGACCCAGATAAGTACGGTGTCCTTGTCCTGTGCTCTGAACTGTGGCTGACGGTTGATGGTCCACGAGAGGTACCAGTTATCGGTACTATCTTTGACGGTTACAATACCGCCGGTTGTGACCTTACCTTCTCTTGGATCTCTCTTGCAGACGCCAATAATCTTCTTGATAATCTCTTCGTCTTTTGTCTGAATGGTAGCGCTCATCCAGTTAGTTGCCTCAAAGTCGCTGCAGAAATTATCGGGATTGCCGTACTCACCATGCTTGGCCTGAGCTGCAATGTTCTTCCACAGATCCCAGGACTCTCCTACGCCATTTCTGACGTTGCTGATGTCAGGAGCGGTATTTTGATCACCATAGCAAGAGGTATCGGTGCAGCAGCCATTGGTGATAAACACCAAATCGTCTTCGGTTAGATCAATGGTTTGCTGTGAGCCGTTCTTCTCGTAAACAATCTGAGTGGCTACCTTTTTACCATTGGTGTCGTTGATGATGACGTTCTTGACATCCATACCATAGTCAACGCTTACGCCGTGATTCTCAAGATACCTGACTAGTGGCAAAATCATGCTCTCATACTGGTTGTACTTGGTAAAACGCAGCGCAGTAAAGTCAGGAAGACCGTCAATATGGTGACAGAATCTGCAAAGATAGCGCTTCATTTCAAGAGCAGAGGACCATCTTTGGAACGCAAACATAGTCTGCCAATAGAGCCAGAAGTTTGTGTTCCAGAAAGAATCAGGAAGTACGTCGCTAATCTTCTTGCCCTCAAGGTCCTTCTCAGGAGTCATAAACAGCTTTGCAAGCGCAAGTGAAGACTCTTTATCAAGCTTGAACTTCTTGTCTGTGTGAGCGTCTTTGCCGCACTTCTCGGAAGCTCTGCAGAGAGAGTAGTTTGGATCGTGCTTGTTGAGCCAGTAGTACTCATCAAGTACCGAGACACCAGGTGTTTCAATAGATGGAACGTCTCTGAACATATCCCACATGCACTCAAAGTGGTTGTCCATCTCGCGGCCACCGCGCATGTAGAAACCCTTGCTTACATCTTTGCGGCCGTCGCAGCTTCCGCCTGCAAGCTCAAGCTTCTCGAGCAGGTGAATTCTTGTACCCTTTACTTGGCCATCGCGGACAAGATAAAACGCAGCAGCTAGACCTGCAAGTCCTGTTCCAATGATATAAGCTGATTTTTTGTCGGCGTCTTTGGGCTTTTCTGGCTTAGCGAACGATTCATACGTTCCAGCAGAGTAGTACATAACTTCCTCCTTAGTATTCCGCTTCAATTACCTGCGGAAATTAGTAAGTCGCCCTTACCTTGTGTCCACTATAAACTTATAAACTGCTAAAGAAAATGCACAAAAAGAACGATTGGACATATAGGTTATTTTTTGTCGCAATCTACCTGCTAAATTGTTTCAAAAATAGCAATTAATTTGGCTTTTTTCGCAGGTAACGATGTGCTTAACTTGAATCAGTTAGATAAAGCTAACTTTATTCTTTTATAGTATGAAGGGGGTCTTAGTATGGAAGCTGGTCACGAGTTTTTACTCCGTATGGGCAAGACAAGACTGCGCCCCGGAGGTATTGAAGCAACCAATTGGCTACTTAATTCCGTAGAGATTACGCCAGAAACTCAGATTCTTGAGGTGGCTTGCAATATTGGAACTACTACGGTTGAGCTGGTAAAACGTTTCCACTGCCATGTAACCGCAATTGACCTTAATGCAGATGTGCTCCCTAAAACAAAAGAAAATATTGCGAGAAACAATATCGAGGAGTACGTAACAGTGGAACAAGGAGACGCTACAAACCTCTCCTACCCCGATAATAGCTTTGATGTTGTAATCAACGAGGCAATGCTTACTATGCTCTCTGACCAGCAGAAAGATGCTGCCGTAAAAGAGTATGCACGCGTACTTAAGCCAGGTGGCGTGCTGCTTACCCATGACGTTCTTCTGCTCAAAGAAGACGATGAGCTGGTTCACGAGCTCTCAAGAACCATCAACGTCAACGTAAAGCCGCTAACCCTTGCTGGTTGGAAGAATCTCTTTGAGTCGGCGGGTTTCTGCCTAGAAACTAAGAACGGCAAGATGACGCTTATGAATCCGGCAGGACTCATTGCTGATGAGGGTGCTGACGGAGCTCTGAGGGTTATTAGAAACGGCCTTAAGCCAGAGAACGCTAAGATGTTCACCAGCATGTTTACGTTCTTCAACGATCACGCGGATGACCTTAACTACATTGCCGTAGTGAGCAGAAAGCCAAGATAGACACCGTATCAAGGCGACGCAGGCTCAGACCGGAGCAAACAAAAAAACAGACATCAATCGAGCTAGACTCGGGCTCGATAGCAAAGAAGGAAGCTGGCAGAAATACCAGCTTCCTTCTCGTTTATTGCGTGATCTGAGCGGAGTTTACTTGGCCTTTGCGCAGGCAGCCATAGCAACGGAGCCAATGTAGTTGACTGGGTTGGTAAAGTTTGGCTGGAACAGAAGATCAACAGCTGCAAGGTTGTCGATGGTCATACCAGCGGCAATTGCAACAGAAACAACGTTTGCTGCCTGGGCAACATCGTCATGTGTCGAGAAGAACTGTGCGCCCTTGATAAGACGAGTCTCTGAATCCCAGACAAGCGTAGCGGTAACTGGCTCGGTGGTCAGCATAAACTCAGGACGGTAGTTCTCGGTGATGGAAACGGAATCGTACTCGTAGCCACGAACCTTGCCGCCCTCAACGGTGAGGCCTGCTGCAGCCATGGAGTAGTTGTAGAGCTGAACTGCGCTGGAAGCCTGAGTACCTGCATAAGCAGCAGTTGGCTCAAGCATGTTAGGACCAACGTGTAGACCCTGGCGTACAGCGTTTGTTGCCAGAGGAATGTAGTCCTCTTTGCCAGTGACGTTGAAGATAATGGAAGCGGAATCACCAGCTGCAAAAACGCCAGGCTCACTGGTGCGCATGTACTCATCAACCTTGATGGCACCGTTAGGAAGCATATCAAGCTGGCCGTCAAAGAGGTCAGTACGAGGCAGGAAGCCAATGCCCAGAATTGCATAATCTGCAGTGTAGGAACCCTTATCGGTAACAACGGTGACGGAATCGCCATTGTCCTCAAAGCTCATGACCTTCTCGCCAAGTGCAAGCGTGACGCCGTGCTCTTTGTAAGCAGCCTCAACCTGATCGGTGATTGCTTTGTCAAAGTTCTTTGCAAGAACGCGAGGAAGCATGTCAATGAGTGTGACGTCCTTCTGACGCTCGGAGAGCTGCTCTGCAAGCTCGGCGCCGATGTAGCCAGCACCGATGACAATTGCGGACTTGGAAGATGCCATGGTGTCGTGAATGCGACGACCGTCAGCCCAGTTCTTGCACTGAAGAACGCGAGGTCCGTCGATGCCAGGCAGTGGAGGAACAATTGGCTTAGAGCCGGTAGTGACTACGAGATAGTCGAAGTCGTCCTCAAAGGTCTCGCCCGTCTTGAGATCCTCCCACGCAACGTGCTTGGTTTTAACGTCTGCAGAAGTGACGTTAGTGGTCATATGGACGTGAGCGCCAGCCTCGGCAAGGGCTTCTGGAGAGCTGTAGAACATCTTGTTAGGATCGCTTACGTGGTCACCTACCCAAAGAGCAATACCGCAAGACAGGAAGGAAACCGTGTCATTGCGCTCAAAGACGTGAACCTCCCAATCTGGGTGTGCGCCCAGGATTGAAGAAGTGGCAAAAACGCCTGCATGGGTACAACCGATAACTGCAACTTTAGCCATAGAAACCCCTCTGTTAAATGCTACTAATGACTAACATTAATTGTTACTTCGACAGTGGCATTATGCCACATTCTGTTATCGAGAAGAGCGTCATTCTTGAACGTTCTTTAATAAATCGAATATTTGGAGTTCGTGAAGCAATTTGATTATAAGAAAGGCGTCTATCAAATCCTGATAAACGCCTTGACCTTACAATTCCTTGTATATTTCTTTTCCGATGCGATTTACCACACCTACAACAAGAGCATTTCCCATACAGAATGCACGATTATTGTCGCTCATTCCCGTATTAGTCCAGCCTTTAGGAAAACCCTGTAGCTGATCAAGCTCATCTGGAACAAGTCTGCGATACTTCTCGCCTACTTTAATGATGTGTTTAAAGCGAGAAGGGCTTGCTCCCCCCTCTCCTGTAAGAATTGTTCTTGAAGGATTAGTGAGAAGGTCTGGGAATGCCATAGAGCCTTCAGAGTAAAAATAGGTTTGACCTGTGTACTTATTGACACGCTCTTCTCGTTTTGACCCTTTAAGGTATTCCCAGCGAGAAAGCTGTGAATTGTCAATAAAGTAGTTCTCTGGAATTTCATTCTCTGAAGAAAGAACATCCCCCAGTGTTTTAAATTGACCCTTATAAACTTCTTCAACTTTACAGGTAATAACACGGTTATCTACCATCACACCAGCATCTAAAAACGGAGATGTTTTAGACCTTTCAGAATTAAAGTCTTTTGTAGCAACAAAAGGGTCTTTTGGAATATCAACATAAGAGATATTGCCCACAAGATTAAAAGGAAACGCTCGGGACATAATTCCTGAAGTTAAGCGTTCTGAAAGCTCCCAGTTGGCATTTCTACGCGCGAGAATATATACACGTTTTCTTCTTTGTGAAAAGCCGTATGCCGCACTGTTTACTACACGCCATTCAACGCAATATCCAAGGCTAGCAAGACAACTTAGAATAATTGCAAAATCTCTACCACGCTGAGATGCGGGACTTTTAAGAAGACGATCAACGTTCTCTAAAAGGCACCATTCTGCATTTTCAGGAGACTTATCTAATTGAATTTTTAAGAATTTATAAATGTCCCACCATAGAACACCTTTTTTTCCTTCAATACCTCCCGATTGAGATAAAGGCTTAGCTACTGAGTAATCCTGGCAAGGAAATCCACCTACAACCATATCGACCGAAGGAATATCGCGTAGACCCTGGTCATACTCATTAAGAACTTTATTAATGTCCTCATTTACGACTGAATCATTACCAAAATGAGTTTTATAACAATTTGCGGCAAACTGCCTTGTAGGAGATCCAGGCGGTTCCCACTGATTTGCCCATATAGTTTTAAAGTTTCCCGCTTTTAGCAGGTTATTAGCTTTATTAGAAGGGTCTTTATAACCCTCTAAGCCAAGTCTAAATCCACCGACTCCCGCAAAGAGTTCGGCAACAGTAATTGCTTTGGCCACGTTTCTCCTATCGCTGCTGTGGACCAATTTTGTGTTTACTATACTAACCGATCAACCGGACAAAAAGTCAGTCTAATTCAGATAACCAAGAAGATCAACTTAATCTTTAAGGGACAGCCCTTCAGATATTTCTTCGGCAAGATAAGAGCTATTCAACCAAAAACACTTTTTAACCTCAGGTTTTCCATATGGTTGAGGTTTTGTATCAAGTTTGTTTCTGGCATGAGGTCTTACATGACAACATTTATTTTCAGACGCCTTGACACTTATGTCAGCTCGTCCAGCTTTAATATTCTTTTGCATCTGAAGGTAGCATTGTTCCGCAAACATTAAATCAGAGTCAGGCATTTGCCAGAGCAAAATATTTGAGAGAACAAAATCACCTGCTGAGTTTTCTCTATAAATTACAAATAAATATTTACATAAAAGGTCGTGATATAAATCAGATTCTTCGAATGGTTCCTCAGCAACTTTAAAGTAATCAAAGACTTTAAAGCTTACAGATTCTTTTGGTACTCCATTTGATTTAAGCCTCATCGTTTTAGGCTTAATACCAGCCTTTTCAAACTCTTCAATTTTCTGGTCTTCAGCAATGCCTAGAATATGTTTAGTGATACGTGCACATTTATCTTTCGATTTACTTATATTAAATTCAGTTGCAAGCTGATCTTCAGTCTTTCCAAAATATGGTTTGAACCTTTTATACAAAAGTTCAATAAGCGAAAGGTTTTGCTCAGATTCGTTCCTTTTAATCTGAGATGCACCGTTACCTAGCATCTGTTTTTCTATGGTGGTCATATAAGATGCTTTAAATGCCCAGGCACGAGGCTTAGCTGGAACATTTGAATAAGGCTGTGTTGTTCTAATTGAGCTATTGGCAGCTTTTGTACACGCTTCTAGATATAGAGTATCGGAGCCAGAAATATCCTCAGCATGACCAGACTGAATCTTGGTAACAACCGTTTCCCAGTCTTGTTTGATTTGAGCATAATCCTCAATTGGAATATTCCATTTGTTTGCCAAAATTACCTTGTAATCAATAGGATTGGCACCTTTTTCATATTTATAAGCCATCAATAAAATATTTGAAGACTTCCCTAGAAAATGACTATCTTCAAATGTCTCATTAACTACTTTGTTGTAGTCAATCATGGTGATGACAAGGCGTTCTTTAGCTACTAAATCACCTTTTTTATTCTCTTTCATAGGGGTTGTTTTTAATTCAAGTCCCACTTCGGCAAAATCAGGATTTGAATCACTGTTGATTGGATACTTAAAGTACAGTTCTTCGACTGCGTTGCCAAAAGCACCACGACGTTTTTTATGATCTGCAAGAGAGTTAACGTCGGTAACTTCACGAAGAGAGTGTCCAACAAGCTTAGAGGCATATTCAATAATAGATTGCTCATTAGAGATATCGTAATCAATATTTGAGTTATTCATACTCCCCCAATCAACATAAAAATATTGTGCTATTACCCTTCAGAAATAGCCATACCAATTTGACTTTCAAGTATTTTTCACATCAAAAAACGCCTCCCAGCGCGTAGCTAGGAGGCGTTTCAAGGAAAGGACTAGAGGGGTTTCTCGCCAATTAGGCAAGCATCTGAGCAAGATCCTCGGAAGCATCGCCGATTGGGCCAATGCCGTAGTTCTCAACAAGGATGT
Organism: Atopobium sp.; assembly: GCA_018380095.1. Classification (GTDB taxonomy): domain Bacteria; phylum Actinomycetota; class Coriobacteriia; order Coriobacteriales; family Atopobiaceae; genus Lancefieldella. The sequence goes on from JAGZUI010000001.1 coordinate 148,370, forward strand.
TAAGGACGTTAGGGCTGACAAAGGCAGGAAGGGTTGGTCCAAGCTTGATGTTCTTGATGCCAAGGTGCAAAAGGGTCAGAAGGACGCAAACTGCCTTCTGCTCGTACCAAGACAGAACAAAGCTCAGTGGCAGGTCGTTAACACCGCAGTCGAATGCGTTTGCAAGAGCGGTTGCAATCTGAACAGCGCCGTATGCGTCGTTGCACTGGCCAACGTCAAGAATGCGAGGAATACCGCCAATGGTGCCCAGGTCAAGGTCGTTGAAGCGGAACTTGCCGCAAGCAACGGTAAGGACAACGGAGTCTGCAGGAGTCTGCTCAACAAACTCGGTGTAGTAGTTACGACCAGGACGAGCACCGTCGCAGCCACCAACAACAAAGAAGTGCTTGATAGCGCCCTGCTTAACGGCATCGATGATCTTATCGGCAATGCCAAGAACGGCGCCGTGGCTAAAGCCGGTGGTAACCTTGTGGCCACCGTTAATACCGGTGAGCTCCTGAGCCTCAGCATATCCGCCAAGCTCCTGAGCCTGTTTGATAACAGCGCTGAAGTCCTTCTTGCCGTTTGCATCCTCGTCAATGTGAACGAGCTCTGGGAAAGCAACAAGCTCGGTAGTGTAGACGCGGTCCTTGTAGCTAGGACGAGGTGGCATGAGGCAGTTAGTAGTGAAGACAACAGGAGCTGGAATGTCCTTGAACTCCTTCTGCTGGTTCTGCCATGCGGTACCAAAGTTGCCCTTGAGCTGTGGATACTTCTTGAGCTCTGGGTAACCGTGAGCTGGGAGCATCTCGCCGTGAGTGTAAACGTTGACGCCAGTGCCCTCGGTCTGCTCAAGGATCATCTTGAGGTCAAGAAGGTCGTGACCGGAAACAACAATGAAGGGACCAGGCTCAATAGTCAGAGGAACCTCAGTTGGAACTGGGGTGCCATAAGCGCCGGTATTTGCGCTGTCGAGAAGAGCCATGCACTTGAGGTTGACCTCGCCTACCTCAAGGGTAAGAGGCAGCAAAATGTCAACGGAAGACTCAGTAGCAAGAGCTGCAAGAGCCTTTACAAAGAAAGCGTCAACTGCGTCATCAGTCTTGCCAAGAACGCGAGCGTGATAAGCATAGGCAGCCATACCACGGATACCAAACAGAATGAGGGACTTGAGGGATCTAATGTCCTCGTTGTCGGACCAAACGCCGCAAAGAGGAAGATCCTCAACAGGCTCTACACCAGCCTCTGCAGCTAGACGGTTCTTCTCGTCACGAACCTGAGCGGTAATTGCGTCAACCGCATCCTTGTCAAAGTTGACGTTAGTGATGCAGGTGAACAGGCCGTCAACAATCAGCTGATCTGCGCGGTTAGAACGCTTGCCAGCAGCAAGCTCGGTGCGAGAAAGGCCAACCAGAGCGCCGGTGAGCTCGTCCTGAGCAAATGCGACGTCAAAAGGCTTGCCACAAACGCCAGCAGCACCGGTACATGCAGTACAAGCAGCAGTCTGCTCGCACTGGAAACAGAACATCTTGTTATCCACTATTTTTCCTCTCCATAAAACCATATAGCGAGAAGAGATTTGCTCTTCTGGGTTTCATGATTACAGGAATGTGGAATAAGGTATGTTGTAATTACAACAAAACGATTTCTATCCAGGAATTTTTTGGAGACAGTATGAACGTGCAAGACATCAAGCCCTCATTTTTGCTAAACACAATTGTGTTTAAAGGAGTAAAACCAGAGCTACTAGAGGCTCTTTTAAGGCATTTACGTGCTGTTGTTCGTACCTATGAGCCTGGAGAGATCATTTTGTGCGCTGGCGACAAGGCGCATCAATTTGGCATTGTTATCTCTGGCGCTATCCACGTTGAGGGATCTGATGCTCAGGGCAATATCTCTGTGATGGGAGCTTTCCATACCGGAGACACCTTTGGAGAGGCGTATGCAGCCCTTGGAAACGTACCGCTTTTGACCTCGGTCGTTGCTACCGAGAAATCGGAAATTCTGCTGCTGGACGTGCGTCAAATTACTGCCAGAACATGCGACATCTGCGGTGGCGTGGACATTATCATCAGAAATCTTATGGCTTCAATTGCTCAAAAGAACATTATGCTGAGTCGACGCATTCAAGATGCCGCACCAAAAAGCATTCGTGGCAAACTGATAGCGTACTTGCATACGCGCTCTCAAGCTGCAGGTTCTGAGGAGTTTGATATCCCCTTCAACCGACAACAACTTGCGGATTATCTTGGTGTAGATAGAAGCGCTTTGAGCGCAGTAATATCTTCTTTAAGCAAAGAAGGTGTCTTTGAAGTTAAACGTAGTCACTTCAAACTTTTATAACAGCATTTCGGCCTAAGGAGGCTTTTATGGCAGAGATTTATTTAGCAGGTGGATGCTTCTGGGGACTTGAAGAGTACTTCTCCAGAATTAATGGCGTCACCGCAACTACCGTTGGCTATGCAAACGGTAAAACTTTAGATACCAACTATCAGGAGGTTAAGGCTACAGATCATGCAGAAACAGTGCATGTCACTTACGATGAGACCGTTGTAAGCCTCTATGACATTTTGCGCTACTACTTTAGGGTTATTGATCCCCTCTCAGTCAATAAGCAAGGCAACGACGTTGGTAGACAGTATCGCACAGGTATCTATTACACAAACGATGCTGATCTGCTTGTAATTGATCGTATTATGTCTGAGCAGGAGTCTCTGTTTGGTCAGAAGCTTGCCGTTGAGGTCGAGCCGCTAGATAACTACGTACTTGCTGAAGAGTATCATCAGGACTATTTGAAGAAGAACCCTGGCGGCTATTGCCACATCAATGTTGATGATGCATATAAGCCACTTGCGTAAGCCGCTTAGCTATGAAGATTTTATTTATTAAAAGCAGCATCATTGACATCAAAGCAACCCTCGGAAGGGTGCCTATCGCTTTAAGGCCCAGCCTGGTTTATATAATTCTTATATATGTGTCAATAATTCCGCTGCGGGTGCTACATTTCTCTGCTGGATCGATAGGAAGGATGATTCAGTTCGGGTTTCCTATACTTATGTATTTCATCCTAGCCCCGGTACTGGCAGCAATGAGCATCAGACAAGAAGACTTATCAAGGGGGAACCTTCCTGCCTTGATTGTAGCTGGCGTGATGCTGTTTTTATGTATTCCAATCAGCCGATTAGCGTACTTCGACTTTTGGGAGAACCAGTATTTCACTTTTTGGGCCATTTTTGTAACTGTAGTTCCTTTTGTTGTGACTGTTGTGGCGACCTTAATAAAGATTATTAATAAAGATTAAAGTCGCCACAACAAAGGTGCAGTAGTTAGCGGCTAAAGATGAAGCTAGCTAGCGCTTTGCAGCAAGCGGTTATCACGTCTGAATCCGGAACTTAAATAAAAAATGAGATGAACCCAAATGGCGCTCGCGCAAGCGAGCGCCATTTGGGAGCAATGTTTGTTACAACAAAGCTAATAAGCAGTACGATTCGTACTACTTCTTAACCTCGTAGTGGCTCTTTACGGTAAACGTAATAACGTAGGTCTTACGATACGACTCTGGTGCAGAAGTAAGAATTGCGCAGTCAGTCAGGTTGTAGTTTGTTGGGTGTGCAAGAGCCTGATCAACGGTGTTGCCAATCTCTTCTGCAGATTCAAGTACTTGAGCTCTCTGAGCTGCATCGATAGTAGCTTTTCTCATCAAATCAAACTGATCGGCCGTACCCTCAATGCGAATAATGATGGGCCAGAGGCTGTCTTTATCAATCTGAGTGGTAATTTGAAGGTCTGGATACAGGCTGTTATCAAAGCTGAATCCATCAGGAATATGGTAGGTGCCATAGCCAGTAGCGTTAGAATTGTTTGATGAAGAGCTAGAGGAGCTTGAAGAATCCTCTTTTTTCTCGTCCTTTTTCTCTTCTTTTTGTTCTGATGTGGTGGATTGTGACTGGTCTTGTTTGTTTTCTGTTTGTGAGCAGCCAGACAAAATGCCCACACTCAAGGCTGACGTTACTAGTAGTACAAAAATTGCAGTAAAGAACTTGCTCAGGCTAGAGCTACGCTTCATTTGACCTCCATTAAACGGAACGTGCCAACTACCAGGAACTCACTGCGATTGTACCCAGCAAATAGTGCTTCTTAGCTGGGAGAATATTTCACAACATAAAATAATGTTTCATCTTTTATGCTTCCCAAAGAAAGCGCTTCATATCAACCTTGCCGTTTTGTAGAAACCTCACTCCCTCTGCTTCAAGAAGCTCTCGCTGAGCGTCAGGTCCACCAAAGGCAAAGCCTGGAGCAAGTGAGCCATCTTTAAAGACTACTCGGTGACACGGTACACCGCCCGCAACGCCAGGACTTTGATGCATAGCAAATCCCACATAGCGAGCTTTTCTTGGCTCCCCTATCATGCGAGCTATCTGCCCATACGTGCCAACCCTACCCTCAGGAATTTGCTTGACCACTGAAAACGCACGCTGAAAGAAGTTGTCCATATCTCGCCCACTCTATCTTCACGGTTACCGGGAATTGCTTGCTCATTTTATGTTGGAATGCTATCGTATCAAAAGCAAACGGGTGGTGGCGCAGCTTGGTAGCGCACTTGACTGGGGGTCAAGGGGTCGCTGGTTCAAATCCAGTCCACCCGACCAGAATTTCTCGAAGCCGTGAAATATCGGCTTTTCTTTATATGTGGTATATTAGTCAAAGAACCCGCGCCACCCCGGTTAATATCCGAGGCCGAGCAGGGTTCTTTTTTTATCGCTTTATCGTTATAACCTTGTCATGCAACTATAGAAGTAGTTTATTAAAAACCGGTTTGATATAAGTTGTAGCATAGACAAAGTGACAAATTGGAATTTAGGAGAAAATTTATGAGTCGAAAAAAGGCAATTTTTCTTTATTTATTAGGAACCTTAGGGCAAATATGGATGATATGTATCATAGTTTTTATATTGCGTAATTTGGGTATAGATGTAGACTACACAACGCCAATGGGAATGGTTGCTATTGGAATAGGTGGAGTTTCAGCTGCTCTATGGGGAACTATTATTGCACTTAGATACAAAAAGTACAGTACGAAGAAAATATTAAAGGATTTTTTCGCTATAAAGCAAAACATCAGCAGTTATTTATTTGTTATTGTATTCTTGTTTTTGGATTTTTGTTATGTTGCATTTGATGGAAAATTAGCGTTGAATGCGTGGTATATTCCGATTATCTTATTTCTTAAAGCAATCCTTTTTGGTGGGATTGAAGAAATAGGGTGGAGATATGTTTTTCAACCAATTATGATGGAACGCCATAGTTATATTAGTTCAACTTTAATTACCTTTGTTTTATGGGGAATATGGCATTTCTCTTATTTCTACATTGAAGGAACATTGCCACAAGTACAGGCGTTTGGATTTTTGCTTGGATTGTTGACTAATTGCTTTGTTTTATCCGCATTATTTATAAAGACAAATAGTTTGTGGATATGTGTGATGACACATTCGTTAATAAATGTTTTCTCGCAATTAGCAGTAGGTGGTGATCAAAATATAACTTATGCTTGTAAAATAATTATTATAGTAATGGCAACTATTCTTTCGATTAGAGAGCAAAATAAAAAAGTAACTGATGTATCAGTTCTTTAAAGAGCGGCAAATTCCAGTTTGTCAATTACAGGTGACATTGAAAGAGCCAGCCCATTCAAGGTGCTGGCTCTTTCAAAATGTGTGGATAGTTAGGCGTCTGTACCCTCGAATTGACTCTCGTAGAGCTTGGCGTAGAAACCGCCTTGGGCCAAAAGCTCATCGTGAGTACCTCGCTCAAGAATTGAGCCGTCCTTGAGGACAAGAATGCAATCGGCTCCCTGGATGGTAGAGAGTCTGTGGGCAACAACCAGCGAAGTTCTGCCGTTCATGATGGTGTCAAATGCCTTCTGTACCAGCTGCTCTGTTCGCGTATCAATGCTTGACGTTGCCTCGTCCAGAAGCAGAATAGGTGGATTAGCTAGCATAACGCGGGCAATGCACAGAAGTTGCTGCTGACCCTGGGACAAGGATCCGCCAGACTCTCCTACCATGGTGTCGTAACCCTGAGGAAGCTGCTGAATAAACTCATGAGCCTGTGCTTTCTGAGCTGCAGCAAAAATCTCTTCATCGGTGGCGTCTGGCTTTGCATAGCGGATGTTCTCTTTGATGGTTCCCTTAAAGAGCCACGTATCCTGTAGCACCATGCCAAACTGCTCCCTAAGTGATGCTCGCGTGAGCTTTTGCGTGTTATGACCGTCTACATAAATAGCGCCGGAATCAATGCTATAGAACCTGAGTAGCAGGTTAATAAGGGTGGTCTTGCCGCAGCCAGTTGGCCCAACAAGAGCAATCTTCTGGCCAGGCTCTGCCCTGAATGAGATGTGGCTGAGCAGCGGATGCTTGGGATCATAGGAGAACGCCACGTCATCAAACTCAATGGAGCCCTGTGGATTCTGGATGACTTCAGCGTCTACTGGATCAGGCTTGATCTCCTTTGCGTCGAGAAGATCAAAGACTCGACGAGCGCTTGCATAGGCTGTCTGAACCTGCGTAACAACTGCGGAAATGGCGTTAAAAGGCTTCATGTACTGGTTGGCATACGAGAGGAAGCTCTGCACCTGACCAATGGTAAGCACAGAAGGAACGCCCGTCAAAACGCAAATGCAGCCAAGTCCAGCTACCAGTGCATAAATGAAGTTGTTTACCAGACGTGTAGAAGGGTTAGAGAGCGAAGAGGCAAACTGCGCACGCTCTCCTACTACACGGAGTTTCTCGTTAATAGCTTCAAACTGCTCAATAATGGCATCTTTGTGGGCAAAAGCAGTAATAAGCTCCTGGTTAGAGACCATCTCTTCTGCGTATCCGCCAAGCTGACCTTGGTAGCCCTGCTGCTTGCTAAAAGATGAGCTTGCGTACTTGGTAATGGCGGAAGCAACAATAATAGAAAGCGGCGTAGCTAGAGCAACTACAAGGCCCATAGGAATCGACATATAGAACATAAAGCACAAGGTTCCAATAATGGTCACAACGCCCGTGAGGAACTGCGTCAGGCCCTGCTGAAGGCCATCACCAAGCTGATCCACATCGTTAACAACCCTAGAAAGCAAGTCTCCCTGAGAATGCGTATCAATGTATGAGAGCGGTAAGTTTGCGACCTTGGCGTGAGATGCGTCTCTGAGGTCACGCGTAACCAGATAGGTAAGCTTATTGGTAGACCAAGAAGCAAGCCACTGTGTTGCACTTGCAAGCAAAACTACCAGTGAGAGCTGAGCGAGCGTAGGCAAAAGTGCTGCCTCGGCGCCCTGTACCAGTCTGATGAGTTGGTCGATGGCACTACCCACAATGATGGGTACCCAGAGCTGCAGAATAACGGTTGCAATAGATGACACAGACGCCAGAACCAGAAAACCTCTGTGAGGAGAAATCCATGCAGCTAGTCGGCGTGTGACTTCTGCTGCGGACATGGAGATAGCGTCAGCGGAGCCGCCTTTGCCGTGCTCAGGAGCGCTTGATGCAATAGCGGAGGTGCTTCCACCAGAATACATATCGGCCATTACTCCACCTCCTCAGGACGAAGCTGTGAGAGACAAATCTCTTTATACAGCGGACACGTGGCGAGAAGTTCTTTGTGCGTTCCCAGTCCCACTTGTTTGCCATGATCAAGAACAAGGATCTTGTCTGCCTGCATAACTGCAGCTACACGCTGCGAAATAATGATGCTCGTAGTGGTTGCACTAAGCTTGCGAAGTGCCGCTCGGAGGTGTGCATCCGTAGCAAAATCAAGTGCAGAGGCAGCGTCATCCAAGATGACAATGCGCGGGCTTCCTACCAGAGCACGAGCAATGGTCAAGCGCTGGCGCTGACCACCCGAGAAGTTCTTGCCGCCACGCTCAACAATGCTGTCAAGCTGATCGGGTTTCTCGCGCACAAAGTCTGCTGCCTGAGCAACCCCAAGAGCTGCCCAAAGCTCCTCGTCGGTGGCGTTTGGATTTTTCCAGCAGAGATTGGAGCGAATGGTGCCGCTGACCAGTGAGGTGTGCTGTGGAACGTAGCCAATAAGGGAACGCAGCTGCTCAAACGTATACGTTTTGACGTCGTGACCAAAGACACTTACAGAACCGGTCTCCGTATCAAAAAGACGCGGGATGAGGGCAGCAAAACTGGACTTACCAGAGCCGGTACCACCGATGATACCCAGCGTCTGGCCAGCCTCTAAGGAGAGGTTAATGTCAGAAAGAGCTGGCTCTCCTCCACCGTCATAGACAAGCGAGGCGTTCTTGAATGCTACAGCGGTGTCAGCGAAGTCTGATTCTGTGAGGTTGAAATGCTCATTTCCCTTATCAGAGAGCGCTGGCCTAGTGTTCAGGACTTCCATCACGCGAGTAGCAGACGCAGTTCCGCGTGTAATGATAATAACCAGGTTAGCAACGTAGCCAATAGCTAAAAGCGCACTGGTCATATAGCTGACAAGTGCCACCACGGTACCTTGGGATAGCGTACCTGCAGTAATCTGAGGAGCCGCAAGCCAAAGCGTTACGGCAATTCCTAGGTACATAACAAGGAAGGTCGCTGGGTTCAGTAGCGCTGAGTAATTTGCAGCATCAGTAGCCGTTTCTGTCTGAGCAAGTACTGCTTCAGAGAATTGTTCCTTCTCTTCTGCCTCGTGCCTAAATGCTCTGATAACACGAATACCAGAAAGCATTTGTCGCATATATAAAGAAACGGTATCAAGGCGCTTCTGCAGCTCAGTAAAGAGTGCGGTAGATTTACGTGCAACAAAAAAGAAAATAGCGGCTACCAACACTGTTGCCAGTAAAAAGACCATACCAAGCTGCGCATCAAGCATAAGGGTGGCAATAATAGATCCAGCCGCCAAAATTGGCCATCTAACCAGCTGACGAATGCCCAGAGCAACGGCTACTTGAACTTGATTGACATCGTTAATAAGGCGGGTTACCAGGGTGTCTGTTCCAAGAGCTGAAATATCGGCACTTGAGAGCTCTTGAATCTTCTTAAACAGCTCATTGCGCAGGTCAGTTCCCGTGCGCTGAGAAACAATAGAAGCAATTTTCTGACAGACAAGCGTAAAACTAAAGCCCACAATTGCGATTACTACCAGCAAAATACCGTAGCGAATAATGTCATACATGTTTGTCCCATGAATTCCCAGGTCAATCATGCGCGCAATAATCAAAGGTGTAAGAAGGTCACCGATGACCTCAACACCCTTACAAAGCAAGGCAACAAAACTCTTGCGACCATACTTTGGCCATACAAACCTAGAGAGCAACTCTCCCATTTACGCTTCACCAAGTTTCTCTGCGAGCGTTAGCCACTCGTCTTCCAGCTCCATCAGCGCAGATTCAGCATCATCAAGCTTCTGCTGCAACTCCATCAAACGCTGCGCGTCTGTGGCGTCAGCAGAGCTCATCTGCTCCCTAATCTGTCCAGGTAGCTCCTGAGCCTTGCCCATACGCCTCTCAATCGAGTCAAAGCGCCTCTTCATCTCGCGACGCTCAGCGTTGCTCAGCACTAAGCTTTCCTGGCGAAAAGACCCGTCTACCTGCGACTCATTTGTACCTGAGTTTCCGCGTGTACCCGACAGCTCCCCCGCTCTTCTCGCCGTTTGCTTTGCAGCATCAACAAGCTTGAGGTACTCGTCTACGCCGCCAGGAACGTGGCGAATGTGGCCGTCTATGAGGGCATATTGGTCATCGGTAACGCGCTCAATCAAGAAGCGATCATGGCTGACTACCAGAAGGGTTCCTGGCCACGAGTCCAGAAGGTCTTCCAGGACGGCAAGCATATCCGTGTCCAGATCGTTGCCTGGCTCGTCTAGTACCAGCACGTTTGGCTCTTCCAGAAGGACGCACAGAAGTGCTAGACGCCTACGCTGTCCTCCAGAGAGGTCTTGCAAGCGATTAGTAAACTCTCGACGGTCAAAGCCCAAGCTTTCAAGCAGCTGCGTAGGGCTCTGCATTTTGCCGTTTACCAGGTAACTTGTCTTGTACTGGCCAAGCAGTTCAAGAACAGTCCACGTCTCTTTTGTAGTAAAGGTGTCAATCTGCTGAGAAAGCCAGCCAAATTTGACGGACTTACCTACCTTTACCAGGCCAGACGTTGGCTGTAGCTGCTGCATCATCAGTTCAAGAAGCGTAGATTTACCAGCGCCATTCTCGCCCAGAATGCCATAGCGGTCTCCAGGGCCAATGAGCCACTCAACATGCTTGATGACGTCTACCTGAGAGTTTGAAGCATCTGCCTGCGTATTTGAATCTGTGTCAGCAGTACATGAAGCATTTTTGTAAGCAAACGAGACGTCATGCATCTCAATAACCTGCTTGCCTAGCCTAGAGACTGCCATGCGTTTGAGCTCAAGCGTGTTTCTAAGTGGTGGATCTTCGGCCAGAAGCTCCATGGCAGCGTCAATCCTAAACTTAGGTTTTGACGTGCGTGCCTTTGCACCATGTGCAAGCCAGTTAAGCTCTTTTCTAAGCGTATTCTGACGGCGCTCTTCCATCACCGCTGCCTGTCTATCACGCTCAACTCGAGCTTGAATGTAGGCGGAATAACCGCCGTCAAACGGGTCAATTACCCCGTCATGGACTTCCCACATGTGATCGCAGACCTCGTCTAAAAACCAACGGTCGTGGGTGACCAGAATGAGTGCGCCATTTCCTTTTGACCAGCGATTTTTAAGGTGATTGGCAAGCCACTGAATAGCATGCAGATCCAGGTGGTTGGTTGGCTCGTCAATAAGCATTAAGTCCCAGGTGCCCACAAGCAGTCGAGCCAAATCGCAGCGTCTACGCTGACCTCCGGAAAGCTCTCCTACCAGACCATTCCAGTCCAAGTCTCCAATGAGCTCATCAATAATCTTACGGATGCGAGCGTCAGATGCCCACTCGTACTCTGGCGTGTCTCCCACAACAGCACTACAAACCGTCTGTGTATCAGAAAGTGAATCACTTTGGCCCATATAGCCTACTTGGATGCCACTTCTCCAAATTACGTTTCCGGAATCGGGCTCAATTCTTTTGGCGATAAGATCTAAGAGGGTTGATTTTCCATCGCCGTTTTTGCCCACAACACCAATACGGTCACCCTCATTAACGCCAATAGTCTGGTTGGTAAGAACTTTCTTACCAGGCCATTCCATAGAAATTTGTTCGCAACCTACCAGAATTCCCACTAGTTATCACCTAAAAAAGAACGAAGTAACGCAATTTCTTCTCCCCAACCAGAAAGCTCAGAATGAGGAGTCTCCAAAATCATAGGAAGCGTGTTGACGCGCGGATTAGTCACCACAGCGCGGAACGTATCAAGACCAATAAAGCCTTTGCCAATCTGCTCATGTCTATCTTTATGAGCCCCAAGAGGATTCTTGGAGTCATTAAGATGTAAAGCCTTAAGCTTTTCTAAACCAATTATCTGGTCAAACGTATCTAGAACAGCATCAAAATTTTCTACAATTTCATAGCCACCATCGTGCACATGGCAGGTATCAAGGCACACGCCCATAAGCTCAGGGTGGTTTACCTTATCTAGAATCGCAGCAATCTCCTCAAACGTTTTACCAACTTCTGTACCCTTGCCCGCCATAGTTTCAAGAAGAACCGTAGTGTGCTGGCCCTCAAAAAGGCAGTCATTAAGCGCTTCAGAAATCTGCTTAATTGCCACGTCAGAGCCTTGACCCACATGGCTACCGGGATGAAAATTGTAATAATTACCAGGTAGATACTCCATACGCTCAAGATCTTCTGCAAGCGCACGACGAGCAAAATCTCTGGTCTCTTCTTTAGCCGAACACAGATTCATGGTGTAGGGAGCGTGTGCAACCAGAGGCCCAAAGTGATGAGCCTCAAGAAGCTCCCTAAGCCTTGCAACATCAGCCTCATCTAGAGCCTTAGCGTTGCCACCACGAGGGTTTCTAGTAAAGAAAGCAAAGGTAGTTGCACCAATAGAAAGAGCATCCTTACCCATTGCCTCCCAGCCCTTACCTGCCGAGAGATGGCATCCAATAAAAAGATCTTCTGGTCGCACGCTATGCACGCTCCTCAAGCATTTTGGCCACACGGTCCAAAAGCTCAGAGGCTACGTCAGCAAGTGGCAAAGTCTCAAGCTGTTCTACACCTTGAGGAGTTACAAAGGCCACGCGGTCTGTATCTGAACCAAAGGTTGAATCTGGTCTAGAAACATCATTTGCCACAATCATGGAGCAACCTTTACGCTCAAGTTTAGCCTGAGCATGCTCCAAAAGATTATTTGTCTCTGCTGCAAAACCTACTACAACCTGGTCTTTCTTGGTCTTTGACAGGCTGGCGAGAATATCGGTGGTTTCTTTAAGGTCAATAGACTCAAGATACTCTGATGATTTCTTGAGCTTATGATCAGCTGGATGAGCTGGCGTGTAGTCGGCAACAGCTGCCGTTAAAATAGCGGCGTCAACGCTGTCAAAGACGCTTGCACAAGCCTTATACATGTCTTGAGCAGACACTACTCTTTGCACGTTGACTCCTTGAGGAGCCTCTAGGTGTGTGGGTCCAGAGATAAGGGTGACATCTGCTCCACGACTAGCTGCAACTTTGGCCACGGTATAGCCAAGTTTTCCTGTTGAACAGTTGGCAATAAAGCGAACTGGATCGATCTTCTCGTGCGTTGGTCCTGCGGTAATAAGAACCTTTTTACCAGCAAGATATTGCTTGGCTGGCGCCGCGTCTTTACCAGAAAGAACCTCCAGCGCAGCGTCAACAATTTGCTGTACAGGAGCAAGCTTGCCATCACCGGTATAACCGCAGGCAAGACGACCTGACTCAGGCATGACCATCTGGATACCACGCTGACGGAGCAGTGCGACATTTGCCTGAGTGGCCGGATTTTTCCACATATGCGTATTCATTGCAGGAGCCACAAGAACTGGCGTGTGAGCAGCTAGAAGCGTTGTGCTTGCAGCATCATCAGCTATACCATGAGCCATTTTTGCCATGATATTGGCAGTAGCTGGTACAACTACCATGCAATCTGCCCAGTCAGCAAGGTCAACGTGAGCAACAGGAGTCTCGGCATTGTTGTAGAGCGACTGTACTACCTCATGATGCGTTAATGCTTCAAAGGTAGTCTTTCCTACAAACTGAGCTGCATCTTCTGTCATAACAACACGAACGTCGCAGTCAGCTTTCTGAAGGCCTCTGAGTACTTCGCAGGCTTTATATGCAGCAATTCCTCCGCACACCACAAGGCATACAGAGGACTGAGCGGTTTTATTCAACATGGCGAGAAAATCCTTTATTCTTTAAACGCTGTAGAAGTAATAAGCATCCTATGGCAATAAGGGCACTCAGCAATCTCGGAGCTATGCTGAAGATCGTGGAATGAACTTGGTTGCAGTTTAACGCGACAGACACTTGGAACGTTTCCTACAAGGTGCTCAACTGCCAGGCCCTTAAAACGTTTACGTGCAGCTTCATAGCGCTCAAGCGTGTCAGAAGAAATCTGAGCTGCAAGCTCTTCTCGAGATTTAGAGAGCTCAACAATCTCTGCGCGAAGAGCCGCAGAATCAATCTCAAGGGACTGAGAAAGGCTCTCGCGCTCTTTCATAAGCTTTACCTGCAAGTCTTGAGCTGTCTGATAAGCCTTTTTGCACTTCTCAAGCTCTTCTGTTTTTGCTGCAAGTTTAAAATCGCACTTCTCGATATTCTTTGCCAAAGAAGAAAGCTGCTGGTCAAAGTCTCTAAGAGCACGATGATTAGTTGCAGTTTCTACAGCAGCAGAAACCTCATCTGTCTTAAGGACATAATGGGCACGCTGCTCATTGAGGTCAGAAATATCAATTTCTACGTCTTTTTTAACACCAAGCACTTGCTTGAGCTGGGAAGCAATCTTTTTCTCTGCAAGTTGGGCGTTTTTAATTTTTTGAACCTGGGGCATTGAGGCCAAGTTGGATGCGAGTTTTAGCAGCTGCAAATCAATATCCTGGAGCTGCATAAGATTAACAGACTCACTCATAGGGCCTCCTCATATACGGTTACTTATCTAGTCTACCGTAAATAAGGACGTATCAGACGCAGAACATAACTAATGTAGAGATTAGTATGTGAAAAATTTATCCAACAATCTGCAGCAATGTTGCACAAAAGGCATCAAGGTCTGTTTCAGAAACGCGCTCGTCAAAGGTAATGCGTAAGCTTCCCAGAGCCTCGTTTCTGGAAATTCCCATGGCGGTGAGAACATGACTTGCGTCAAGAGAGCCTGAAGAGCACGCAGAACCAGCTGAAACTTCATAGCCTGCCTGGTCAAGCTTTAGGATAAGCGTCTCTGAATCCATTGAGGGAACCATAATACTAACCGTACCAGGCATGTGATCTTTGCCTGCATACGCCTCTGTAGTTGGCTTAATCTTAGGAGAAGCACAAAGAGTCTCATACACTTTATTAGCGCGCGCAGAAACGCTCTCCTGCGTTTGCGTAAGGTTCTCCTGGCACCACGCAGCTGCGGCAGCAAAGACTAGGGCGCTTCGAACGTCCTGGGTGCCATGACGCCTGCCAGCCTCTTGTCCCCCACCGTAACTCTGTGCTTTAAACGGAACCTTGGAGCGCATAAGCACTGCAGCAATACCAAGAGGTCCACCAATTTTGTGGGCAGCAATGGTCAGGGCATCCACGTCTGACACCTCAAGAGGAATGCGGCCAAACGCCTGAACCGCGTCAGTGTGGAAAAGCGCATCCACCTTATGAGCAGCGCGCGCAAGATCTACAACTGGTTGAATAACGCCCGTCTCATTATTGGCATACATGATGGAAACAAGAGCCACTGACTGGTCCAAAAGACCCTCAAGGGCAGAAGCCTCAATCTTTCCCTGACGGTTAGGTTGAACAATTCTTACCTCAAAGCCCTTCTCGCGAAGAACAGGTGCAAGATCCAAAATAGAATCGTGTTCAATTGCCGAGAAAACCACCGTGTTGCGCTTGTGGTCTTTGTTGCGAATACCCTCTGCCATTCCAAGAACAGAGAGGTTATTGCCCTCAGTTCCGCCAGAGCAAAAGACCACGTCAGGAGCCCTAAACTTGCCGCCCACCGCACGTGCAATAACGCTACGAGCACCATCAAGCTCTCGCGCTGCTTGACGTCCAAGCGAATGCAAAGAGTTTGGGTTCACCCCAGCAATGGGTGAAGCTTCATAGGTTTTCTCGGCATCAAGCGCCTCTTGGCGCATTGGTGCTGAAGCTGCATAGTCTAGGTAAACGTAATCCATAGCGTGTTTCTGTTGATTCAATCTTGGTAGTTTATGTGCAAATGATGCTTGAGGGTGCAAGCCTAGCCCTGAACGGTAAGAGCAGACTCGCCGGCGTCGCGGATTGCCTCGATGGTTGCACCGCGGTCTTCCTGGCCAAATACAGCGCTGCCTGCAACAAGCATGTCTGCACCGGCAGCTACAACATCAGCTGCGTTAGCTGCACTAATACCACCATCAACCTCAATCAGAGGATGAGCGTTGTGCTTGCGGCAGAGCTCTTTAAGAGCTTTGAGCTTCTCAATTGAGTGAGGAATGAACTTCTGACCACCAAAGCCAGGGTTAACGGTCATGATAAGCACCAAATCAAGGTCTTCAATAAGATCCTCAAGAACGCTTACGGGAGTGCCTGGGCAAAGAGAAATGCCAGCCTTAGCGCCAGAGTCCTTGATAAGGTGAACAAGGCGGTGCGCGTGAACCTCGGCCTCATAGTGGAAGGTGACAACGTCAGCACCACGGTCTAGGAACAGAGGTGCAATCTCAGCTGGATTGGTAACCATCAGATGGACATCAATGGGCAGCTCAGAGGACTTTTTACAGTACGAGAAAATATCTGGACCAAAAGAGATATTAGGAACAAAGTGACCATCCATCACGTCGTAATGGATGTAATCAGCGTTTGCAATTGAATCAAGCTCGCTCTTAAGCTTGGAAAAATCTGCAGATAGAACAGATGGTGCTACCTGGACGTTATTCATTAAACTCTCCTATCGAGTCATTCCATAAAATTCTTCATTAGGCAGGCGGTTAGTAAGGCGAGAAGTAATGTCTTCTGGCGTAGCGCCTTCGTAAAGTACAGCGTGAACAGCTGAAGTGATAGGCATCTCAACGTTCATCTGCTGACCAAGTTCATAAAGACCAATGACGGCCTGAGCACCCTCAACAACCATACCGGTCTCTTCCTGATAAGACTGGAGTGTCTTGCCCTTAACCAGGGCTTCTCCAAATGTTCTATTTCTAGAATGCTCGGAGGTACAGGTTGCTACCAGATCTCCCATTCCTGCAAGACCCATGCAGGTGAGTGGGTCTCCGCCAATGGCGCATACGACGCGACCAAGCTCTGCCAAGCCGCGTGTCATAAGAGCAGCAAGAGCGTTATCTCCATTACCCAAGCCAACAGCAATACCACAGGCAATAGCAACAACGTTTTTAGCGGCAGCACACGCCTCAACGCCACGCACGTCAGAGCTGATGTAGGTTCTGAAGTATGGACGAGAAAGTAATGCCTGGAAGCGCTTGGCAACCTCGGCATCTTCTGACGCTACAACTGCTGCAGAAATTCCCTGCTTAATAACCTCTTCTGCATGGTTTGGACCAGAAAGCACGGCAATTCTGGAAGGATTTCCTAGCTCGTCAGCAGCAACTTCGTGCATAAGCTTGTGAGAACCAGCTTCCATACCCTTGGAGAGAATTAAGACGTCAACCTCTGGATCAAGATACGGTGCACAAGCAGCGCAAACAGAGCGCAAAAACGCGGAAGGAGCAGCCATAACAACGGCATCTACACCGGTGAGAGCCTCAGCCTCACTAGTGGTAGACACAATATTATGTGGAAGCTCAGAATCAGAAAGATGTCTGCAATTGACGTGCTCTTTATTGATGGATTCGGTGACATCGGCCTCTCTAGACCAGATAATTACCTCATCACAGGTAGAAGCAAGCAGTGTTGAAAGTGCGGTACCCCACGATCCCGAACCAATAACAGCAACTTTTTTCATGATTACTTGTCCTTTTTATTATCGCCGAAAGAGAATTTAGACTCACTACCAGCATTAAGACGATTGATATTCTCGCGATGTGCCCAAATTACTGCAGCTGCCACAACAACTACCGGAATAGTTGCCACGGGGTCCATGCCAAATAAAAGGCAGAAAAGCGGAATGGCAACCGCTGCACCAATGGAGCCAAGCGATACGTACTTAGTTGGCACGGCAAGCGTAATAAACACCGCAAGAGCTACGAGGGCTGCAAGCGGATTTACCGCAAGGCCACCACCAAATCCAACAGCAATTCCTTTGCCGCCGTGGAAATGAAGCCATGGCGAGAAAATATGACCAAGAACGCAGCAGGCATACACAAAAGAAATGATGAGCTCTGCCTCTGCGTGCTCATTTCCCGAGACCAGAGGAGTAAATCCCTGGGTTCCCACGAACCAACGGACTAGCATGACACTGATAATACCTTTGCCAGCATCGCAGAGAAGCGTAAGGATACCTGCAGCTTTTCCAGCATTTCTTGCAACGTTGGTGGTGCCAATGTTTCCTGATCCAAGCTTGCGGATGTCTTCATGAGCCATAACGCTTGCAATAATCAGACCAAATGGAATGCCACCAAGACCAAACGCAATAAGTCCAAAAATCAGAGCAACAACAATTCCAGACATTAGTTAGATTCAACCTTCTTACGGAACTTCAAACGAATAGGTGTGCCAACCAGTGGGAACTTCTCGCGAAGTCTGTTCTCAATAAAGCGCTCGTAGTTATCGTCAACAAGGTCTGGAGCGTTGCACCAGAACGAGATAACAGGAGGCTTGGAGCCTGTCTGAGTAGCGTACTGAATCTTAAGACGGCGACCGCGGTCAGAAACCGTGTGTCCGCCCTCTCTAATCTGGGCGAGAAGCTCGTTGAGCTCGGAAGTCTTGAGTTGAAGTGCGCGGGATTCTGCAGCCGAAAGAGCAGCGGCAAGTACCTTATCAATAGCGCGACCAGTGAGCGCAGAAACGTTGATGGAAGCAATCCAAGGTGCAAAGGCCAGGCGCTTTGCTACAGAGACTGCTACCTCATCGCGCTTTGCCTCAGAATCAATAAGATCCCACTTGTTAAGCAGGAGCACCAGCGCGCATCCACGCTCTACAGCCATGTTTGCAAGTTTCTGGTCCTGCTCGGTTACGCCCACAGAGGCGTCAACAACAAGAAGACAGACGTCTGCGCGGTCCATTGCCTGCAGACCTCTGACCAGACTGTAGTACTCAACGTCTTCATGCACCTGGCTCTTCTTGCGAATACCTGCAGTATCAACAAGACGAATGGGAGTTCCCTTCCATTCAATCATGGTGTCAATAGCATCGCGCGTAGTGCCCGCAACGTCAGAAACAATGGAGCGTTTCTTGTTAGCTAGGCGGTTTGCCAGTGAAGACTTACCAACGTTTGGACGACCAATAATTGCAAGGTTAAGGATGCCATCATCCTCTGGTTCTTCATCAGCCTCGGGGAAAGCGTTGACAATATCGTCCAGCAAGTCACCAGTGCCGTGGCCATGTGAAGCAGACAGAGGCAGAGGCTCGCCGCAGCCAAGTGCATAGAAGTCCCAAAGACCGTCCTGCTCAGTTGCAGGGTTATCTTTTTTGTTGACAACCAAAAACACAGGCTTGGTGCTCTTGCGAACAATGCGAGCAACCTCTTCGTCTTCATCGGTAACACCAGTGGTACCGTCTACGACAAAAACGATAACGTCGGCCTCTTCGCATGCAAGAAGCGCCTGCTCACGAATGTGTGGAGCAAAACGATCCTGCGACTTAATTGACTCAATGCCGCCGGTGTCAATAAGCTTAAACTCACGACCATTCCAGTCAGCATCGTGATACGAACGGTCACGGGTTACTCCCCTAGACTCGTGTACGATTGCATCGCGTTTCTCGGCAATTCTATTTACCAGCGTGGACTTGCCAACATTTGGGCGTCCAACAATAGCAACAATGGGCTTAGCCATGTCTCACCTTTCATTCAGTTGGTTTAATAATACCAGCAATACGTGGCTAATCCCACTCTTTGAGCGCTTTAATGCACGACTTGGCAATGTTTGTGGGACCAGGAATTGACATGATGACTTTTGCTCCGCGTGCCTCTAGCTGCGCAGTTAAATCGGCTAGTGACATGCCGTCAAGCGTGACTTTATCAAAGTTAAACATAACCTCAGGCAGCACCACCAGAACATCTGTGAGGTCTTCAGGAACCTGGGCGAGAAGATCAACGGCGCAGATAAGTCCTGTGACGTTAACGTCTCCACCAAAGAAATCGTTGCGCACGGCAAAAGTAGAAACGTTGCCATCAGCCGACCAGCTGTCGCAGAAGGTCTGGATGGTTTGCTGAGCAGCTTCTCCTACAATCAGCAAAATCTTGCGAGAGCGCGCAGAAAGATAGGTATCTGCCTCATCAAGAGCAGTACGCATAGTGTTACAGACCTCTTCAGCCTCATCGAGGAAGCTTCTGAGCATACCAATGCCATCGTAGAACTGCGGATAACCGTCATAGGTATACGCAGGTGGAATAGGTAGCTGAGCGTCTACGTAGAACTCGTCAGAGAGCTGAAAACGCGTAATGCCCAAAGAGGCACGTGCACGCTCCTGGTAGGGCTCAACAATTTTGACTACAGAGCGGGACAACTCCACATCATCAGAATACGAATGCGTAAAGCGTTTGGAGTCTTTGGTATAGCCAAGCGGAACAATGGCCAACGAGGTAATCTGCTGGTGAGCCTCTACCCAATCAAGCGTTTTATCAAGCTCTTCACCGTCATTGATATTAGGGCATAGAACAATCTGGCCATGAATTTCTATGCCCGCGTCCATGAGTTTCTCGAGAACTTCAATGCCCCTAGCAGCGCGAGCACCAATAAGATTGCGGCGCACGTCAGGCGAAATTGCATGCAGCGAGACGTTCATGGGTTCAAGTTTGTGAGAGATGATGCGTTCAACGTCCTCATCGGTGAGGTTAGTGAGCGTAACAAAGTTGCCCTGCAAGAAGCTCAGGCGGTAATCGTCATCTCTAATGGAAAGCGATGGTCGCATGTCTTCTGGTAGCATAGCCATAAAGCAGAACTGGCACGCGTTTACGCAGGTCTTGATACCGTCAAAGAGCACATCAACAAAGTCAACGCCCCAGTCTTCTCCAGATTCACGCTCAAGCACACACTCGTAGAACTCATCATCACCAGGAACAGAAACTTCAAGCTCACAAAGGGAGCCATCTGCCTCCCAACGCCAATCAATCAGATCTTTTGGCACTACACCATTGACCTTCTCGATAATCATGCCGGGCTCAAGGCCAGCCTTCCACGCAGGACTACCCTCTTCAACGGACTCAATCAGTGCACCAAGTCCACCAGATTTTGTATTTCCGTAGTCTGCGCGCTGTTCCATATTAGGCGCCTACGATTTGTTCAATAGCTGATTTAACTGCATTGATATGAGCTTCCGGCGTAGAAGCGCCGGCGGTAATACCAATATGCTCTGCTCCCTCAAACCAAGAAGCTTGCAGCTCATCAGCTCCTTCAATGTGATACGTTGCGGGACAATACAGCTTAGAAATCTCTGCCAAGCGAGTGGTATTAGCAGAAATCCTGCCGCCAATGATAATCATGACGTCAGACTCTTTTGCAAGCCTCATGCACGAGTCCTGATGGCCCGCAGTGGCCTCGCAGATGGTATTCATGACACGAAGCTCATCAACAAGCGGAAGCACCGCGTTAACTACTTCAGAGAGCTTAGCAGCGCTCATGGTGGTCTGTACTACCAGGCCAACCTTCTTTGCAGCTCTCATAGCGTCTGCCTGAGCGGCAACTTCTTCCACGGTGTCAATAGCCAAAGAACCTGGTACGTGAGCAAGTGTTGCCTCAACTTCAGGGTGTCCGGACTCTCCCACCACGTACACGGCATAGCCCTGTTTGGCGAGAAGTTCTGCAGCTCCGTGAGCTTTCTTTACAAACGGACAGGTTGCATCTAACACGTCAACACAGCCGTCCTTGGCAATCTGCTCCTCTTGAGGAGTTACGCCATGAGTGCGCAGCAAAAGCGCACTTCCTGCAGCTTCAGAAGCGGAATCAACAACCTCTACACCCTGGTCTTTAAGGGACGTAACAACGCGAGGGTTATGGATAAGCGGACCAAGCGTGCGCACGGGCGCATGAGCATCTTTGACGGCCTGCTGGACCATTTGAAGAGCTCTTTCTACGCCGTAACAAGCACCTGCTTCGTCAGCAATTTTGATAGTAGGCACGAACTAATTCCTTCCGGGATGCTCTTTGAGCATTGCATCTCTTAGCTCGTATACCCGCTCCATGGCCACTTCTTCCATCTCTTTTGCCTGATCTTTACGCTTTGTAGAAGTCAGATCACTAAAAGAAACCTTCTGACCAGCGCGAAGATACACCTTTACCGGCTTAACCAGAGGAGAACCTTTTTTCTTAATATCAAGGGCACCAATAATAGCTAGTGGCTGAACATCTACCTTGGCAAGCTGAGCGATAAGCGCAAAACCGCCGTGGGTTTCTCCACGCTCTGTATTGCTTCTTACTCTGGTACCCTCAGGGTAGATAAGAAGCATTTCTCCCCTAGAAAGTGCCGTGATTGCGCGACGAATTGCCTTCATATCGGCAGTTCCGCGATCTACTGGGATACCGCCCAGTCTAGAAAGCGCCCACTGAAGCGGTTTGAATTTGTTGAACTCACTCTTGTAGATGGTTCTCACGGGGATACCATGAACAAGCAGGTGGACAACAGTAACGATGGGATCCAAAAACGTTGGATGGTTCATGATAAGAACGCGAGGGGTCTTATCGCCAACAAAGAGTTGGTCATTGTCCCAGCGCCATCTAAACCAAATTTTTGTAATCAGTCCAAGCACACTGACTGCCAGCCATTTAAAGAACTTGGCTGGAGCTGGAAAATCAGCAAGCGCGGTATCGTAATAATCATCAAATGAGTTTCCGCCAAAAGGACGCAAACGCTTAGATGCCGCTGCTATAGAAGACTTTTTCTCGGAGCGCTTAGGCTCTTCCGTGAGAGACTTCCCATCATCAGAAGAGCTGCTCTCTGATCCATTTCCCTGGTGAGAAGCCCTGTGGTTGCGTGCATCTCTTTTGCCGAGTCCTGGATGCAGGGTAATAATAGCTGCAATAACCTCTTCAACAGAAAGCGCAGAAGAGTCAATGTGGTGGGCATCTTCTGCAGCACGAAGTGGAGCTGCCTTCCGCTCAGAATCAGCCTTATCGCGAGCCTTGATGTCTTCGAGAATCTTCTCTTCACTCTTGGCGTCTACCTGGGCATCGTTTCCGGTAGCTGCGTCTCCACCCTGGCGCTGAACGGCTCGGCGGTGAGCTCGAGCAGCAGGGTCTGCGGTCAAGAAGACCTTTACATCAGCTTCGGGGAATACCACGGTGCCAATGTCACGACCTTCAGCAACTACATCGCCATTCTCGCCAGCGCGACGCTGAAGCGTGACCATAGCTTCGCGAACCTCAGGAATAGCCGCAACAGCACTGACGTTTCTGTCTACCTCTGGGGTACGAATCTCTGCCGTAACGTTTGAGCCGTTTGCGAAGACGGTCTGGCCGTTTGCGGAGTTACCAAACGAGATGCTAATGCTGCGTGCAACCTGAATGATTTTCTCGGTATCAGTCATATCAATGCCCTGACGCAGGCATTCTACGGTTACCGAGCGATACATTGCACCCGTATCTAGAAAGATCAGATCCAGGCGATCAGAAAGTGCACGAGCAACCGTAGACTTTCCGGAGCCTGCTGGGCCGTCAATAGCAACAATCATTACTTATCCCCCTCGGTGACACCCCAAATGTCACGAAAATCGTAAAAACTTGGCTCAGTGGAACGACGAATGACCTCTTCTGGATCAAGGTTAAATCCACCAAGCTTGAAATCAGAACCGCCTGTACTAGTAAAGAAGATTGAAGAGACATTTGCAAGATGTACATTCCAGCTAGAACTGCCTGGGATGCCAAAAATTTCCGCCATCATAGAGCGCAGATAGCCACCATGAGAAATACAAACCGTGCGTCCAGAAAGGTTGGAGAACTCGTTAAGAATATTGCGGCACCTGTCTCTTACCTGCTCATATGACTCGGCTTCTGGAGCAGGTATAGAATGACCGTTTTCATCTGAAGCCCAGGGAAAGGTGAGGCCGTAGGGTTTTAAAATCTCTTCTGCATCAGCAAAACGCTTGCTCTCCAGAATGCCAAAATCCATCTCTGCAAGATCATCTTTTACCTCGCAGGAAATACCAAGTTCAGCGGCAGCCATTTCTGCCATATCTTTGCAGCGAGACAAAGGAGAAGTCCAAATTCTATCTGGATGAAATGCAACAAGCGCGCGAACGGCGTGTTCCCGCTGTTCAATGCCATGCTCGGTGAGCTCAACGTCTCTTCTGCCGCTAAAAAAGCGCTGCGTATTAGCCACGCTCTCTGGATGGCGCATAAACAAAATGCGATGAGCCTGAGCTGGAACTTCAAATGGCTGCATTATGTCTCCTCTCTGGGCGGTTGTAGGTATGTAACGTACGCTTTGTGTTCGTGCGACTAGTAGTTACTTGTCGGTGTTCAAAGGCATGATGGGAGAAGCACCAGGCTCTCTGCCAATAGTGCGCTCCAGAGCAGCAACTTCTTCTTCTGTAAGAAGTCTCCACTCGCCTTCTTTAACGCCTGTTAAGTGCAGCGGACCAAACGTATCTCTGTGGAGCGCAAGAACCCTGTGGTGAATGGCCAAAAGCATCTTCTTGACCTGATGCTTTCTGCCTTCCCTAATAGTTACGCTGACCAGGGAGTTTGGCTCTCCTCCACCGGTTTTTCCTAAACCCTGTGGGGCGAGAAGGGCCTTCATCTTGGCGTTGTCAGAGATAATCTCTACCTCTGCTGGAGCCGCAGGTCCATCTTCAAGCTCAATGCCCTCACGCAGACGATCTAGCTGCTCTTCTGTAGGTGTTCCTACTACATGGGCAACATAGTGCTTCCATACATGCTTTGAAGGATGCAAGAGCTCTTGTGCCATCTGACCATCGGTGGTAAAGAACAGAAGGCCTGTGGTATCCATATCAAGACGTCCAACAGGAAAAAGACCAGGGTATGTGTCAGTTGGCACCATGTCCACAATGGTTGGTCTACCCTGAGGGTCTTTCATAGTAGTCAGGTACCCTGCAGGTTTGTTGAGCATCAAGTAGACGGGTTTCTCGGCAATTGAACAGACAATGCCATCAACTGCAACAACATCCACCAGCGGATTAACCTTGCTGCCAAGCTCGGTGACTACCTGGCCGTTTACCGTGACGCGACCTGAGGTCATCAGGCGCTCAGAGCCACGACGGCTAGCCACTCCCGCGCGCGCCAAAAAGCGCTGCAGACGCATAGAAACAATACGCTCTTCTGCCACGGCCTATGCATCCTCTTGCGTATCGTAGCTGTCTCCCAAAAGGGAGCGTTCATCGTCAATGTCTTCTGCGGCTTCTTCAAGCGTTGAAGTGAAGCTTCTGCCAGAGAGTCTCTCGCGAATAAACTGCTTGGACTCCTCATCAGGGGCAAAATCTTCCAGCGGCGGCAACTCTCGCAAAGACTTGAGACCAAAGCGCTCTAAGAAAAGGGCTGTTGTGCCATAGAGAATGGCTTGTCCCCTATCTGCCTCTTTGCCCACTTCACGCACAAGGTTTTTCTCGCGAAGTGAAGAGATAACACCATCAGAGTTAACACCACGAATAGCACGAACGCCCTCACGAGTAACGGGCTGGTGATAAGCAATAACCGCCAGCGTCTCAAGCGCTGCCTGAGAAAGGCGGCGCGTATCCCAAGAGAGTACAAAATCGCTAACCAGCTGATGGTGAGCTGGGTGCGTAAAGAGACGCCAACCGCCGGCTACCTCCCTGAGCTGAAATCCCCTGTTGCAGCGCGTGTACTCCTCTGCAAGCTCTTTAAGCGCTTGAGCAACCTCGGCAGGAGCTGCATTGGTGACCTTGGAAAAGTCGGCCGTAGTGATTGCATCTGTTGCAACCAAAAGCAGTGATTCTAGTGCGCCTTTGAGCGACTCAGAATCTAAATAGGTAAGCTCTTCTGCCATAAGTTATTCCGCCTCTTTCTGTGCTTCATCGGGCGTTTGAGTTAACGATAATAGCGTCTGCTGGACGTCTTGGAGCGCATTTTGAGACAAGTTAAATCCTTCAAGGTCTGGCTCATCACCAGATAGTTCTTCTAGTTCCAAAAGAACTGACTCATCAAGCTGGTATGAATCTGCGCCCTCTATGTGCTCAATCTCAATCTCGCCAAAGATGACATCCTGCTGAACACGAACAAGACCGCGTTTAAAGAGCTCGAGCACTGCCAAGAAGTTTGCAACCACAATTTCTGGCGTATCTTGACCGTCTAAGAGCTCAGAGAACGTCACTTTGCCCTTAGAGCGCGTGAGTCGGTCCACAGAAGCTACCGTCAGAGCTACTGGGAGCCTCTTTGGGGCCACATGTTCTGCTTCAAGCAAGAATGTCTCACGTTTTGAGTCAATGTCCGCACAGATGACGGCAAGGCTTCTGAGGGTAATGCCCTCAAGATAGTCTGGCATGAGATTCAAGAAATCAGGATCTGGACCCACTGAGCGTGGGAACATGTACGACTCTGCCTCCATGCGGCTACCCAGCGCAGCACCTGCATTTCTAAATTGCTTATAGGCAATAAGGCGAGCAATAAGAACTTCTCGCGCCTCATCAGGAGAAAGCCCGTCCAGCTCGTCATCATACTCATCTTCATCGTATGAGCTTTTGAGCGAAACGTCTTGAGGTACCAAGGCATGAGCCTTCATGTCCAAAAGCGTTGACGCAACAAGGACAAAGTCACTGGCAACGTCTAGATCAAGCTCTTCCATGGCGTCAACTTCTGCCAGGTACTGATCTGCAACCTCAGAGATAGAAATAGAGCCGATGGCAACTTTTTGCCTACTTACTAGCTGAAGCAGCAGGTCAAATGGGCCAGAATATGTTGCAGTGTTTACTTTGTACGACATTAGATGATTCTCGCAAGCAGGCTCAAAATGACGTTAGAAATACCCCCGATAATGGACGAGAAAAAGCCAGGCGCAAAGAACATGAGTCCCACTACAGCAATCATACAGTAAGGCTCAATGGCGTAGAACTTTTGACGGTTTTTCTCGCCAAGAAAATACAACAGCAGCTTAGAGCCATCCAGAGGTGGAATTGGCAGCATGTTAAAGACAGCCAGGCTTACGTTGATCTGAATGTAGAAGATTACCAACGAAGAAACGTAGTACATTACCAGCGGATTTAGAGCCGCACCAAATGCAACAGCTAATGCGTTGAGCAAACGCAATAAGAGCGCGCCGAGAAACGCCTGCAAAATGTTAGAAACTGGGCCTGCGAGTGCTACAAGAATCTCGTCACGACGACGATCTTTGAGGTAGTTGGGGTTATAGGGAACGGGCTTTGCGTAACCAAAGCTAGGACCACCCATCAATACCAACATAAACGGCAAAAGAACCGTACCGAACAAGTCAATGTGTGCCAGTGGATTGAGCGTCAAACGGCCAGACATTTTAGCGGTAGGATCTCCGCACTTGTATGCCACAAAGCCATGCGCAACCTCGTGAATCACAATGGCAAAGATTACCAGTGCAAATTCAGCGAGCGTTGTCAAAAGCGATGGAACTGATGTTAAAGCAGTTGGCACAACAATCCTTATCTCAACATCTGCAAAGACACACAAACAGATACTTACGTAAGCTTCAAATACCTAATAATTTTACCCAAGATTGGCAAAACTACCTACTCATCAATGTCTGCTTCCATCTTTTCTGAAAGCTCCAACCATTCAGCCTCAAGCGCAGGAATCTTCTTAGAAAGTGCCTGGTATTCCGCCATGCACTCATCAAACTTTTGAGGATCGTTATAGAGAGCCTCGTCAGCCATAAGCGTCATGAGCTCATCGTATCGTTTATGCGCAGGAGTCAGCGCTGCCTCAACCTCGTCCAGACGTTTCTTGGTCTCTCTAAGCGCACGACTTCTACGATTGCGCTCCTCTGCCTCAGCTCTTCTCTGCTCCTTAGTCTTCACATTGCGAGAAGAACCTGCAGCTTGACCTGCCTCTGGGCCAGAACTCTTAACCGCTCTTGCACCCGATGTGCCATACGAGGATACCGTTTTGCTCGACGTCTCCCCTTGCGCTGCTGCTTGAAGCTCTGCCAGCTTAAAGAGGAAGTAATCATAGTTACCGTCATAGACCGTAACCTTGTGGTCGCGAACGTCCACAACCTTGTTAGCTACAGCTCTGACCAGGTGCTCATCGTGACTGATCAAGATGATAGTTCCTGGGAAGTCAACAAGTGCCTTCTCTAGAACGTCAACAGAGTCAATGTCCAGGTGGTTAGTTGGCTCATCCAGAAGT
Organism: Atopobium sp.; assembly: GCA_018380095.1. Lineage (GTDB taxonomy): Bacteria > Actinomycetota > Coriobacteriia > Coriobacteriales > Atopobiaceae > Lancefieldella. The sequence goes on from JAGZUI010000001.1 coordinate 175,814, forward strand.
AACAGTGGATCTGGAGAGACCAGCATCTTAGCAAGTGCCAGACGAGCACGCTCACCACCAGAAAGTACATTTACGCGTTTCTCAACGTCATCGCCATGGAAAAGGAAGGCTCCAAGCAATCTACGCTCTTCAGAAGTAGTCCAGCCAGCAGCAACGGTATCAAGCTCTGCAAGTACCGTATTTGCAGGATTGAGCTCTTCAAGCTGATGCTGTGCATAATAGGCTTCAGTGACGTTTTGACCCAGGCTAATCTGTCCCGCATCTGGCTTAAGTTTGCCAGCAATAAGCTTCATAAGAGTAGATTTACCAGCACCATTAGGGCCAACAAGTGCAACGTGATCTCCGCGATACAGCTTAAGGTCAACGTTATCGTAGACAAAGTTATCCTCGTAAGATTTGGCCACGCCCTCAAGAGAGATGACGGTGTCTCCGGTACGAGGAGGTTCTGGGAACCTAAAATGCATGTGATGAGATTGCTCTGGAAGAACTACCAGTTCTTCACGGATCTTCTCGACTTTTGTCACGCGCTCTTGAACCTGTTTTGCCTTGGTAGGCTTATACCTAAATCGCTCAATGAAGGTCTCCATGTGAGCAATATCGCGCTCTTGAGCTGCACGTTTAGCACGGAGCTGCTCAAGATTTTCTTCTCGCTGATGAAGATAGCCGGAATAATTGCCGGTATAGGTTACGAGCATACGATTCTCAAGCGCCGCCACGTGCGTTACGCATGCATCCATAAACGAGCGATCGTGACTTACCAGCAAAACCGTACCATCATATGACGATAAGAACCTCTCAAGCCACTGGACAGATTCCAAGTCCAAGTGGTTAGTAGGCTCGTCCAGAAGAAGAACATCAGGACGACGCAGAAGCAGCTTTGACAAAGAAATACGCATCTGCCAGCCGCCCGAGAACTCTTTAGCTGGCTTATCGAAGTCTTCAACGGGAAAACCCAGGCCCGCAAGAATCTGGCGAGCTCTACTCTCTAATTCATAGCCACCAAGACGCTCGAAGCGCTCCATAGCATGAGCGTAGTCTTCAAGATACTTATTGAGCGTTGCACCTTCGGGAGTTTCGGCAATTTTGATTGAAAGGTCGTTAACCTTTCTCTCCCACTGTTTAATCTCATGCGCAGACTCAATTACCTCGTTGAGGGCGGTTCTGTCTCCCATGAGCTCTGTTTCTTGCTCAAGATATCCCAGGGTAGCATCTTTTGCAAAGGTAATGGTTCCTTCATCGGCAGACTCTAAGCCCATTATGATTTTTAGAAGCGTAGTCTTACCAGCACCATTAGGACCAACTAAAGCCCAACGCTCTCCTGCATTGAGCTGAAGTGTTGCATTTGAATAAAGAACTCTGCCGCCAAATGACTTTGAAATCTTATCCGCAAGAGCAATCAAGTGAACTCCTCATACATATCTGAACTGGATAAGTATAAGTCATTCACTTGATATACGTGCAAAATTATGTAAATGAAACCAGGCTTATGAAGATTTATTGACGCTTCTTATGAAGGAAAAGAGCTGCGGCAGCAACAACGATAGTTGCGCCAGCAACGCCAATAATCAAAGGAAGTGTAAGAGCGTTATCACCAGTATCTGGAAGAACGGACTTCTTAACCTTCTTAGCCTTTGGAGCCTCTGGTTGTGGCTGAGGCTCTGGTGCTGGAGTTGGCTCTGGCTCTGGAGCAGGTGTTGGATCTGGTGCAGGCGTTGGAGCAGGAATACGAGGATCAACAAAAGTTACTGTGGCAGTAGTATTTGTACCAGTGATCTGACCAACACGAACCGTTGTATCAATCTGGTAACCATCAATGGTGGTGAGCTGTGTGATGGTAGTGGAAGTGTTACCCATAAGGTTAGGAATTACAACAGAGCCATCTGCACCAGTTGTAAGAGAGTAGCTTCCGTCAGCCTCCATGGTGAGAATACCGGTCTGAGTAAATGGAGGTGTTGGGATATGAGGTCCAGCAACGTTTGCGGCAGTAGCCTTAAGAGTTGCACCGGCAATAGGATTGCCATCTGTGTCAACAACTTTAACAATAATATTGCCTAAAATTGGCTGGTTCTCCAGTTCAGCAGTGACCACATCACCTAAACCATATGTAGCGCCATCAAAAACGTAAGAAACAGAGTCGACCTGATGAACATAGCCATCTTTATAAGTGGTCTGTTCAACTCTATAAGCACCGTCAGGAAGAGGAAGATAAGGATTAAAGTAACCGTTAGCGTCTGTTTCTCCCTCGGCCACGATAGTAGAACCACCTTGATAAATTACAACATGTACGCCCTCAATTGGTTCACGTGTATATTTATCAACAGCGAGAGCACTAATCTCATTAGAGTCTGCAAGTGCAATTCTTGGAGCGATGACTGATACAACAAGTGTCAGCACAACTAAAACAGCAAGAACAATGTTTTTATATCGTTTCAATTCAATTCCTTAAAACCGAATCATACAAGTAAATACTTCTATCCATAGTAAGGGAATTAGACATTGAATTAAAGATAATATCCAAAACTAAACACAATTATTTCAAATTTTTAACTGGCAAAACTGAGGAAATCTGTACTCACCTTATAAAAATCAAGTGAACTCCCCATACATTTTCAAATTACTAAATGCACAGGTCGTTCACTTGATAGACATAAACAAATTTTGAATCAGATTCAATAAATCCTATAGTCTTAGAAACGTTTCTTGCTCAGATACATTGAGACACCAGCAAGAGAGCTTAATGTACCTGCAATTCCAACAATTAAAGAAGAGACACCAGAAATGTCAGAAGTGTCTGGAAGTACAGCCTTCTTTTTCTTTGGAGTCTTAGGCTTTTCCGGAGTCTGTGGTTGAGGCTCAGGAGTAGGCTCTGGAGCTGGCTCAGGCTGAGGTTCTGGCTGTGGCTCTGGAGTAGGTGGCTCTGGTCTACGATTTACAAACGTAACCGTAGTTGTCTCGTTAGAGCCAGTAATCTCACCAACCTGAGGATTAGGATCATCAATAGTGTAACCATCAAGAGTGGTCAGCTGAGTAATAGTAGATTCTCTCTCAACAAGATAATCAGGAATAATTACGGTGCCATCAGGACCAGTTGTGAGCAGATAATTGTCATCAGCATCCCTATCCAACTCACCCGTCTGAGTATAAGGGACACCGGGAGCTGACGGGTCCTGAGTCATAGCACGAGGAGCGCTAGAACCAGTTAAATAGGCTGGATCAGGTGTATTAAATCCACCCATAGAAGGAGGACATGCTGGTGATGGAATTCCAGGAGTTATTTCATAAGCAGGAGTTGCCTTTAAAGTTGCGCCAGCAATAGGATTCCCGTACTGGTCAACAACTCTTACAACAATATTACCAATTCTAGTTGGGAGTTTAATTGTTGCGCGAGTTGTTTGCTCGAAGAGACGAGTATCTGAATCATAAGGGAACGTTACAGCATGTAGAGGAACCATGCCATTATTGCTGGTTGGAGAACATGCGAAAACAGAGTCAACCATTACGGCGTCGTTGTTATATCCATAACGAGTGGGATAATTTTTTGGAATAAGTGTATAGCTTCCCGTTACTGGTACGGTGACGCTTTGACCACCTGGAACATTTGAAGCAATTCTATTTCCAAATTCATCTTCAATGTCAAATTGAATATCAGTAATAGCATTTGAACCCCAAATACTAGCTGGTACCTTCTTCTCGGCACCAACATAAAGCTGGCCCATAATATGGACATTTTCAAAGTTAATGGTCTGAGGATCGCCATCACTACCAGTAGGAGCGGAGAAAGTCACGTTTTTAGCTGTGTGATCAATAACATATCCAGCTTTAAACGTTGTCTGCTCAACCTTATAACTTCCGTTAGCAAGGCTAGTCTGAGCTCTACCGTTTTGGTTAGTAATCATAGTTGCAGCGTTGGTACCGGTAACTGTATTAGTCACGGTAATTGTTACACCATCAACAGGTTGACCATAATAGTCATCAGTAACATTAACCGTGAGCTGATTTTGAACTGCTGCTTCTGCAAGCGCAAGCTTTGGAACTCCAATTACAATTACGCAGCATAGTGCAACTAAAATTGACGCTGCTACATACTTGAACTTTTTCACTTTCAAACCTTCCAAATCCATTCAGGATTACTATTTTTCTAATTCAAATGATAAAAGAAAATCTCATTCAAATGAATATAAACTACATTCTAAATTGCAATTTATTAAATTTTCATATCATCAACAATTAGAATTAGATATAAACAGCTATTCCCTATCCAACCACACACAAAAAAGCGAGAAGTCCCTTCTACATGAAAGCTCTTCTCGCCAAAAAATCGATAATAAGATAGATGGAATAGCCTACTTATCCATGGTGAGATGAATAGCAAAGCCAGCAATCTCTTCTTTGAAATAGACCAAAAACGTACTGCCATCTGGATTAAGCCTTCTAGATAACTCATCGATTTCAAAGCCCCGACCTGCAAAGTATTTCTCGGCAGCAGGAATGTTGTTAACATGGAAGCCAATATGACCCTTTGTGCCTCGGCCATTTTGTTTCATGACCTCTACCAGGGTCCCTGCAAAAAATGAAGGTGGCTGCTCAATAGTTGGAAGTCCCATAAGAGCGGTAAACAGGTTTGCAATCTTTTCTGCCTCGTCCGCATTGCTTGCGTTAATGCCAACGTGAGCAACGTACATATCAAACTGCTCGACTGGATTAAGAGCGCTGGAATTGTTAGTTGAATCTGTCATACATCTCCCCTTTCCTAGGGCTCAAGTATATAAGGGAAGCTCTAAGATTTCTGCTTGGCAATGAATATTAGTCATTACTGTAACTAAGTACTAACAAAAAAGGCCCAGTTACCTAGGCCTTTAAATTTCTATGGTGGGCGATGCTGGATTTGAACCAGCGACCCCTTCCGTGTGAAGGAAGTGCTCTACCCCTGAGCCAATCGCCCGAACGACTTGCAATAATAACAAACAATGAAGCTAATTTCTAGCTTTTGACTTTTTTGAAGGTGAATACGTAGACACAACTTTATTCATCTGAACAAGAATGATTCCCAGGAAGATAAGCTGAAGAATCATTGGCGTAATTACCATAGGCTGAGATGAAAGCTGTGATACAAAAACCCATTCAATGGTAAAGAGAATGAGCTCAATACCAGCAACAAGACGCACAATGCCGTGGGTTTTCTCAAAGTCTTTAGCCAGACTAATGCATTTCTGCAGAATGTAGCAGCAATAAACTGCCATTAAGCTACACAGCAGAAGCACAATCATGCTTGAAGAGAAACGACCATAGCCAACTGAGAAGGCAAAGATGACAATTCCAGCAACGCCAAGTGCTCCAAGCATAGAGGAAAGCGCCATCATCAACTTAGTTCCACGATCCATACAAACCCCCAACAAATCAGTTCACAGAGAAAAAAGTACAAAAGAGGAGCTAGAATAATAAAACGACGTCAACAAAATAATTTACTTAGCTTCAAGAGACTTTTTGACTTTATGAGATCCTCGAGCAACAGCACTTGCCATTGCTAATAGCGCAAACAGCTCAATAAACTGCAAGGTAACAGATGGTTTAAGTACCAACTGTCCAACAACAATAGCGGCTAATACAACGCATGATCCAAAAATCATGGGATAAGCAGCTGCAGCTCTATTAGGTACATTAGCCTCTCTAGCTGCATAACCGCCCGTGAGAAGCGAGATCATACTTGCAAGCAAAAGAATGGCGGAATCAATTGATGGACCGGCACCAATTACAAGAACCGCAACATTAACAAGACCTAAAAGTCCGCCAACCAAAAGCGCCAGACTAAAGAGCTTCATTTTACGAGTCTCAGGAGTCATATATCCCCTATCTATCAAATATCACTTTGGCTATTGTACCCGTCTTTTATATAAATTAAGTAATCGAATCATTGAACGGTAGAGTGTTTCGGTAAAAGAAATGGCGAGAAAACCAAAGGATTTCTCGCCACTAGTGTATTTGGTGGGCCCAGAGGGATTTGAACCCCCAACCCAGGGATTATGAGTCCCCTGCGCTAACCGTTGCGCCATGAGCCCGTAAGAAAAAAGCGGCGACTGATGCCGCCGCCAGAATGCGTGGTGGAGAATAGGGGGATCGAACCCCTGACCTCATGACTGCCAGTCATGCGCTCTCCCAGCTGAGCTAATTCCCCGAACGTGGTGCGGGAAATACTATAGCAAACCAAAGCTCTGTTTTTCTCGACAATTTTGTAATTGGTTGTATATTTTAAAGCTCGCGCTCTGGAAGGATCTTCTCGGCCAGCCAAGAGCCAACTTCATCAAGGGCAACCTCAAAGCGTTCACCGGTAGCACGCTCTTTGACTTCTGCAACGCCGTTTGCAACGCCCTTCTTGCCCACAATAACCTGCCATGGGAAGCCGATAAGATCTGCGTCTGCAAACTTAACACCAGGACGCTCTGCACGATCATCAACAACAGTCTCAAGACCAGCAGCAACGCAAGCGTCAGCTACAGAACCTGCTGCATCCCAAATCTCTGGGTCTTTGTCAGAGAGACAAAGAACAGAAACCTCATAAGGAGCAACAGAGACTGGCCACTTGATGCCCTTCTCGTCATTGTATTGTTCAACAACAGCAGCAAGCAGCCTGGAAACACCAATGCCGTAGCAGCCCATAACCAGAGGCTTATCCTCGCCGTTTTCGTCGGTGAAGGTGGCGTTAAGGGCTGAAGAGTACTTGGTGCCAAGCTGGAAGACCTGGCCAACCTCAATACCGCGAGCAGCATGCAAAGGAAGTCCGCACTCAGGGCAAATATCGCCCTCCTGAGAAGTGACAAGGTCTTTCCACTCGTTAATCTCAAAGTCACGACCAAGCTCAACGTGATCAAGGTGATAATCTGCCTTGTTAGCGCCGCAGAGCCACCACTGACTATCCTCAAGAGAGAGGTCTCCAACAACGCGGATACCCTCAGGTAGACCAACAGGTCCAATGAAGCCCTTGATGAGGCCATACTCTTCAAGCTCTTCATCGGTCATCATGTGATAGTCACCAAAGACGTGCTCTGCCTTAACCTCATTGAGCTCATGAGTACCTGGAACAAAGCACACAACTGGCTTACCGTTTCCGTCAACAAGTGCAAGAGCCTTGCGAGTTGCTGCTGGTGAAACGTGAAGGAACTCAGCAACATCATCAATGGAGCCAATGCCAGGAGTGTGAATCTCACACATCTTGCCAGACTCACGCTCTTCTACGTTGATCTTTGCTGCAGCTGCCTCAGTATCTGCAGCATAGCCGCAATCGCAGTAGACCAGACTTGCCTCGCCAGCCTCTGCCAGCGCCATAAACTCAACAGAGGTGTCTCCACCAATCTGACCAGAGTCTGCAACTACCTGAAGAGCCTTAAGACGTGTGCGGTCACAAACGTTCTGGTAAGCAACCTTTTCCTGGTCATAGCATTCTTGCAGCGACTCTTGATTTGCCGAGAAGGAATATCCGTCTTTCATAATGAACTCACGGCCACGCATAAGACCAAAGCGTGGACGACGCTCGTCACGGAACTTATCCTGAATCTGATAGAGCGTTACAGGAAGCTGTTTATAGCTCTTGAGCTCATTTCTAATAAGGTCTGTGAAGGTTTCCTCGTGAGTTGGGCCAAGAGCAAACTGACGATCATGACGGTCATGCATACGCATGAGCTCGTCTCCGTAGACGTCCCAACGACCAGACTCTTCCCAGAGCTCAGCTGGAGTCATGATAGGAACAAGAATCTCCTGAGCACCAATACCGTCCATCTCATCGCGGATGATGGCCTCAATCTTTAAAAGAGAGCGCCATGCAAGTGGCAGATAAGAGTAAAGACCAGCAGCGGTCTTTCTAATCATGCCAGCACGAAGGAGCAGGCGGTGACTTGCAAGTACAGCCTCAGCTGGGTCTTCTTTGAGCGTTGGTGCATACAAAGAAGACATGCGCATCCAGTGCTTCAAGGTAGTTTCCTTTCAATATGAAGTAATACGTATAGTTTACTTATTTTTTGCCAAAACGATTCTCAATTTCGGCGAATAGCTCATCAACAATCTTATCTTCAGGCACTTTTCTAATAGGATTGCCGTTTTCAAACAACACTGCCTGACCTTTGCCGCAGGCAACGCCAAGGTCAACGCCCCTAGCCTCACCAGGTCCGTTAACAACGCAACCCATGACCGCCACAGAAATTGGAGCACGAACGCCATCCAGACGCTTGGTAACTTCCTCTGCAATAGGAATCATGTCAACGCCACACCTGCCGCACGTAGGACAGCTTACCAGCTCTGGCTTAATACGACGCATGCCAAGAGCTGCAAGAAGCTCCCATGCTACATGAATTTCTTCTACAGGATCAGCCGTCAGAGACAGACGCATGGTATCACCAATACCACTCTCAAGCAGAATGCCAACTGCGGCAGAATTCTTTACCGTTCCCTGCCTCAGTGCGCCAGCCTCCGTAACACCTACATGCAGAGGAATCTGTGGAAGCTCCTTTGAAAGTGCGCGATAGACCGCAAGCGTAGTGAGGACATCGTGAGCCTTTGCGGACAAGACAATATCCTCAAAACCGCGAGAAGAAAAATGCTCTACAAATGACTTTGACGAAGCCACGAGTTTCTCGACAAGAGTCATATCTTGTCTTGTATCAAATTCTTTAGCAAGAGAGCCTGCATTGACACCAATTCTGATAGGAATATGGGCCTCTTTAGCTGCATCAATAACAGCGTCCACGCGTTCCATAGAACCAATGTTTCCTGGGTTAATACGAAGAGCTGCCGCACCTCGCTTTGCAGCTTCAAGCGCAAGCTTGTAGTCAAAGTGAATATCGGCAACAACAGGAAGTGGCGAGTATTTGCAAATCTCTTCAAAACCATCGAGGGCCTTTGCGTCTGGAATTGCCACACGGATAATCTCGCACCCCGCCTCGGCAAGCCCCTTGATCTGAAGGAGCGTTGCGTCTGGATCATCTGTTTTAGTGGTGCACATAGACTGAACGGAAACGGGAGCACCGCCGCCAACCTGGACAGATCCAACCATGACGGGATGAGTTTTTGTGCGAGCAATCTCAGACATAAAATCAGCTACCTAAAAAGTAAATGAAGAATATCGTTTCTCAGTGCAACAACAAAGACAAATAGGAAAAACGCCAGTCCAATGTAAGACAAAATGTTTTGAACCTTGATGGACAGAGGCTTTCTAATAATCACCTGAATTACCTCAATCAGAATCTTTCCACCGTCAAGAGGTGGAATAGGTAAAAGATTCATGAATCCAAGTGACATGGAAATAGCTGCTACCAGCATAATAAGGGTCGAGAAACCCTCTGCAGCAGCTTCTGATGCCATTACAGAAATTCCTACAACAGAAGACGACTGGTTGAGAACTTCCATGGTCTGCGTTGGTATGAGCAGTCTGAGCGCAAACTGACCAACCTGTGCGGCATACGATACAGCAGCAGCAGATGCGTCAATAAACGAGAAGTGATAGGTGGTCATGACAGGTGTCACGCCGATGATTTTATCGTCAGGACGCAAAACAGGTTTAATGGTAGTTTCAAGTTGAATGCCATTACGCTCATACGTGACTGGGATATCCTTGCCTCCATTGGACATTGCATCCTTGATAGCAGCAGTAAGGTCTTCCCAGGTATGCACCTCTACTTTGTTAAAGGTAAGAATGGTGTCTCCGGGAGTAAGGCCTGAAATAGCAGCAAGAGAGCCAGATTCAACGGATCCAAGCTGAGCCTTATTTTGAGCAGCAGGAATGCCAACAAACATCAAAGAGCCCACAACAAGCACAAAGGCCAGCGCAATGTTGACCAAAGGTCCGCCCAAAATCATGAGCAGGCGCTTGGGAACATTTACACCAACATACGTATGAGCCTTTTCTTGAGCAAAGAAATCATCAGCGGACATCTGTGGAACACGAGGCTCCCCTGCTGCCGTTGAGCCTTCAAGCTCAAAGTTGTGACCACGATCATACTCACAGCGAAGCTCAGCGTCTCGCGCAAGCGTCTGAAACGTGGTGTGCGCTAGCTCATCTGACTCTTTGACAAGCTCAATGGAGCCCCAATCTGCAAGGGTATACAGCAGATTGTAGGCGCGCTCATCCTCACAGTTAAGTTTTGCTGCAAGAGCACCAACCTCAAGTGAACCAGCTTCTTGAACGCTTATCAAAGCCTGTGGAAGCAGCTCATCAAGCTCGCCTTCCATGCCACAAATGCGCGTATAGCCACCAAAAAGAAGTGGGGTCACGCCAACCTCAGTACCGTATTTTTTGCTCTTGTGAGAAAGCTTGTACTTGAACGGCATACCCAAGAAGAACTCAGTAACACGGACACCACACAGGCGAGCCATACCGTAATGACCAGCCTCGTGAACAAATACAAGGAGCGAGAGGACCAAGAGTCCCCAAAAAATTGGTGAGAGAATAGCTAACAAATTCACAAAATTCCTATCCCACAAAAGAACGAGCTAAAGCTCGTGCTTCTGCGTCTACAAGCGTCAATTGTTGAAGGTCTTCTACCCTTTGGACATGAGAGGCATTCATGGTCTCTGCAACAATGCGCTCAATATCAAGAAATGAACATCTTCCTCGCCTGAATGCATGGTTAGCAACTTCATTAGCAGCATTCATGATGCATGGAAGCGTTCCACCAACAGTTCCCGCGTGGCGAGCAAGAGCTAGGCATCCAAAGGTTTTCTCGTCAGCATAATCTCCTGTGAGAGGAGCTGTCTCTTGCCACTCAACCGGCTTGGCGATTGCCGGCCAACGGTGCGGATAGCTCAGCGCAAACTGGATTGGCAACCTCATGTCAGAGGCTCCAAGCTGCGCCTTTACGGAACCGTCCACAAACTCAACCATAGAGTGGATGCGGCTCTGACGATGCACCAGCACCTCAAGCTTGTCCATTGGAGTATCAAAGAGATGATGAGCTTCAATGAGCTCAAGGCCCTTGTTCATGAGCGTTGCGCAGTCGATGGTAATCTTGGCACCCATCTTCCAGGTTGGATGTGCCAAGGCGTCGTCGGCCGAAACGTGTTTGAGCTGCTCGCGAGAATATCCGAAGAACGGACCACCAGAGCAGGTCAGCCAAATCCTCTGAATATCAGCAGGGTTCTCGCCAATAAGGCACTGGAAGATGGCGCTGTGCTCAGAATCAACGGGGATGAGCTGACCAGGCTTGACCAGAGGCATCAGGAGGTCTCCGCCAACAACAATGGACTCCTTGTTGGCGTATGCCAGCACCTTGCCAGCCTTTACAGCGGCAAGACCAGCGTAAATGCCAGCCTCTCCCACCACTGCGTTGACCACGCAGTCAACCTCGTCCAGCTCCGCAAGCGCCTGAACTGCCTCGGGACCAAAGCTTGCCTTGCAGCCTTGAGGCAGTGCGTCGAGAAGAACGTTGCCCTTGACACTTGTATCGGCAAAAGCAACATATTTGCAGTTGAACTCATTTGCTGCCTTCACGGCAAACTCAGCCGACGACCTCACCGCAAGGGCAACTACCTGCACCTTTTGCGGGAAATGACGGCATACATCAAGCGTCTGCATGCCCACAGAGCCCGAAGCTCCAAGGACAGCAACACGTAAAGGCTCATGCCTTACAGCACGAGGCGCAGTGTCTTCAAAAATGCTCAAAACCTATGCTCCAAACGGCAGCGCAATAGGAAGCTTGACCTGGCTAAAGAGCACGGCAAGCTGAAAGAGAAGAAACGCCGCCATAGTTCCAAAAATCATCGAATCAGTTCTATCAAGCAGGCCACCATGACCAGGCATAATTGAACCGGAGTCTTTAAGTCCTACGCCTCGCTTAATGCGAGACTCAAAGAGGTCTCCCACAACGGAGAAAATACCCTCAGTTACGCCAAAGAGCAGCGCAAACAGAGGATTCATGTCAATTGCACCAAACACGGCAATCAAGAACCACACCAGCATTGAGCCTAAAAGGCCACCGTAGAAGCCTTCCCAGCTCTTATTTGGAGAAATTCTTGGTGCCAGTTTATGCTTGCCAAATTTAGATCCAAACAAATACGCAAAAGAATCGTTAGCCCACACAGAGAGCATGACGGCAAGCGTGATCCAAGGAATAGAAAAACTAGGCTCTGTGGACCTCAGCAGCACTACCGTTGAAAGTGAGAGCGACGTATACAGAGGTCCAAAGGCCGTAACCGCCACGTCTGCAAGGTTTGCTCGCGGAGTAAGGACATACCAAAGGCCACAAAGGATAATCAAAAGCAGGGAGAATGCCAGCGGAAAGACATGACCAAAATACGCAATTATGGGGAAAATAAGCGAGAAAACAAGGCCAAGAGGCTCGTTTGGCATACGTCCGCCCATGCGACAAATGTGGAAAAACTCAGAGCAGCACAGCCATCCCATACCAGCAATCAAAACAATGGTGGCTTCTTTGCCCACAAACAGAGCAGCAAGCACAATAGCTGCATAGACTACGCCAGACAGAGTTCTGGTCAAAAGCTTTTCGGTAACGCCACGGACTCGCTGGCCCATAAGGTTACCAGCAGATCGTTGCAGCTCTTTAAGTGAGCGACGAATCTCCAGCTTTTCTATCTGTCTATCAATTCCAACACTACCTGTTTCTTCAGGATTTAACTGAGAGTCTGCATCAATCCTGGAAGTAGGCTTTTTGGAATCGCGCGTATTGTCCACCACTATTTCACTCCTCCGAATCGCCTCTCGCGACTCTGATAGTCCTTAATGGCGCGCAAAAAATCCCACTTAGAGAAGTCAGGCCAGTAAGTTTGCGTAACATACAGCTCCGAGTAAGCCAGCTGCCATAGCAAATAGTTAGAAAGCCTTAGCTCTCCTGACGTGCGAATCAAAAGGTCTGGATCAGGAAGTCCTGCCGTATAGAGGTTCTTCTCAAGGTCTGCTGGAGTCACTGAGTCAGCAGACACACTGCCCTCAGCAATTTGATTGGCGAGAAGAACAGCTGCCCTAGTCAGCTCCGCGCGAGAGCCATAATTGACCGCAAGCGCAAACGTCATACCAGTATTTTGTGCGGTCTCATCAAGTCCGCGCTGGAAGGTCTTACGGGTCTTCTCAGGCAAAGCCTCAAGGTCACCAAAGAAACGCAGCTTAACGTTTTCTTGGTGGAATAGTGGAAGTTCTTTAAGAAGCGTCTCTGCAAACAGACGCATGAGCAAGTCAACCTCACGCTGAGGGCGTTTCCAGTTTTCAGTGGAGAACGCATAAACTGACAGAACGTCCAAACCAAGGCGCACACTTGTAGTAACAGCCTCACGCAAAGAAAGAACACCGGCCTTATGACCTTCGGTTCTGTCAAGTCCGCGAGCCGTAGCCCATCTACCGTTTCCATCCATAATGATGGAAACGTGAGACGGAATAGTTTCTAAATTGATATCAGCAAGACTGATATCTTCTGGTGCGTCAGAGAAATACTGGACGAGCTTGTCTGTATCAAACTGCACTTAAATCTCCATGATTTCTGAAGTCTTGGTCTTAAGAAGAGACTCAATCTGTGCAATATAGGTATCAGTCAACTTCTGAATACCGTTCTTCTCGCGCTTCTGATCGTCCTCAGATAGCTCCTCATCGCGCTCAATCTTGCCATTAATGTCACGACGGACGTTACGAACAGCTACGCGAGCTTCCTCAGCAATCTGAGAGCACTCTTTAGCAAGCTCACGACGGCGCTCCTCGGTTGGCATTGGGAAAGGAAGCCTGATAGCAGAGCCATCATTAGATGGAGTAATACCAAGGTCAGAAGTCTCAATGGCCTTCTCGATGCTCTTTAGAGCAGTCTTATCCCATGGCTCAACAAGCAGCATAGATGCCTCAGGAACCTTGATAGCTGCAAGCTGAGAAATTGGGGTTGGCTGACCATAGTAGTCTACCTTGATGTGATCAAGCGCATGTGGATTTGCACGACCAGTACGAACACGACCAAAGTTATTCTTAAGTGCCTCGATGCACTTCTCCATAGACTGCTTAGCTTTATCAGAATGAACGCTCATTAGTCCTCCTCAACGACAGTAGTACCGACTTCTTCTCCGGAAATTGCCTTCATGAAAACGCCTTCAGACTGCATGTCAAATACAAGAATTGGCATCTTATTATCTTTGCACAGCGCAATTGCTGCAGCGTCCATAACCTTAAGTTCTTTGGCGAGAACATCTTTGTAGGTGACAGTGTCAAACTTAACTGCATCTGCGTGGGTAACAGGATCGCAGTCGTAAATACCATCTACCTTTGTGGCCTTCATCAGAGCCTCTGCACCAATCTCGCAAGCGCGAAGAGCTGCAGCAGTATCAGTGGTGAAGTAAGGGTTACCGGTACCTGCAGCAAAGATGACAATACGGCCCTTCTCAAGGTGCCTAATAGCACGACGGCGAATATAAGGCTCTGCAACCTGAGCCATGGAAATTGCACTCATAACACGGCAATCCATGCCATTGCGCTCAAAACAATCCTGGAGCGAGAGAGCGTTAATTACTGTTGCAAGCATGCCCATATTATCGCCCTGGGCACGATCCATGCCAGCTGCTGCCTGAGAAACGCCTCTAAAGATGTTTCCGCCACCAACAACAATGGCAACCTGAACTCCAGACTCCCAGACAGGCTTAATTTCTTTAGCAAGCATTTCTGGAATTGAAGGGTCAATGCCAAAGGATTGCTCACCCATCAATGCTTCACCAGAAAGCTTTAAAAGTACTCTTTTGTATTTAGCTGAAGACAAAGCTTCCTCGCTCTCTCCGTTTGCCATAGTTGTAATAATTTTAACAAACGACACCGTAAGTTTTGCAGGAATCGCGGTAAAAAAAGAGCCGGTTGAAGACAACCGGCTCAAAATAATTAAAGTAAAAACTCTTACTCTTCACCAAAAGCAAAACGTACGAAGCTGACAATCTTAACCTCGTCGTCAACCTTCTTGGAGAGCAGCTTTGCGTACTCAGAAATGGTCATATCTGGGTCCTTAACAAATGCCTGCTCAGTAAGGACATACTCCTTGTAGTACTTCTCGAGACGACCATAAGCCATCTTCTCCTGAATAGCCTCAGGCTTGCCGGACTCAGCAGCCTGTGCCTTATAGATGGAGAGCTCGTGATCAACGATGTCCTGTGGAACATCCTCACGGCGAGCAGCAACTGGAGCAGCTGCAGCTACCTGCATTGCAACGTCGTGTGCAAAGTTCTTGAAGTCCTGAGACTCAGCGGTCTCTGGCTTGTTGAACTCAAAGGTAACAATGTCAGCAAGCTTGCCACCAAGGTGGATATAGCTAGCAAGAGCGCCGTTTGCAGCCTCAACACGCTGGAAGCGAAGAACACGCATGTTCTCGCCGATGTTGTGGATCTTATCGGTGATTGCCTCGTCAACGGTCTCATCGCCAAGCTTAGCAGCCTTGAGCTCCTCAACGTCAGCTGGGTTGCTCTCAACGACAACTGAAGCAAGATCGCCAGCAAAGCCAGTGAACTGTGGGTTAGTGCCAACAAAGTCAGTCTCGCAGGAAAGCTCAAGAATTGCGCCAGTCTTGCCATCTGGGCTGATGAAGGTAGCAATGGTGCCCTCGTTGGTGTCACGACCAGCACGCTTAACTGCCTTAGCAACGCCCATAGTACGAAGAATATCTACTGCCTTCTCAATATCGCCCTCAGCCTCGACGAGTGCCTTCTTGCACTCCATCATAGGAGAGCTGGTCATATCACGAAGCTGCTTAACAAGTGCTGCGGTAATCTCTGCCATGTTTTCCTCCCAAAAATCTACTGAATAACTAAATTATTTGACCCGTTGCTAAGAGTTACTCAGCAGCTGGGGTCTCGGACTCAGCGCCCATCTCTTCAGCAGAAATCTGCTCCTTGCCGCTACCTGCAAGAATTGCGTCTGCAGCAAGCTGGCACATAAGAGAAATGGAACGAATAGCATCGTCATTTGCTGGAATGCCGTAATCAACAACATCTGGATCAGAGTTGGTGTCAAGCAGGGAGACAACTGGAATGTGAAGACGGTTTGCCTCGCGGATTGCGTTCTCTTCACGCTTGGAATCAACAACAAAGAGAGCCTGTGGAAGAGAAGTCATATCACGGACGCCACCGAGGTTAAGCTGAAGCTTCAGAAGCTCCTTGTTCTTAAGAGCCTGCTCCTTCTTAGGAAGAGTTGCCATGCGGCCATCCTCTACCATTGCCTCAAGCTCCTCAAGGCGCTTGATGCGGGAACGCATGGTGACAAAGTTGGTGAGCATACCGCCAAGCCAACGCTGGTTGATGTAAGGCATGTTTGCACGAGCTGCCTCAGTAGCGATTGGCTCCTGAGCCTGCTTCTTGGTGCCGACGAAGAGAACGCGGCCACCCTTAGATGCAATATTCTTCAGGAAAGTGTAAGCAGCATCTGCACCAAGCATGGTCTGCTTAAGGTCAAGAATGTAAATGCCGTTGCGCTCACCAAAGATGTATGGCTTCATCTTAGGGTTCCAACGACGAGTCTGGTGACCATAGTGGCAACCAGCATCCAGAAGAGTCTGAATAGTAATCTTTGCAGCCATTTTTACCTCCATTGGTTGTTCCTCCGTACGAGTTCAAGCCTTGTTAAAACCACCCAACACCTGGCTTAGCGTTAGGCACCACGGCAAACAAGTAGTCGTACGTGCGATTTTGTGCTGTTTGGTAACAGCATGTTGTGCTTCTACACAACTTTTGAAAGTATAGCAGGAAAACAAGGGTTGCGTCTATAAAGAATTTAGACCATAACCTCTACAAATACTGCGTAAATGCAATAAACTTCTTTGCGCAAGATATTTCGCAACAACGCTCAGCTTATTTTGATCTTGGATGAGCTGCTTTTGCTGCTTCTTTGAGCCTGTCAACTGACAAATGCGTATACACCTGTGTAGTTGAAAGTGATTCATGACCTAAAAGTTCTTGCACAACACGAAGATCTGCTCCACCACCAAGAAGTTCTGTGGCGTATGTATGTCTCATAGCGTGTGGCGAGAGTGAGCTATCTAGTCCTGCAGCCGTTAGATACGACGAAAAAACCTTGCGCAAAGAATCCGCGCTCATAGTATTTCCTCTTACGGAAATAAAAAGAGCCGAATGTGCACGGCCCGCTTTATCTTTCAACAAAAGCGTAGGCCGAGAAGAACTTAGGTACTTTTTAAGCCACTCGATAGCTGACTCATAGAGAGGAACGATTCGCTCTTTAGAACCTTTACCAAAGAGACGCACTGTCCCATTTTGCAAATCAACCTGTTCAAGCTTGAGAGACGCCACCTCAGAAATACGAGCTCCTGTTGCATACAAAAACTCAAGAAATGCTCTATCTCTAAGCCCTACCACGGTTGAAACATCACATGATTCTAAAAGCCTATTTACATCAGAATCAGTCATAGTATGTGGAAGATTTCGTGGCGCTCGAGGATTGCTGAGCGCAAGAGCCGGGTCTGTGGCAATCAGTTTTTCTCGCTGCATCCATTTATAAAAACCACGCAACGCAGATAAATGCCTATTTAGTGTTTTTGCTGAATATTGAGCCTGTTTGAGATAGGCCAAATAGAGACGAAGGCTTCTGTGATCAACCCGAGTTACCGCAACACCTTCCCTACTACACCACTGCTCAAATGCCAAAAGATCAGTCTGATATGACCTTAGGGTATTCTCGGAGAGATTCCTGACCTTACTTAGATACTCAATAAATTGTTCAACGTGACTACCCTGCTCTTTTGAAATAGCCACGTTAATCACACTTCATGCAATCAAAAAGTTCCTGACGAGAAGAGATGTAGTCATCAAAGTCTTTATGAGCGCGCTCTGCCATCTTCTGACGTCGCTCGTCTTTTCTTTTTACATGCTCATCCAGTGGCTCAAAAATTCCAAAGTTAACATGCATGGGTTGGTAATCTTTGGTGTGTGGGTTTGTCGCATAACCCACAAGAGAGCCAAACGAAGTGGTCAAAGGAAGCCTGACTTCCTCTTTGCCCAACAGACGAGCATACATGTTTAGTGCAGCAAGTAATCCAGATGCTATAGCCTCAACATAGCCTTCTGTACCCGTAATTTGACCTGCAAGAATAGTAGAAGTTCCCGGAATTCCAAATGAGCCGTCAAGCGCATGAGGAGAGTCAACAAAAGAGTTTCTGTGCATGACGCCGTAGCGAACAAACTCAGCGTTTTCCAACCCTGGGATGAGGGTAAATACGCGTTTTTGCTCTCCCCAGGTAAGATTTGTCTGAAAACCAACCAGATTAAATGCTGTCTTAGCTGCATTTTCTGCACGAAGCTGAACTGCTGCCCAGGGGCGTTTACCCGTTCTGGGGTCAATAAGTCCTACTGGCTTCAAAGCGCCAAATCTAATGGAATCATGTCCTGTTCTTGCTACTTCCTCAATAGGCTGGCAAGCTTGGAATAAATCAGACTGCTCAAAATCGTGGCCAATAACACGTTTAGCTGCAAGTAACTCATCAACAAATGTGTCGTATTCCTCTTTATTCATGGGGCAATTGAGGTAATCGCCAATTCCCAAGTCCTCATAACGAGATTGAGAGAAGGCAATTGAATGGTCAATTGATTCATAAGACACAATAGGCGCTGCTGCATCAAAAAACGACATTCTGTTAGTTCCAACACGCTTAGAAATTGCTTCGTACAAGCTATCTGAGCACAGTGGTCCTGCAGCAATAACTGTTGGCTCTTCAGATAACTCTGTGACCTCTGCATGAGTTACCGAGATGTTTGGATGATTTCTGATCTGCTCAGTAACAGCCTTTGAAAACTCTTCTCTATTGACCGCAAGAGCGCCGCCTGCGGGAACAGAGTTTTCTTCTGCAATACGAAGCAGAAAACTACCCATCTTTTTAAGCTCAGACTTTAAAATTCCAGCTGCAGAATCTTCCTTAGTGGACTTCAGAGAGTTGGAACAGACCAGCTCAGCAAACATATCTGTGTGGTGTGCTGGAGAAGAAACAACAGGGCGCTGCTCAATGAGCTCTACAGAAACACCACGTGAAGCAAGCTGTAAAGCACATTCGCTTCCAGCTAAACCAGCGCCAACTACAGTAACTTTTTGTGTCATTGTTCACCTATCACACACTACGATTCCAAATAAAACTCTTTAGAAGGAGTATACCTTCCATCCGGTAATCTTTTTACCATTCCACGAGCTTCATAATCAGTAAGAGAATTTAACACGGTAAGTACGTTTTCTGATAGCCTCCATGCAAGTTCTTCGGGTCTTGAAGGAGAAGCAATAAGTGCAGATAAAAGTGGTGTTAGCTTCTTATCTTGCTTCAATTGTTCCTGAACTAGGCAATCAAAATCTAATGAAATTGCAATGCCCAACGATGTCTCATCAGGAATAATTTGAGCACCTTCAGAGATGAGTCTATTCGTACCAGCAGAAGCAGGAGAAAAGATAGACCCTGGTATTGCATAAATAGTTTTACCAAGAGAGTTGGCAAACTCAGCAGTACTCATGGTGCCCGAACAAAGTCCTGCTTCCGTCACCAGAAGCACTTTTCCTAATGCTGCAATTACTGCATTTCTCCTGGGAAATGCATAGCGCCTAGGCGGTGTTCCCCACCTATCTAAAGATATAACCGCTCCCCTTCCTTCTCGCGCTGCTTCAAAAAGCTCTGCAGAGGTAGTTGGGTAGGTCACGTCTGCACCACAGCCTGCCACTACAACAGTCTTTCCACCAGCATTAAGAGAAGCCATACCCGCCATATAATCGCAGCCAAGAGCTCCGCCTGATACCAGCACAATATTGTTATCAGCGGCGCATCTGCCAGCCATTTCTGCAATTGCCATGCCATATGGGGTGGCCCTACGAGCCCCAATTACAGACATACAAGGTTGTTGCAAAACGCTTCTATCCCCCATTCCATAGATAATTTCAGGCGGATGGTTAAGCAGTAGCAATTCTTTTGGATAGTCCTCATCTTCTGATGAAATCTCCCATCTCTCCACTGCTACTCCAAAGAACGAGACCTATAGGCAACCGCCTCAGATACGTCGTCTTTTGTCACTTTTTCATGATGAGCAATATCTGCGATAGTCCTTGCAACCCTGCAGGTACGCGTTATTGCTCTACCTCCTAAACGAAGTCCACGAGCAAATCTATGTAGCAGCTGCAATGCCGATTCATCAAAGCTCTCCACGTACTTTTGGCGAGAAGTGCCATCTACTCCACGGGTTTCTCGCCAAGAAGCAAAGTCTCTGCCAGAGACAACAAGTGAGCGCATACCTGCTGAAGTGAGTCCTAGCTCACCTTGAATTACTCGATCAGAAGAAGGTCGAGCTACATCACACACAATATCTATTCGATCCATTAAAGGACCTCCAATTTTTGATTGATACGTAGAAATCTTTCCTGGAGAGCACTTACAGGTGTGAGTTTTATCTCCAAAGTATCCGCAGGGACAGGGATTAGCTGCAGCAATGAGCTGAAACTGAGAAGGAAACTTATAGATGCCATCCACTCGCGCAAGACGTACATATCCATCTTCGATTGGCTGACGTAAAACCTGCAGCGTATTAGAAGCAAACTCGGGCAGCTCATCTAAAAAGAGCACGCCTTTATGGGCAAGAGAAATTTCGCCTGGGATGACAGGTCTGCCACCTCCAATCATGCCTGCTACAGAAGCTGAGTGATGAGGAGACCTAAAGGGCCGTACACCTGCTTGAATAGAATCTGTTTCACACCCCGCCACAGAATGTATGAGCAATACCTCATCGCGCTCTTCTTTAGAGAGTTCTGGGAGGATAGTTGGAATTCTTTTTGCAAGCATAGTTTTACCTGCACCTGGCGGGCCAATCATAAGCATCCCCAGGTTTCCTGTAGCTGCGATTACGATAGCTCGCTTGACTAATTCCTGGTCAATCACCTCTTCAAAGTCTAAATTCTCGCTGAGCATTGCTGTTTCAACAGCATGCTTGCACTGAACCAATGGCTTACAGAATGATTGGTCTCTTAAACTCAAGTTGAGCAATGATTGAATTCCTATGACGTGACTCCAGTCAGAACCAAACAAATTGCAATCTGAAGAGGAGATCAGTTTCATTCCCAGTTTCTTAGCAAGCATTGCATACGCTGCCATACCTCTCACTGAAGAGATCTTGCCGTTTAATGAGAGTTCTCCCACAAACAGCCTGTTATGCACAATCTCTTGAGGAATCTGTCCAGTAGCTGCAAGAATAGCAACGGCTATAGGCAAATCAAATCCAGTACCTGTCTTTTTTATATCCGCAGGCGTCAAATTGATTGTTACCAGCAATCGAGGGATGGTAAAACCAGCAGCTTTTAGTGAGCAGCGCACACGAGAACGAGATTCCATAATGGATCCGTCGGGCATACCTACGATGGTTATTCCAGGAATGCCGCCTGAAATACCCACTTCCACATCAACAGGTATTGCCTCAATTCCTCTAAGAGTTGCGGTATGAACGCAGATGGTTGCTTGACTCATTGCTCGTCCCAGCTAAATGCTCCAATTAAATGCCTTAGGCTTGCTGTGCTTGGAGCTACCAGATTAATAGCAACAACATCAAATCTAATAGAGGTAAGTGCCGGATGAAGCGCTGCATACATAAGCGCAAGCGTTCTGTATTTTTCCTGCTTTGCCCTATTTACAGCCAACTCAGGCATGATACTATCGTCTTTGTTCAAAATACGTCTTGTCTTTACCTCAACAAGCACAACGTTATCGCCATCTTGAGCAACAATATCAACCTCACCAATCTGACACGTCCAGTTAGTTTGGATAATTTTGTAGCCTCTTTTGATGAGGTATTTTGCAGCGATCTCCTCGCCTTTCTCACCAATTTGGCGAGAAGACATCTCTTCTAGCGGAATTCTTCCCTCCTGTGCGTCATCCTCTTCAGAAACCTTGTCCTGATCTTTTGGCTCCTCCTGTAGTGAGGGTTTCTCCTCTACCTCATTAGGTAAAGAACCTGAATACTTGCTTGCGTCTTTCTTGCTCATAACTCTCCTTTCATTGTGGGAGAGTTCAGTTTGCAGGAGCACTTTGACACTAACTTGACTGCTGTCTGTCTAAACAGCGTAATGATTCTGACGAAAGTAAAAAATTTG
This sequence comes from Atopobium sp., assembly GCA_018380095.1. GTDB lineage: Bacteria > Actinomycetota > Coriobacteriia > Coriobacteriales > Atopobiaceae > Lancefieldella. Next base: position 197,877 of record JAGZUI010000001.1, read on the forward strand.
ATATTACGGACTTGCGGCTAAAGAAAAAGCCCGTTCAATCCTCTTAGAATGAACGGGTCCCTGTTTGCGTCTGAAAGTTAATCTGATAGCTTAAATTGGATGTATTAAAACAGTCTTTGCGTCTTAACAAAGTTTCCACAAAACGACGCACGATGTATAGGAGAAAGTCCCATCTCACCAATAGCTTCAATGTGTTCAGCAGAGGCATATCCTTTACATTCTGCCAGGTGATAGCCGGGGTACTCCTCGTCGTAGGCCACCATAAGAGCGTCTCTTGTAACCTTTGCCACAATTGAGGCAGCAGCAATAGACGCAATGCGCGCATCACCTTTAACAAGAGTCTTTTCTTTAGGGTGGATGTGCATGGGATTTCCATCAATCAAGACGCAGTCAGGCTCAATACCTGTGTTTTTGACAGCCTGAAGCATAGCGTCTCTTAAACACTGTGCCATGCCAACTTCATCAATTCTTTGAGGAGCAATATGAGCAATGCCAATTGCTGTAGCAACTTCTTGAATTTGTGCCGCTAGAATCTCTCGCTTTGTTGCGGTTAATTTTTTTGAATCGTTTAGTCCATAGATGATAGGGTCTTCTGGCAAACATACCGCACAAACCGTTAAAGGGCCAGCTACTGAACCTCTGCCCACTTCATCAACACCAACAACAAGTCCGCCCCCAGAAAGCTCCTTCTGAAAGCGATACATTTCTTCTACACGGGTCTTCTCGGCATGTTCTTTTTCAATGCGCTTTTTAGCTGATTCTAGAGCCTTGATAACCTGTTTACGGGGGTCCTCGCTATAACGAGCTATGAGTTCGTATACCTCAGTCTCTGGGGCATCACTTAAACGAGCAAGCATATCTTTAGCAGAATCAGCCATGTTTTCTCCAAACTACACGACTATGGTACTAAAAAGCCGCCCGGAGGCGGCTTTAAAGAGCATATGAAGTTGATTAGCGCTTCTCGCGAAGACGAGCAGCCTTACCAACACGATCGCGCAGGAAGTAGAGCTTAGCGCGGTGAACAACACCGTGGCGAAGAACCTCAAGCTTAGCAATCTTTGGTGAGTGAAGTGGGAAAGTACGCTCAACACCAATGCCAAAGCTGATCTTACGAACGGTAAAAGTCTCACGGGAACCCTCGCCGGAAAGACGAATGATGTCACCCTGGAAGACCTGCTCACGAGTACGGTCACCCTCGACGATGCGATAGTGAACCTTTACGTTGTCACCAACGCGGACCTCAGGAATGTCCTCGCGGATCTGCTGACGCTCAATAGCGCGAATGTAGTCCATTGTTTCCTCATCTCTAGAGGTGCCGACGCCCTTGCGAACGACACATAGTTAACACACAGACGGAAAGTATACGTGAATACTTTCCACTGTACAAGGGTTAGTTTGGATAAAACTTACTTTACATATCTTCTTTTACCCCAGGAACGAGGCAAGCGAAGGTCTTCAAACACTCTGGTTGCATATCTATCGGTCATACCAGACACGTAATCCGCTACTTGAATCTCTGGATGATCAAAGTCATGACACTTGTATTCTGCAGGAACCTCATCTAAATGGTTAACAAAGTAATCAAACAGCTCGATGATGAGGTCATATGCCTTAGGCTCTTCGTATTTTGCGTCCCCAGATGCATATAGATTAGCAAACAGGAATGCTCTCATGGTCATCATAGCACCCCACATGGAGTCAGTCATTTTAATATCGCCTACGCGAGAACTCTCCGAGACAATATCGTGAACCATGTTTTCAATGCGCTCAGGTGAGCTATTTCCAAGAACCTCTCGAGCTTCAGTTGGAAGATACTCCTCCGAAAGAAGTCCTGCTCGTTTTGCGTCATCAATATCGTGTGTTACATAGGCAATACGGTCCGATATGGCAACAATTCTTCCTTCTGCTGTTTCTGCGCGTAGATTGCCTGAGTGACATCTAATACCATCGATGACCTCATGAGAAAGATTAAGACCCTGTCCGTCTTTCTCCAGATACTCAACAATACGAGCACTTTGCTGGTTATGGGCAAAAATACGCTCATTTTCTGAGGCTTCAGGATCCATTCCCCTATACAGACTAATAGCGTGCGAAAGCGCTTTCTCGCCAATATGACCAAACGGCGTATGACCTAAGTCATGTCCAAGCGCAATTGCCTCAGTCAGGTCTTCGTTTAAGCCAAGAGGACGCGCAATTGAACGAGCAATCTGCGAAACCTCAAGCGTATGAATAAGACGAGTCCTATAGTGGTCCCCTTCTGGGGCGAGAAAAACCTGTGTCTTGTGAGCAAGTCTTCTGAAACTCTTACTATGCAAAATACGGTCTCTATCACACTGATAACAAGTACGGTACTGGTCAGGTTCCTCTGCGATCGCACGACCTTTACTTTGATCAGAAAAAGCCGCTTCAGGAGATAAGATTTGATGCTCGCGAGCTTCAAGATCTTCTCGTCTAATGGATAACATAGAACCTCCTTGTACCTGCATCTTTACCTCATAATAGCAGGATATTACTATCTAGCAAAAGAGGGCGACCGAAGCCGCCCTCTAGAGTTTGTTGCAGTGTGTCTAGAAGAAAACCTACTTAGTAGCAATCTTCTGTGGACCACCGTTAGCCTGAATCTTAGCCTGTGCTGCAGCAAGACGTGCAATTGGTACACGGTATGGTGAGCAGGAGACATAGTCAAGACCAAGGTTGTAGTACATGTGGATAGACTCTGGATCGCCACCGGTCTCACCGCAGACACCAATGGTGAGGTTAGGATTACCCTTACGGCCACCCTCAACGCCCATGCGGACAAGCTCTGCGACACCCTTATCAAGGGTTGCGAATGGGTTGGTTTTAACAATCTTGCGCTCAAGATAGAGAGGCATGAATGCAGACTCAACGTCGTCACGAGAGAAGCCAAGGCAAGTCTGGGTGAGGTCGTTAGTACCGAAGGAGAAGAAGTCTGCGTGCTTAGCAATCTCCTCAGACATGATAGCTGCACGTGGGAGCTCGATCATGGTACCAACTGGGATGTTGAGCTCAACACCGTACTCGTCAGCAACCTGCTTGATGGTCTGCTCAACCTCTTCACGGACCTGGATGAGCTCCTCTTCGAAGCCAACCAGAGGAACCATGATCTCTGGACGAGGGTCAAGACCAACGCGCTTAAGCTCTGCAGCTGCGCTTGCGATAGCGCGGACCTGCATAACGTTGAGCTCTGGGTAGACAAGACCAAGGCGGCAGCCACGAAGGCCGAGCATTGGGTTTGCCTCCTGGAAGGCATCAAACTTAGCGAGAAGAGCACGCTTTGCAGCGGCATCCTTGCCCTGCTCCTCATCATGAGCAATCTCAACGTCAAGCTCACGTGGAGAATCAAGGAACTCATGCAGTGGTGGGTCAAGAAGACGGACAACAACGTCTTTGCCGTCCATTACCTTGAACATACCAAGGAAGTCGCCCTTCTGAGCACGGCCAAGCTGCTCAATAGCAAGCTGCTTAACGTCCTCAGAGTCTGCAAGGATGAAGTCCTGAATGAGGTGCTTACGCTCACCAAGGAACATGTGCTCAGTACGGTCAAGACCGATTGCCTCAGCGCCGTTATCAACGGAAGTCTGAGCGTCTGCTGGGTTATCAGCGTTTGCACGTACGCCAATGACGCGACCACGAGACTCGTCAAGACGGACCTCGTCTGCCCATGCAAGGATGGTCTGGAGGTCACCAGAAAGCTCTGGCTGAACAAGCTCAACAGCACCAAGGATAACGTCACCGGTGGTACCGTCGATGGAGATAACATCGCCCTCGTTAACAACAAGGCCGGAATCAGCAACGGTGAAGCGCTTGTTAGCAGCATCAATGCGGAGTGTATCAACACCGCAGACACAAGGAGCGCCCATACCACGAGCAATAACAGCAGCGTGGCTGGTCTTGCCACCGTGGGAAGTCAGGATGCCCTCTGCAGCAACCATGCCGTGGAGGTCATCTGGAGTGGTCTCCCAGCGGACAAGAATACAAGGCTTGCCTGCCTCTGCAAAAGCCTCAGCGTCTGCAGAAGAGAAGACTGCAGCACCAACAGCTGCACCAGGAGAAGCGTTAAGACCCTTAGCGATGGTCTCGTACTCAGCGTTAGGATCAAACTGTGGGTGCAGAAGCTGATCGAGCTGCTCAGGAGCAACACGAGAAACAGCCTGCTCCTTGGTAATACGACCCTCTTCGTACATCTGAATTGCAACCTTGAGTGCAGACAGAGCAGTACGCTTACCAACACGAGTCTGAAGCATCCAGAGCTTACCATTCTCAATGGTGAACTCGATGTCCATCATGTCTGCGTAGTGATCCTCAAGAATCTCAAAGACGTGGAAGAGCTCCTCGCCTGCCTCCTTGAGTGCAGGAACCTTAACAAGATCTGCAATAGGCTCAGTGTTACGAATACCAGCAACAACGTCCTCGCCCTGAGCGTTAATCAGGAAGTCACCGTAGCGCTCGTTGGTACCGTCTGCAGGGTTACGAGTAAATGCAACACCAGTTGCAGAAGTCTCACCCTTGTTACCAAAGACCATGACCTGAACGTTAACTGCAGTACCAAGCTCATCAGGAATCTTGTTCTGCTTGCGGTAAAGGATTGCGCGGTCGTTCATCCAAGAACCAAAGACTGCCTGCTCAGCAAGGCGGAGCTGGAGGTAAGGATCAGATGGGAAGACAGCGTAGCCGTTCTTGGAGACCTCTGGGTGCTCCTTAACGTCAACGTTTGCAGCAAAGATACCCTTGAACCAAGTTACAAGGTCACGAAGGTCATTTGCGTCCAGCTCTGTATCAAGCTTAACACCCTTCTCGGCCTTCTTAGCAGCAATTGCGTCCTCAAAGAGCTGTCCAGAGACGCCCATAACAACGCCGGAAAACATCTGAACAAAACGACGGTAAGAGTCCCAAGCAAAGCGCTCGTTACCAGTCTGCTTAATGAGGCCCTGAACGGACTCATCGTTAAGACCAAGGTTAAGAACAGTGTCCATCATGCCAGGCATGGAGAATGGTGCACCAGAACGGACGGAGACAAGCAGTGGATCTTCTGCATCGCCGAGCTTCTTGCCCATGCGCTCCTCAAGGGTAGCCATAGCTGCGTCAATCTCATCAGTGACGCCCTCAGGCCAGACGTTGCCGTTGTTGGAATAAGCAACGCAAGTTTGGCAAGTAATTGAGAATCCTGGAGGTACAGGCAGACCAATCTTAGACATCTCTGCAAGGTTTGCACCCTTGCCACCAACAATCCACTTTGCCTCTTCTACGGATGCGCCAGCGACCTCAGTAACATCGTTACCGGCGTGGTCCTTTCCGAAGCTGTAAACGTGCTTCTCGGACATAACACTCCAAACTCTCAAACTGTCACACGCAAAGCGTGCACCAACACAATTGAACGCAAAGACATCAAACCAAACAAAGTAGGTTCTGTCCTCACATTCATAGTATGTTACCAACCTACGCGATTCATCTGAACAAAATAACGGTGAGCGGTCAATATCGACCGTTCACAGAATGATTTACAAACTTATGGTTGCAAATTGTGAAATTCTCCATAAAGAAAATGAGCACCCAAGGTGGATGCTCATTTAACTTTTTGATATTTTGAGGCATCAGCACTCTCTTAGCGCGTAACTCCCTCAAAGAAAGCGCCAATTGCATGACTTGGCTCTTCACCCGTAAGCGTAGAAATAACGTTTACTGCTGGTCCCAGAAGGTCAATAGATGGGATGAGGCGCTGATCAAGCTCACGACGAATCTCTCTTCTGAGAGAGCCATCTGCAAAGGTGTGGAAGACTGCACGAGGGCGATCCTCATCTTCATGCTCATTGAAATACGCGCGAACGTCTTCAACGCTATGAATATTTGGAACCCTTACAATCTCTACGGAATCATCGCCAAACTGAGCAGCAGCAGCCTTAACTACTGCAGCACCAGTCTCTCCGCGAGAGTCTGACAAAACATAGACGATAGGCAGACCGTCACCAAGAGTGTTGTTGTCAATATCAAGTGTGCTCATGCTGTAACCCTTTCAGTCAAGTATTCAGAAAGATACAAACATTTATCAGTCTAAGCGTACCCTACTTCTTACGAGAAAGCACACTAATATCGGCGACATTACTAAATACCTGGGCAAACTTGTTTAAAAGACGCAAACGATTTCGGCGAACGGTATCATTTTCATCCATAACAAGCACTTTGTCGAAGAAAATGTCAATTGGCTCACGCAGTTGTGACAGTGCAGAAACAGCAGCAGCATAGTCTGCACCAGCAAGAGCGGAAGCCACCTGCTTCTGGCCCTCTTCGCAGGCAGCAAGCAATGACATCTCTGGCTCTGACAGAAGCTCTGTATCAACTTCTGTACCAAGTGAAGCATCACTGAGGTGAGCTGCACGTGCATAAGCGGTAGCAAGGTCCTCAAAGAGCTCAGGCTCGTTCTGACGTGCTTCATCAAGTGCGCGAGCACGCTGAAGGAACTCATCAGGATTGATAACGCCAATTGCGCTAACAGCCTCAATAGCATCTGCAGAGATCTTCTCGTCCTTAGCAATAGATGCAAGGCGGCCAATAAAGTACTGCTCAACCTGGGACTGAACAGACTCGTCAACAGCAAGACCCTGCTGGCGGTAAAGCTCCAGAGAGCTTGCAATAAGCTTCTTGAGGTCAAGGTTGGAGGTAGAGCGGACCAGCGCAATGACGCCAATTGCTGCACGACGAACAGCGTAAGGATCGGAAGAGCCGGTTGGTGGCTCGTTGATAGCAAAGATGCCGCAGATGGTATCAAGCTTGTCAGCAATAGCTACAAAGCGACCAATCTGGCCACTTGGGAGCTCGTCACCGGCAAAGCGAGGACGATAGTGCTCGCGAATAGCTGCAGCTACATCGCTCTTCTCGCCAGCTGCCTCTGCGTAGTAGCCACCCATAACGCCCTGCTGGCTGGTGAACTCGACAACTGCCTGGCTGACAAGGTCTGCCTTAGCAAGATGAGCAGCTCGAGCAGCAAGCTCTGCCTCTTCTTGGCTAGATGTCTCGTCGAGTGCAATCTCTGCAGCAAGAGCCTCCATACGCTGGGTCTTCTGCAGAACTGTGCCAAGCTTCTCCTGAAAGACAACGGTCTCAAGGCGCTGAGCAAACTCGTCAAGCGTGTGCTTCAAATCCTCCTCAAAGAAGAACTTAGCATCGTCGAGGCGAGCACGAACAACGCGCTCGTTGCCGTCAATGACGCGCTCGGCGCATGATGGGTCTGCATTAGAAACCACAATAAACTCGCGAGTCAGCTTACCCTCAGCGTCATAGATTGGGAAATAGCGCTGGTTGGAAAGCATGGACTCAGTAATAATCTCTGAAGGAACGTTGAGGAATTCCTCGTCAAAGGTACCCACAAGAACCTGAGGCCACTCAGTTAGGTTAATGACCTCCTCAAAGACCTTCTCTGGCATATCAACGTGAGAGCCCGGACGAGCAGCCTCTACCTCTTTGATACCGGCGAAAATAACGTCTTTTCTCTGCTCCTGAAGCAAAACGCCAGCATCTTTAAGTACCTGCTCATAGTCAGCTGGACTTGCTACCTCATGGTATCCAGGACCAAGAACACGATGGCCCTGGGTGGTGTTTGAGCTAGTTACATCAGCGTACGTAACAGGAACAATCTCTGAACCAAAGAGGACGCACAGCCAGCGAACAGGACGAACGTAGCGCTCATGGAAAGAACCCCAGCGCTGACTACGAGGCCAATCAAGTGCAGAAATCCAAGAAGTTGCCAGCTCAGAGAGAATCTTTGTCGCAGGAACTGAAGGAATATTGAGCTCTGCAAAGACGTACTCATGACCGTCAGTATCTACACGACGAGTCAGCGCATCAGCGTTTACACCGCACTTACGAGCAAATCCCTCAGCAGCCTTAGTTGGATTGCCTTCTGTATCAAAAGCAATCTCTGCCTTAGGACCACGCTTGACCTCGGAAATCTCTTCTGTAGCCTCAGCAACGTCCTTTACATAAGCAGTTAAACGACGAGGTGTCGAGAGGATCTTAACCTCTCCAAATGACAAACCAGAGTCTTTAAGTCCGGAAACGACAAGCTTATTGAACTGAGCAATAGCTTTCTGCAATGGAGCAGAAGGCATCTCTTCAGAACCAATCTCAAAAAGGAAGTCTCTAACCTCAGCCATTTAAGCCACCTCCTCCTGAGTAGTTGCTGCAGGTGCTTTCTTAGAAGCAACCTCCTCCAAATACGATTCGCAGCATGCCTTAGCAACGGTGCGAACGCGAAGAATATAGTTAGCTCTCTCAACAGCAGAAAGAGCACCACGAGAGTCAAGTAGGTTGAATGCATGACTGCACTTCATAACACAGTCATATGCAGGTAGTGGAAGCTTGCGCTCAAGGCAGCTATGGCACTCTGCCTCATACTCGTCGAACTTCTCGCGCATAAGCTCAATGTTGGCTACCTCAAAGTTATAAGTTGAGAACTCACGCTCGTTCTCCAAAAATACCTGGCCGTACGTCATTGGCGTGCCGTCTGGCAGGTAACTCCATACCAGGTCATAGACGGAATCTACACCCTGAGCATACATAGCAATACGCTCAAGACCATAGGTAATCTCAACAGGAACTGGGTCTACCTCAATGCCACCTACCTGCTGGAAGTACGTGAACTGAGTGACCTCCATGCCGTTGAGCCAGACCTCCCAACCAAGACCCCAAGCACCAAGCGTTGGGCTCTCCCAGTCGTCCTCAACAAAGCGAACGTCGTGGTCTTTTGGATCAAGACCAATAGCAGCAAGTGAGCCAAGATAGAGATCTTGAGAGTCTGCAGGAGATGGCTTGAGCAAGACCTGGAACTGATAGTAATGCTGCAAGCGGTTGGGGTTCTCGCCATAGCGTCCATCAGCAGGACGACGACAAGGCTGTGGATAGCAGGTACGCCAGGCATCGGGGCCAAGTGAGCGCAGGATAGTTGCGGTGTGGAAGGTACCGGCACCTACCTCAGAGTCATATGGCTGCATGACCGTGCAGCCTTTTTCTGCCCAATAGTGTTCAAGGGTCAAAATCATATCTTGAAACGTAAGTGGTGTTGCGCCCATGATGTTCTTTCTCTCAAATGTCCGACGTAAGTACTATAGCCCGCGAGCATGGTCAAAGGGCCAGAAAATAAACATTGCCTTAGAGGTCACGGTAGAAACCGCAACAGCTCCAAAATATCTGGAATCCAGCGAGTTTGTTCTGTTGTCCCCCATAACAAAAATATGACCTGCAGGAACAGTATACGGATAATTCTGAATTACGGCACCGTTGCGATCCGCAAGAGAATAGGTTGGCTTGCCCTCAGTGTAAGGCTCGTCCATAAGCTGACCATCAACATACACAGCACCGTCGCGCAAATCTACCGTTTGACCTGCTGTAGCAATGACGCGCTTAACTAAAAGCGTATCGGGATTCTGAGGACTGGTGAAGGTAACCACATCACCTGCTTGCGGAGTACCGCCAAATCGATAGGTAAGTTTCTCTCCTACCAAACGATCCCCCAGCTGGATGGTATTGAGCATGGACCCTGTTGGAACCTCATATACCTCAGCGACAAACGTTCTAATAAAAAACGCCAGCGCAACAGCAACTGCAACAATTACCAGGTATTCAAAAATTTCAAGTACTTTGGAATGTCCACTACTCATCGTCATCACCAGATTGCTGATCAAGTTCTGCTAAATACGCTCTGTCCTTCTCAGTGAGCTGAGCGCTCTCTAAGAGGTCTGGGCGCCACGCACGAGTGCGAGTAAGTGCAGATTGTCGTCTCCAGACTGCTACCGCTCCGTGGTCTCCTGAAAGAAGCACAGACGGAACTTCTCGCCCCTCAAAGTTTGCTGGACGCGTGTACTGAGCATACTCAAGAAGGCCATCGTCGGAGAATGACTCATCCTGTGAGCTCATCTCATCGCCAAGCGCACCAGGAAGTAAGCGAACAACCGAGTCAATCACGGTAAGCGCAGGAAGCTCTCCACCCGTCAGCACGTAATCTCCCATAGAAATAACGTCATCTGCCAGCTCGTAGACGCGCTCGTCCATGCCCTCATAGCGACCACAAACAAACAGAATGCGCTCCTTTTGAGCAAACTCTTGGGCGATAGCTTGAGAATACGGCCTACCAACTGGCGAGAAAAACACCACGTGGGGCTTAGGTTCTGCCTGATCAGAAATCTCACGAACTGCCTCAAAGATGGGAGCAGGCTTCATAAGCATGCCTTGTCCACCACCAAAAGGAGCATCATCTACCGTACGATGCCTATCATGCGTCCAGTCACGCAAGTCATGCGCATAGAACTCAAAAATATTTGCCTTTTGAGCTCTGCCCATAATGGAAGCATTTAAATAGGGCGAGAAGACCTCAGGAAATACTGAGAGCGTTTCTAGACGCATGCTACTCACCTAACCTAAGAAGGCCCTGAGGAATTGAGACGGTAATGGAGCCCTCGGCTGGGGCCTCTTTGATAAATTCATCCACGGCAGGCATCAGCACCTGTCCAAAAGGCCCCTCTATTACCCACACATTTTGTGTAGGTCCAACAAGAACTTCTGTAATTTCACCCAGAAAACCATGTTCTGTATCACGTACTTCTCTACCCACAAGTAGAGAAACATTTACCAGACCAAAGTTTTCTGGAAGACAATCTTCTTCTACCAGAAGCGTTTTACCCACAAGCTCTTCAGCGTCTGAGATGGTAGTTACGTCTTCAAAAGTTACAAGACTACCTTCTCTGTCATCTGACTCAACAGAGACAACTGAGAACTGCCTTGGGCCTTTAAGTGCAGGCGGAACAGGAACAACTGTCATGCCTTCAGCTATAAGAGAAGGAAGGCTGTGAACGGGAACCGTCACAACCTCCCCTCTTTTACCATGCGTTTTAACAATTTGAGCAATTGCTCGCCAGTGTTTACGCAAAATTAGCCTACAACCTCGACATCAACAGAGGTGCCAACACGCTGGCCAAGAGCACGAGCCAAAGTACGAATAGCCTTAATGGTTCTACCCTTGCGGCCGATGACACGTCCAGCGTCTTCCTCAGAGCAAGAAACCTCAATCAAGGCTCCATCCTCGCGATCGGTGACGTCGAGTGCAACAGCATCTTCATTATCGACAAGACCACAAACGATGTACTCAACAAGGTCAGCAACCTTGTCAGAAGGCATCTCCTGAATGTCTTGATCGACAGCGTCTACCTCAGTGGGCTCTGTGAATTCAGACACGATTTACTCAGCCTCTGGAGCCTCGGACTCCTCAGCAGCTGCGGCAGCAGCCTCAGCAGCAGCCTCTGCAGCTGCAGCAGCCTTTGCCTGTGCCTTCTTGGAGAGCTTGGTCTTCTTCTCTGCAACTGGAGCACCAGTACGAGCAATCTCAATGAGGTGAGAAACTGCGCTTGTTGGCTGAGCGCCCTTTGCTACCCACTCGTCAACCTTCTCGAGGTTGATATCAATCGTCTTTGGGCTAGTCAGTGGGTTATAACGACCGACTTCTTCAATGTAACGACCATCGCGAGGCATGCGACCATCAGCGACAACTACGCGATAGTACGGACGCTTCTTGGCACCGTGACGGGCCAGACGAATCTTAACTGCCAATGAAAACTCCTCCATACGAGCGGTGCCTCGGATGTTAGATGGGCTGCACCGCAAAGCCACAAATCGGGTTACAAGTGTACAACAACGCGTTAACCTCGAAAAGTATAAATTTGTTCTCTTCAAAAAGTACTCGTAATTTATGTATGAAACACTTGTTCTATTTACGTAAAAAGTATACACTATATCTATGGAGACGTCAAAGAACATATCAGATAAAACCGCACGTAAATCGTGTGATTTTGAATGGCATGGTAAGGCTATTGGCCTTCTTGACTTAGATGCGTTCTTTGCATCTGTAGAACAACTTGATCATCCTGAGTGGCGTGGAAAACCTGTAATTGTAGGAGGTTCTCCTCACAAACGGGGCGTTGTTTCAACCGCATCTTATGAAGCAAGAAAGTATGGCGTTCATTCTGCCATGCCTTCAGCTACTGCAGTAAGGCTTTGTCCTCATGCAATTTGGACTTCAGGACGTTATGACAGATACTCAGAAATGAGCACTCTTGTTATGGGTTTTCTCAAAGATGAGACTCCCCTTGTTGAACAAGTTTCTATTGATGAGGCATTTTTTGACATTACTCCTGGAAGATTTTCTAAAGAAAATCCTTTAGAAATTTGTAAGCGCATACAAAAGAAAGTTGCAGCACTAGGTATTACCTGCTCCATTGGACTAGGAACAAATAAAACAATTGCCAAGATTGCTTCTGAACAAGAAAAGCCTCGAGGTCTTACTGCGGTCTTTCCTGGTACAGAGGGCCGCTTTCTAGCACCACTGCCCATTGAGGCAATGAGCGGCATTGGTCCTGCTATGGCAAAAACTCTTCATCAGCAAGGAATCAAAACGCTTGGAGAACTCTCAAGAGCAGATGCAACGTATCTCACTTCCCTTGTAGGCAATACTGCCTCAAAGATGATTTTGCGCGCGCAGGGAAAAGAAATTTCAGAGGTTCATGAAGCTGCTCAACCTCGCGATGTTAAGTCTGTTTCTAACGAGAGAACCTTTGAAACAGATTTGTTTGATAAACAAGAAATAGAAGAAGCAATCAGACACATCTCTGGTGTAGTAGGCAGACGTCTTCGCCGCAAACAGTTACAAGGTTATACCGTAACGCTTAAGGTAAAAGCTTCTGCAACAGAGTCTCATACCGCTCAAAAAAGAATGTCTACTCCAACTGATGATGAACATCTCTTTGCAGAGATTGCCGTTGGCCTTCTTTCAACCATTTGGAAAGAAGGCCAACCAGTAAGACTTCTTGGTGTTGGCATTAGTTCATTTACAGATGAGACACAGAGTAAGCCTGTTCAAACGTCTCTTTTTGATCAATTTGAAGACACGTTTGATGTGGCAGCCTCTGGACCCGCAACAAAAAAGAAACCTCGGAGTGACTTACGTCATCTCTCCGAGGTAACCGATAAACTCAAAGATAAATTTGGCGCAGATGCTGTGCAGTATGGTAGAGACCTACGCTTTGAGCATCGCGTTTCAGACACCATGCCTACAGGCAAAAACGAGCAGATCTAGGACGCTCAACCTACTCAGTAGGATCAGCAGATTCTGGAAGATTGTCTACCAGGTCATCCTCGGAAAGCTCAAAGGCTGGAGCCAAAGTATCCTCTGGAAGATCGGCATAAGGAATCTCAGAAGTCATAGCGCCCTCAATATCTAGCTCTACACGAGGAGCGTCCGCCCAAAGTCGCTCAAGACGATAGTAGGACCTTACCTCAGGCTGGAATACGTGAACAACAACTGAACCGTAATCAATAAGAATCCAATTGAGACCGTCGCGACCCTCAGTAGAAATTGGACGAATGCCGCAGTTTGCCGTGACCTTCTCGCGAACTTCATCAACAATAGCGTCAGCCAAACGAGCATTTCCACCAGTGCAGATAACAAAGTAATCGCAAACATCACTGAGACCAGTTAGATCTAGTACCAGAATATCTTCAGCTTTCTTTTGATCTGCTGCAATTGCAGCAGTCTTTGCAAGCTCAAGTGAAGTTACAGCCATGAATTTCTCCGTTTTCTCATGTAGCCAGGCTACTTAGATGTCTTCTCAATCATCTCATTGTATAGGGCAATTGAGTTTGGATACAAATAACTCCTTGATGAAATCACATACATCATAACGCTACAAAACGCCGTCTCATAAAGCTCATCGAGAGAACCGCCACGTAAATATACGTTTCTTGCTTCTTCGACCGATGTAAAGTTTGGACGCAGAGGCTCAATAAGATCAGCTACATACAAGATTTTGTCTAGCTTGCTCATCTGGCGGTCGCCCGCAGTGTGCTTCTGAATGGCGCTGAGAATCTGCTCAGAAAGCCAAGGATAGATGGCTGGTAGCGTTTTTGCGGCGAGAGGACCATGTAAGAGCCCAACAATTTTCTGATAAGGAGCTTCTGTCTGGATACGAAAGCGCTCTGCCAGTTCAATGGTTTCTGCATCAGGAAGAAGTTTCTCCCAATCATGCAAAATACCTGCAACGCGAGCGCTCAACATATCTGCACCATAAGCCTGCGCAAGCGTTTCTGCACAATGTCCCACAGAGATAGAATGCGCAAAACGCTTAGGGTTCTTGTGATACATATGACTCTTCAAATCAGACTCAAGCTGATCAATGAGCGCCTGTTGTTCTGCGGTGTAGACAATATCTTTTGCTATAAGTGTTCTTTCCATTATGTCCTACAAATTATTGAGTCAAACCTGATCTCCACCTGTTTGACACTGCCCTGATACGAGCGTATGTCAATCTGAGCAGCGGGTCGCTTTGGCTTGACCACTTAATTGAGTGGCGTTGTGTCGGCGCCATAAAGCCCATGCTTGTGAATGTAACCTGTTACAGAATCGGGAGTTAGATATCTGAGGCTCTGACCATTTTGAACTCTACTACGCAAGTAGCTTGATGAGATTGCTAGTGCGGGAACCTCAAGATAGGTTACCTTGAAGTCATAGAGTGAGTCTGCAATAACCTTTTGAGCACGACTCAGCTCATAACCAGGACGCGTTGCAGCAACAAAGTGAGCAAGCTCAGCTACGGTCTGTGCATCTTTCCAGGTGACAATATCAGCAATTGCATCTGCACCAGTAATAAAGAAAAATTCAACGTTAGAGGGATATACCTTACGCAATCTTCTGAGCGTTTCAGCGGTGTAGGTGATGCCCTCATAATCCACCTCAAAACGAGAAGCAACAAAATGAGGATTATCTGAGGTTGCCAGAAGCGTCATTGAGTAACGGTCTTCTCCCCTGGTAACTCCCTTATTTTGTTTGAACGCAGGGCGACCAGCAGGCATAAAGACAACCACATCAAGATCCAAATCATCATATGCCTGCTCAGCGGCTACCAAGTGACCGTTATGAATGGGGTCAAAGGTTCCACCCATGATTCCCAGACGATAGGTGCGGTTTTTATCCTGTCCCAAACGAGGCAGGCCAGGGTGCATGTTATTTAAGACGTCGGCTGCCATACTCTACTCAGTTTCTGAAGAAGCCTCAGCTACATGAGACGCATCAGATGGAGCCTCTTCAAACTCAACATCTTCGAATTGCTGGTCTGAGGCGTCCTCATCAGGAATCTCTATACCATCTGTATTTGGTTTATTTGGATCCTCATAGGTAAAGGTGAGCTCAAGAATGCGAATCTCATCGCCGTCAACTGCACCAGCCTTTGCCAGCTGTACTTCAAGACCCATACGATCAAGACGACGTTGTAGATATGCCACAGCCTCATCATTGTCCCAATCGGTCTGAATAACCATACGCTCAATTTGGCCGCCAGAGACACGCCATGCATGACGCTCTTCTCGCTCAATGCGAAGTTTGTTATCACGACGAAGTCGCTGGTTCTCCCAAGCCTCACTGCGGTCAACCGTTGGCGTAGTAATGGCAATTTCTTTGCGGAGCTCTGCCACTTCTGCAGCACAGGTAGTAACAAAATCATCAAGATTTAAACCTGTTACGGTAGAGATGGCAAAGAAAGTCATACCATCAGCTTCTGCAGCCTTTCTGAGAGCCTCAATAGCATCTTCTGTACCAGGCATATCGCATTTATTTGCTACTACAATCTGAGGGCGGTCAGCCAGCTTTGAAGCGTACGCTTTAAGCTCCTCGTTAATAGCGTGGTAGTCCTCTACAGGATCTCTACCTTCATAGCCACCGGTAACATCGACCATATGGACAATAAGCGCTGTGCGCTCAATATGGCGAAGGAACTGATGACCAAGACCCTTACCCTCAGAGGCACCCTCGATAAGACCAGGGACGTCCGCGCAGACAAACGACTGACCGTTCTGTGCACGAACAACGCCCAAGTTTGGAACAAGGGTGGTAAAAGGATAGTCAGCAATCTTTGGACGAGCTGCACTGATACGTGCAATAAGAGAGCTCTTACCAACAGAAGGCATGCCCACCAAGGCCACATCTGCCATAAGCTTCATCTCTAGCTCAATCCAATGCTCTTGGGCTGGCTCGCCCTTCTCGGCAAATGCCGGTGCACGCCTCACTGAGGTGACAAAGTGAATGTTACCGCGGCCACCATTGCCACCAGGAGCAACAACTACCTGCTCACCGGGAGAAGTAAGATCGGCAATCTCGTAGAGTGGCTCTTGTGTAACTGGATCAAGCTCGCGCACAACGGTTCCCAGAGGTACCTTGAGCAGCAAATCTTGTCCGTCAGAACCATGGCGGCGAGCTCCCTTACCATGGGTGCCGCGCTCTGCTTTAAAGTGATGTTTGTAGCGGTAATCAATCAGGGACGAAAGCTGCGCGTCTGCAACAATGACAACATTGCCGCCGTGACCGCCATCGCCACCGTCAGGACCGCCTTTTGGAACATATGCTTCTCGGCGGAAAGACATGCAGCCTGCACCGCCGTCTCCACCTTTAACGTTGATATGACAAAGATCAGTGAAAGTTTCCACGTGTCCTCCTTCTAATACCTTAATGTTACGGCATTTACCAGCGAAGCACAGTGAAAACGCGAGAAGTTCTTATGAGAACACGAGGATAACAACAATTACTGCAACACCAAGAATCATCAAAGCAAAGTCTGATGGAGCCAAAGGATAGCGTTTAAATGCAGATGAAGCGTTCCTTAAATAGAAACCTCGTTGCTCAGCTGCAAGTGCCGAAGCATCAGCTTTTTTAACGGAACTTACCAACAAAGGAACAATCAAAGGCATGGTGAGCTGGAGCTTCTTAATTGGATTTTTGGTATCAAACTCAACGCCACGAGCCATCTGAGCCTCCATAATATGGTTCATCTCGGAAGCAAAGACAGGCACAAAGCGCAAAACAGTTGCAATGGTAAACGCATAAGGATAAGGAACATGCGCGACTTCTACCAGCGCATTCATGAGGTCTTCTACGCGCATAAGCGAGAGCATAGAAAGCAGCGGCAGTGCCAGCGCAATTGTTTTTAGGGCAACGTTAAAGCCGCGCTCCAAACCACCTACCGTGATGAATAAAAAGAGCGTTTGACCAGCAGGGGCAACAAGCGTCTGTACAACACACAAGATAAGACCTAAGACAGCAAAGCCAAATACCAGCTTAAAAGTCTTCTGAGCATTCTGTGAGACAACTCCCACGCAAATAGTGAGCGCGAGCACTGCAAGCACCTCAAGCGTTCCTTGGGCGGCAAAGGCGGCCACAAAGAGCTCAAGCGCAAACACAAGCTTGGCCACAGGATTTGCCTTATGAAGGAAGCTTGTTCCTTCGGTGTAATCAATAACACTACCCACGAGGAGCCTCCTTACCATTAAGCGTTGCTGCAATACGAGCAATCTCAAACTGATGCTGCAATGCGTCAAGCACCTCTGAAGCACTGCTAAGCTCAGCAAATGATGAATCCACATGCTCCCCTACAAGCTTTGACAGCTGAATCATCTGAGGAGCCTCAACATACGCTTCCTTCAAAACCTCATCTGTCGAGAAGATCTGTGTAACTTCTCCATCATCTAACACGCTACCATGAGCCATAACGACAATTCTTGTGGCAAAGTCCAGCACAACCTCCATGTCATGACAGACCATAAGAACTGCACAGCCTTTCTCGCACAGTGATTTGACCATATTCATGACCTGCATGCACTCTTTGTAATCCAGACCCGAAGTTGGCTCATCAAGCACAAGAATATCTGGCTCGCAGGCAACCACAGATGCAAGTGCTACCATCTGACGCTGACCGCGAGAAAGCATAAACGGCGACGCGTCCGCATCAAGCCCCATGCGATCAATTACTTCAAGCGCTTTCTTGCGCGCATCTTCTGCAGACGCAGCCTTGAGCTCAAGACCAAACGCAATCTCCTCAAGGACACTCTCTTTGCAAATCTGGTAATCGGGATTTTGGAACAGCGTAGAGACGTGTTGAGCAATCTGCGACGTCTTCCAATCCTTGCACGATGCACCCTTAATCTGAATATCTCCAGATCGAGGACGCAACAGGCCATTTACCAGCTTAGTTAGAGTTGTTTTACCTGCACCGTTTTGGCCGACGAGTGCCACAAGCTCGCCAGGGCGCAAGGTGAGGGAGACGCGCTCAACGCCATCAGTACTCCCCTGATATTTGAAGGTAGCATCAATAACATCAAGAACAGACTGAGTGCTTGGCTGGTCAGCGTCTTGAAGAACACCAATTCTGTCAAAAGGCCCGCTCGATTCAGCGATCACAGGGCCATCTATTTTTGGAAGATGCGTCTCCCCTGCTAACTCAACGTCATTAGTAGCTAATGGTTGAGAGCCCTCTGTAAGAGAAATGCTGCGATGCTGGAGAGCGCCTACACAGCACGCAAGCTGCTTGGCGGCTGACTGAACTGATAGCGCAGTTTCATCGCAGACAGCTCTGTTCGCCTCAGATAACAAGTGAGCATACTCAGACTGATGGGAGAGCTCATAGACGCCCTTTGAGACGCGCACGCAACGAGGAACATCAACGCCAACCTCTTGCAGTAAATCTACCTGAGAGAACACTTCCTCACAGCTACCGTATGCACAAATGGAGCCCTTGTCCATAACGGCAATCTTTGAGCAATACTTAGCGAGAAGACCCACTTTTTGCTCAATTACCACAACCGTAATGCCTTTGGTTTTGTTGAGCTCTGAAAGGGTCTGGAAGATTAACTCGGACGACGTTGGATCCAAAGCAGCTGTTGGCTCATCAAGCACCATAACTTGTGGCTGAAGCGCCAAAAGTGCTGCTATAGCAACCTTTTGCATCTGTCCACCAGAAAGAGAAGCAATCTCTCTAAAGCGGAGGTTAGCAATACCAACTGTCTCTAGAGCATAGGTAATGCGTTCTGGAATATCTGCATGAGGAACCTCAAAGTTCTCAAGACCAAAAAGAAGTTCATCCTCAACAATTGAAGCAACCATCTGCGCGTTGATATCCTGGGTTACAGAACCCACAATTTTAGAGATATCAGTCAGCGCAACTGTGCAGGTATCCATTCCAGCAACAAGAATCTTTCCAAAGAAACTTCCTCTGAAGTGATGAGGAATAGCGCCGGAAAGTGCAAGAGCAAGCGTGGACTTGCCTGCGCCAGAAGGACCAACAATACCTACAAAGTCACCCTCCTGAACACTCAGTGACAGCTCATTCAGAGCGTGCACTGAGCTATCAGGATAGCTATATGACACAGATTGAACTTCAATAATAGACACAGTGTTCTCCAGGAAATAAGTGCGTATCTAAGAACTTATCGACCCAAAACCTTCTTAAGAGGAGCCGCAAGAACCTGAACAACAATAGCATTAAAGAATGCAGTTCCCACGATGACAGGAAGCATTACGTAGAAAAGCTCAATAGTTGCACCTTTGGCTGGAATAGCAATGGCAGCAAAGATGAGGCCAGAAATAAGTGTGGTTACAAAAGAGCCAATTGCAGGCATTACTGGCTTATCTGCAAGAGCGGACTTTGTGAAGGCAAACATAACAAGTGAAGCTGCGCCCTCTGCAACAAAATCAGCACCAGGGACAGAGGTGGTGAGCTGAATAACGGTAGCTGCGATAAGACCAATTACCAGGCTCTGAACAGCGTTTGGCTTAAGCAAAAGAATAGCCAGGCAGAACGAAGAAATAATAAACTCTGGACCAATTCCAATAGCACTAATTGCCTTACCAACAGTCAGGTTAAGAATAAAACCAGCAGCAATAAGGACGGCAACAAGGACTAGAGAAGTAACGTCCAATACTCCTGCATTTTTTGAAACAGCAACAACACGTGGTGCCTGCTCTGCAGATCCTGTCTCTGTGCCTGCGGCGTTACCTTCATTGAGATTTTCTGTAGACATACAAACTCCTTTAACGCAAAACTAAAACGTACAAATAAAACTTTTAACAACACGGGTTTCTCGCCATCCGGATTTAGCAAGAAACGTACGCACAAAAAAAGCTCTCGGTCACCCGAGAGCCTCTAAATGCGTATGCAGAAGCAACTCATCGCTGACCGGAGAAAGACAAGTTGTTCCACCACCACTGCTGAGTGCATGTAGCGCGCATGATATGTCCTCCTCCCAAGAGCGTAAATTGCAATGTAAGAAGAATACCATTACTTTGTCAGATTGTGTCAAGAAATACATTAAGAAACAAATTAGAAACTGTGAACGGTACGCGTAAGATACCGCGAGAAACAAAAAAGGGATCCCGAAGGACCCCTTGAATGAACTGCGAATGTTCAAGAAAACTTATGCCTCAGCAGCAACGACGTTAACGACGTGCTTAGCACCCTTCTTGAACTCAACAACGCCATCGCAAAGTGCAAAGAGAGTGTCATCCTTGCCGCGACCAACGTTTACGCCAGGAGTGATGTGCGTACCACGCTGACGGATGATAATCTGGCCAGCCTTGATTGCCTGACCACCGTAAATCTTAACGCCAAGGCGCTGTGCTTGTGAGTCGCGACCATTGCGGGAAGAGCCGAGACCTTTCTTGTGTGCCATAAATGCTACCTGCCTATCTCAATATCAGAAGTGACCAATTACTCTGCAGACTCGTCGGATGCCTTAGCAGCAGCCTTACGAGCGGTAGGGAGCGCGGTAACCTTCAGCTTAGTAAGGTTCTGACGGTGACCGTTGGCGCGGTGATAGCGCTTACGCTTGTGGAACTTGAAGACGAGGACCTTCTTGTCCTTGTACTGCTCAAGAACCTCACAGGTAACCTTCTTAGAGGAAAGAGTGGCAGCGTCAGCAACAACCTTCTTGCCGTCGTTAAGCATAAGAACATCAAGCTTTACCTTATCGCCAGGCTGCGCATCAAGCTTCTCGACGCTGATTACGTCGCCCTTGGCAACCTTATACTGCTTGCCACCAGTTGCTACGATTGCGTACATGTGTGTAACCCTTCATTGCTGATTCTTGCAACGATTAATACTATCTTTGTATTTCTGAAGATCCGAGCAAAGATCTTCGCCGCCGTGACCTGTGGCATCCGCGGGAAACTGTCGGTGTCCCATGTCCCTCGGCGAGAAACACAACTCGAAATAGTCTACTGCATATTTCAGAAAATTCCAAGACAAAACTACATGTTATAGAGGCTTCACAAGGAGTCCATTTTCTGAAACGTGTGCCTGTGAGACTCGGCACACCTTCAACGAGTCAATGCCTTGTAGGCCATCCACTCCAGCTTGAGCTGCAATTCTTTGAGCCTCATAAATCAAAACTGCAGGTCTAAGCGCTGCTCTTGGATCTTGGAGTGTATCAAGCTCAAATGAAATGCACGTTTCAGATGAGCTCTCAGAAATCTTATAGCCCGCAAACGTTGTCTCTAAATTGACCACTTTTTGCTTGTCTCCGCGCATGTATGTCAGCTCTTTTTTGGCGAGAAGATCCTCAAACCCCCAACGCAGCGCATCTGACCTAAGACCTTCTCCCAAAATGTCACATCTCCAATGAGCGGCATTCAACCATGCTTCAAGCGCTGGTAGCGACCGATCAACGTAGCTGGCAGCAAACGGAGCAAGCGCGGGAGGCGTAGCCGACAACAACCTCTCTAATGCTTCATCCGGGTCCACGTATTTTGTGAGCTTCAAGTCAAAGTACTCCGCCTCAGACGAAGCGCCAACGGGAAGCGCCTGAGAGAACTGAACGCCCATGCGCTTTGCAAAGCCATTACCTACTCTAAACGGCAGCTGAGCTCGGCGAACACAGCGCTCAATGGTACCAATAAGCTCAAGGTGTCCTAAAAACGCAAGGCGGTTGTCTTTCTTGTAAGCCACGCGAAGCCTAAAAATCTCTGCTCCGCGCTCCGTCATAATCTCTGGCTGAATCTGCGGTCTACCAGCGCGCCAATCTTTCTTCGCCGGTTCAACCACCTCAGGAGCTACGCTCTCTATCTGCGTATCTGTCATGAGCGCACCCCCATCAAAACGTTGTCAACCTTTAAGGTTTGGCATACCGCACATCCCGTACAAGAGGTAAACGTGCAGTCAGGTGTGGTGACCTCGTCCATCGCTTTGCGATATTCTCGCTGTAAATACCCCTTGGAGACGCCAGGAGACGTGTGATCCCATGGAAGTTTTGCCTGGATATCAAAGGTTTCTGTTGCAATTTCAGAGAGCGAGAAACCCAGACTTTCTGCAGCTGCATTCCAAGCATCAAGGTTAAACTCACTGGTCCACGCATCAAACTTGCAACCATTTTCCCATGCCTGGTAAATCAGATCAAAGCCGTCGCGGCCCATCTTTGACAGCGCGCCTTCTACCAGCGAAGTGCCAGAATCATGATAGGCAATCTTGAGTCCCCTATCGTGGTTAGAAGACAGTAATAACTGCTGCCTACGCTGGGCTTCCTCACGAGAAATCTGACCAACCCACTGGAATGGTGTGTAGGACTTGGGAACAAATACGGCAACAGAAGCAGAAACCGTAACGCCCTTGCCGCCAATTTCTCGGCCGATGTCCAAAATACGCTTTGCAACTGCAGGAATAGCTTGGATGTCCTCGTCAGTCTCGGTTGGAAGGCCCATCATAAAGTAGAGCTTCATGCGGCGCCAACCGTTTTCAAACGCGTTTCTTGCCGCAGATTCAAGATCATCCTCGGTGACGTTCTTGTTGATAACATCACGCATGCGCTGTGAGCCTGCTTCTGGCGCAAACGTCAGGCCACCGCGCCTTGAAGTAGAAACTGCGTCTGCCATCTCCGCGCCAAACGCGTCCATACGCTGTGACGGAATAGAGATGCGCACGCCACGTTTACGTAGGTCAGAATTCATACGGCGAAGAATATAGCCACACTGAGAGTGATCTGTTGTAGAGAGCGACGTGAGCGAAACCTCATCATAGCCACTCTTCAGAAGACCTTCCTCACCTGCTTTAACAATCTGTTGAGCCGGGCGCTCACGAACAGGTCGATAGGTCATACCAGCCTGACAAAACCTGCATCCACGAGCGCATCCGCGCTGAATCTCAAGCGCCAGCCTGTCTTGCACAATCTCGGTATACGGAACAATGCGCTGAGCCACAGGGTCAGTCACCGAAAGATCTGGCAGACAGCGCTTATACACCACGCTTGGAGCGTCACTTCCCTCTTTAGGAACCGCATAACCCCAGCGTGTTGCGGTGTCGTCCTTCACAATCTGATAGAGCGATGGCACGTAGACACCCTGAATCTGAGACAACCTATGCAAAATCTCTTGGCGAGAAACCCCGTCTAGCTTGGAAGTTCTTACGCACTCGCACATCTCTACCAGCGCTTCTTCGCCATCACCTAAAAGAATGGCATCAAAAAGCGGAGCCACGGGTTCTGAGTTCCAAACAGATGGACCGCCACCAAAAATAAGTGGATCTTCTTCATCACGCTCTTCGGAAAGCTTTGGAATACCTGCTAGGTCAAGCGTTTCTATAATATTGGTAGCAATCATTTCATGCGCAAGGGTGAAGCCCACCACATCAAAAGATGCTAAAGGCGCGGCACCCTCCAAAGAAAGCAAAGGAACATTGCGTTTACGCATGAGAGTTGCCATATCAGTCCAAGGCAGATAGGCGCGCTCACAAGAAATATAAGGTGCCTTATTCAGAGCGTTATACAAAATAGCGATGCCCAGATTAGGCTGACCTACCTCGTACACGTCGGCGTAAACCATACAAACGTGAAAAGGGCCTTCTTGCGCCTCTACCGCTCCCCACTCGTGATTCAAATATCTTGAGGGTTTCTCGACATGTGGAAGCATGGGCTCGATGAGATGGAAGAGATTTTCTCGTTTAACACGCACGATAGTCTACTTTCTATCTTTTGGCGAGGGACTGTGTGGTTGCTATCTCTACGGTATTTGATTGTGAATTTGTATCTACTGTTGCGCTGTTGTCTGTGGAAGCGCTCGAAGCACCGGTCTTGGTAGAATCAGCTGCTACCCCGTCGCGTTTCTCGGCAATTTTGCGAGCGTACGCGTGAATGACGCGAGCGGTCGTATGAGTTCCTGCGTATCCCATGCCCGCCTTGAGTGCCCAGCCAAATCCAGGAACAGTGCCTGCGACCGTGCGTGCAACCGTACGGTATCCAAAGCCCGCGCCTACAACACCGAGAAGTTCGGCGATGGTTTCAACGCTCATATTGATGTTATAAGCAGCGGTAATATCAAGTGCCAGTCTGATCTGACGTGCAGTCATCAGCGGCATATCAGAGCCAGGGACAATCGCCACAGCTCCAATAGCTGCATTTTCTTTAGCGCAAGCAGCAGTTATCTGTTTGACTACTTGAGTTCTACAAAGAGGATACGCTGCCGCAAAAGAGACTGATTTTTCTGTTGCCGTTGCAATCCATGAAGAGAGTCGATCAAAGAGCACTTCTTCAGTAGTACCTGCAATGATGCTAATTAATCCTGTGTTGTAGAGCGTATCGGCAATTTTTGGAGCTTCAACTGCAGACTCAACAACCACGGCACATGGAATTGAATGACTTACCAACATGGTAAGAGCATCCTCGTACTGTGATGTTGGTGTAGGAATAATCACCGCAATATCAGGAATAGCGGCGTTCTTTCCCGCACGACCAGTGCCACCAGAGGTAAACGAGACGCCATCGGCAAGTTTAGAAACACGTACCGTAGCATCTGTTCTCTCTGGCATAAAATACGTATGAACAGCAAGAATTGCCTCTTCAGAGGCAAGAGAATCAACATAGATATGCGTGTAGGTTGGCTCAAGAGATGAGAGCGAGCCGCGGAATTCCTGCAGTA
The DNA here is from genome assembly GCA_018380095.1 of Atopobium sp. Classification (GTDB taxonomy): domain Bacteria; phylum Actinomycetota; class Coriobacteriia; order Coriobacteriales; family Atopobiaceae; genus Lancefieldella. Next base: position 222,655 of record JAGZUI010000001.1, read on the forward strand.
CAGAAGTTGCAAGCTTGCCTAAGCTGTTTCTTTTTGCCATAGCTTATGCCGCCTTAGTTCTATGTCTGTAAACTGACTGGACAATTCCTACAGAAACAAGCTGCGCAATCATCGATGTTGATCCAAAGCTGATAAAAGGCAGAGGAATACCGGTAATAGGCATGATACCAATACACATACCAACGTTTTGCAAAACCTGGAACGACCACATAGCTGCACAACCAACAAGCACCAGCTTAGAGAAGGTATTCTCGGTCTTCATAGCAAACAGAATAGTTGCAAAAATCATCCACGCAAAGAGTGAAAGCATAATGAATGCACCAAGGAAGCCAAACTCTTCCGAGAAGAGCGCAAAAACAAAGTCTGTGTGCGCTTCAGGTAAGAATCGACCACTTGCCTGTGTAGCGTTACCTGGTCCTTTTCCAATAAAGCCACCTGAACCTACGGCAATTTTTGCCTGCTGCAGGTTATAGCCATCTCCTGACGGATCAACGGATGGATCCAAAAAGACGGTAAGGCGCTTCATCTGGTACTCCTTAAGGATGTGAGGAATACCAGGAATCATTGAGGTCACAACAACAAGGGCTACAACGGCAACAAGCAGCAGAACGGTCACAAGAATCCAAGAACGTTTTGCGCCGGAACAAATGATGATAGTAGCTCCGATAACCAAAATAATCAGACCAGTTCCCAGGTCAGGCAAAAGCATAATGGAGCCAAATGGAACCATCAGCGTTCCACAAAGCTTTACATAGTCTCTCAGTGTTTCTACCTTGCCGTTATACTGAGCGCACACTGAAGCCATAAGGAAGATTGTGACAATCTTTCCCAGCTCAGACGGCTGAAATCTAAAGCCAACAAACGGGATATTAACCCAACCAGTCATACCCTTGACCGAGACACCAAAACCTGGAACCTTAGGCAAAATCATCAATACAACAACACCAACAAGCAGCACGTTTGTCATATTTGCTAGTGCTCTATAGTCATAGCGCCACATAAGCGTGGCAAAAACAAGGCCCAGGCCAATACCAAGAAGATGCCTAGGAAAACTAGCTTCGGCAATGTTCATTGATGCGGTCCAAATAACCACAATACCAATGAGGACGAGAAGAGCCGCGGGAACAAGCTGCGCTAGATAAAGATTGTTCAGAACATTCTTACCAGTAAGCCTCTCTTTCTTAGCAAGACCGCCTGAAGGAATACCTCCACGCCTTCTAAAGGGAGAGTTCATTCTCTGTTTTGTAACTGCAGATGAATCAAGTGCCATGGGTTTCTCGCCTCCTTACCTACCAACATTGTCTGGCTGATTATAAATTGCACCAAAGACGTCTCGAACAATATACATACCAGAACCTGCGCCAGAAGGTGCACAGTCAAGATTGGCAGCAACAACGTACTGAGGCTTATCAGCAGGCGCGTAGCCAACAAACCAACCAACTGGCTCGCCAATAGACTGCTGCTCAGCAGTACCCGTCTTGCCATTAACCGTGACATCAAGGTTGGTCCAGTGAATAGTCTGAGAAGCGGACTCCTCATAGACAACGCCATAAAGACCTCGAGCAACAATGTCTCGGTGCTCATCTTTTTCTTCTGGGCTCAGAATGACCTCGTTTTTATACTCAATAACAGAGCCATTTCCGTTTCTGGCATTAATACTCTTCAAAACATGTGGTTTGTAAATTGGACCTCGATTTGCAATACCACAATACGCATTTGCCATCTGGAGGCAGGTTACCAAAAGATCGCCCTGTCCAATTGCAAGGTTACAGTTGTCGCCACCCTGCCACTTACGAGCATCATCAGGCGAGCTGGTAAAGTAATTCCACTTCCACTCTGCATCAGGAACACGGCCAGACGCCTCTTCTGGAAGATCAATACCAGAAAGCGCGCCAAGTCCAAAAGCACGGAATGTCTCTTGCATGCCTTCTGGATGATCGTTGTTATAGAAGAAGCCCTTACCAATCTCATAAAAAACAATATCGCAAGAGTTGGTAATACCGGTAATCAGATTAACTGTGCCGTGGCCAGAAAGAAGCCAGCAGTGCATGCCGTATTGCTCACCAAAACCAGTCCAGAAACCCGTGCAATACCAGCTGGAATTTCCGTCACAAATGCCATATTTGAGTCCGGCAAAGGTAGTAAGTGCTTTGATGGTAGATCCAGATGGATACTGTCCAGCAATTGCACGATTCATCAGCGGATAGTTTGCCTCTTCAGAAGAAAGCGTATCCCAGTCAGAACTGGAAATGCCTCCAACAAACATTGAAGGTGAATACGTTGGATAGCTTGCCATAGCAATAACTTCACCGTTGGTGCAATCAAGCGCCACCACACTTGCACTGCGACCTTGGAAGTCTTGTGATCTAACGGTATTGATAACACTGACAAGGGATGCTTCTGCTGCTTTTTGGATGTTTGCATCAATGGTCAAAACAACATCTGAGCCGCTCTGAGGAGCAATAGACGTTGAGTGAGATAAAACATTACCAGCAGCGTCAACATATACCGTTTGTTCACCACGAACACCCTGAAGAGCGGACTCGTACTGATACTCAACACCCGTTTGTCCCACGATATCGCCGTGGGCATACACAAAGCCGCCATCCGCAGTTTTACTGCTTTCAAGCTGCTCTTGTGTAACGGTTCCGGTGTAGCCAACAACATGAGCTGCAAGAGAACCGTTTGGATAGGCGCGCTGGGTGCGCTCCTCAATTGAAACGCCATCAAGCAAAGCGCCATGAGCGTAAATATAGGCAACTACGCGCCTAGAAACGTCTACAGAAACCGTGCGAAGCGCTTGAGCGCCATCAGAGGTATCCATGATTTTTCTGCGCACCGCCAACATAGGCATACCCAAGAGGTTAGCAAGAATCTGCAGCTTAATGTAGTCTTCTGCAACGTCTGCTCGAGCTACTACCGTTGGACTTGGCCTGTTAGTAACAATCTCCACGCCATTTCTGTCCAGAATGCGACCGCGAGGAGCTGCGGTAGTAACGGTGCGCGTACGGTTGCGCTCTGCTTGCTCAGTATAGTCAGCTGACGATAAGAGCTGCATGGTCCAAAGACGACCAATAAGCACGGCAAACATACCGCCAACAGCAATTGCAAATCCGACAAGTCTGGACGAGAGGGTCTTCTCGGCAGAGCCGTCAGAACCACCAGACGCCTTGGGAGCGCCGCCACCAATATCAAAGGTAAACGGCGAGTCTTTTCTACCAAAGGTGAGGTAAACAATGATCAAACCAATTGCTGCAACAGCGCAACAAGCAAGGATAACAAGGGTGAAATTCATACTAACCCCTTATTTAAGGCGCTGAGGAGCTCGATGAGATCCGCGGTAGAGCGAAGTTCCGCCCAAAGATGAATGAGACCTTTGGGAATGAGAAAGTACATAGAAAACAGGCAGAGCTGCCAAAATGGTAAACAACATGGTGGGGAAAGACTTAAACAGCAGCCCCTCAAAGAAGTTGCCACCAGAGCCAATCAAAGAATTAATGAGCTGATACATAAAGGTGACACCAAAAGTTTGAAGGGCAACAAAGCCCATAGAGGTACCAAAATTGCCAGAGATTCTGTCTCTTACCTCTTGGCCCATGAAATAAGAACTGACCACAAGCAAGAGTGCCATGAGGCCAATAGGGTTAGCAGAAGTCAAATCATAAATAAGACCAGCAATAAAGCCGCATATCACGCCAGTTTTGCCACCATACCTTAGGGCAATAGCTGCCGAGAAAATAAGTGCAAAATTGATGACTCCCCCACCAAAAGAAACCTGTGGTGTAAGCATAATCTGCAAAATGAAGCAAACAACAGCAAGAACGGTGATGCTGCGTGTGTTTTTATTTCTATCAGAAACCTGCATACATCCCCCTTAATCTGTTCTTCCGCTGTTATGTTGTGTATTACCCGTTGGAGCAGCAACCGTTGCATTCTGCTGGGAATTTGTTGTGTTGTTGGCAGAGCCGCTGCCAGAAGAGTTGCTTGATGAAGAACCCGAAGATCCGTCCTTGGAGTCTTTATCCTTACTGTCAGAATTAGTTGCTGTTGGAGTGTTTTGCTTATCTGCCTCTGCAATATCATCTGCGGTCGCTTTTTGCTCCTCAGAAAGAGACGTGATAACCATTACCTCTTCATTAGTACTGACATTTCCAAAAGGCTCAATAACAATGGTGTAATAGAGCGATCCTGGCGCTGCTTCAACGCTGGTAACCTTACCCAGAGGAAGACCCTTAGGGAACACGCCACCAAGTCCACTGGTAACTACCGTATCGCCTACAGCAACCTTCTGGTTGGTGTTAATCAGGTTAAGGGTAATCTGCCTTGAAGCGGAACCCATAAGCATGCCCTGAGCTCGGCTGCTTTGAACCATAGCAGCCACACCGCTCTTCTCGTCAGTAATCAAACGAACGGTAGAGGTGGTAGGACCGCACTCGATAATCTGGCCAATAACGCCGCCGCTATCAACAACTGGCATGCCAACAGCCAGTCCGGATGAAGTTCCCTTGTCAATCACAATGGTGTTATTGAACGAGTCAGTAGAACCAGAGATGACACGAGCGCCCGTAGACTGCAGGTTATAGGTATTTTTGAGGTCGAGAAGACCCTGCAGGCGCTGCGTAGACTGGTTTGTCTCTTCCAGCTCTGCGTTTCTTGAACGCAGTTGCTCGTTTTCTGCCTTAAGGTCAGAGAGCGTTTGCTGGTCTGCTGTTAAGTTACTAAAAATGTTACCGATGCCCTGAAAAGGCATAGCAATAGCAGAACCTGCCATCCTAAAAGGCATGGTAATAGTAGAGAAGCCGCCTCGAACCATCTCGAGCGGTCCTCCTGCACCCATACGAGCGCTAACCGTCAATAACACAATTGAAAGCAGCGAAAGAATAATAAAACTACGGCCGCCCGTATGCTTATTATTGTTAGATCCAAGGCCTGATGAAGCACCCTGGATCTGATTAGACAATGGCATATTTATTGGCCTGCACTCTGAACAAATCCACCGGACAATGCGTTAGCCTCAAGAACCTTTGCACAACCGGTAACAACATTTTCTAGCGCGGTTGGGCTTACGTTAACGGGCACGCCAGTCTCTTCACGAAGTCTCTGGTCAAGACCACGAAGCATTCCGCCACCACCAGTAAGCAAAATACCGTAGTACATAAGGTCAGAAGCAAGATCTGGTGGAGTTACATCAAGAGCATCTTTAACAGCCTTGGTAACCTCATCAAGAGGACGATCAAGTGCACGACGAATCTCTTCTGATTCAATACGAACTGTCTTTGGAAGACCGCTCATGACGTCACGACCGTTGACTTCAACGTCAAGCTCTTCTGCAAGAGGAGCTGCAGAGCCAACCTTAATCTTGATGTCCTCTGCGGTACGCTCACCAATAGAGAGGTTATACGCATCACGAACATGCTCAAGAATGGTCTGGTCAAACTCGTCACCAGCAGTTCTGATGGACTGCGAGACAACAATGCCGCCCATGGAAATAACGGCGACCTCAGTAGTACCGCCACCGATGTCTACAACCATGGAACCTGTAGGATCCTCAATTGGAAGGTCTGCACCAATAGCTGCAGCCATAGGCTCTTCAATCAAGAATGCCTGGCGAGCGCCTGCCTGAATAGTTGCTTCAAAAACAGCGCGTTTCTCGACAGATGTAACGCCAGAAGGAACGCAAACAACTACACGTGGACGTGGTGACCAAGGATATTTGCGCTCACGTGCCTTCTCGATGAAGTAACGAAGCATAACCTCAGTAACATCAAAGTCTGCAATGACGCCGTCTTTAAGAGGGCGCTCAGCAATGATGGAGCCAGGAGTACGACCGATCATGCGCTTTGCATCAGCGCCAACGGCCAAAACGCGGCTCTCGCTTTTATCGATTGCAACAACCGATGGCTCATTGATGACAATACCCTGACCACGAACTGCAACAAGGGTGTTTGCAGTTCCCAAATCGATGGCTAGGTCTCCGCCATATTCTCCGAAGAGCGAATCGAAGATAGACATGATATCCAATCAAACGTGCTACGCGTGTGCGTAATAATCCTGCAGAAAGAACGGTTAAAACAGTTTAGTACTAGTTACCAGACTTTGAAGAGCTGGAGGAACTATTGGAGGAATTTGAGGAGTTAGATCCATTAGTTCCAGAGGTAGTTCCCGAATTAGAGCCGTTAGTACCAGAAGTTGTGCCGGAGTTCTGGTTATTCTGGCTTACGTATGAAGTGGTAACGCTTGCAACCTTCCAGCCAATACCATCACGGACAAGCTCAATGGTGTAGTCAACGTTGCCGCCATTAGAAAGACTGACAGAAGCATTAACTGTAGAGTGAGTCATACTCTGGTCGACACCGTTGATGGTGACAGCGGAGCTTGATGGAAGACTGTTGGAAATCTGCTGAAGCGTTGTGCTAGAGACAGAGCTAGAGACATAACGACCAATATCAGTGCCCTGTGCCTTAGCGTTGAAAATATCCTGAACAACAGACTGCTGGGTTGGCCATCCATAGCCACGATAGTAAGCATAACCAGCGCCACCAACAGCCAAGATAAGCAAGATAAGAATAGTGATAAAGACCTTAAGGCCGGTATGGCGATGCTTACGCCTAATCTTCTTGTCCTTCTTATCCTGCTCAATAATCTCCTGCTCAGTAATCTGGAAGAAGCCAGTATCTTCTGCAGAAGGGATGAGCTCGCCGGACATACCTGTAGGATCCAGTGGATCGTAGGCACCATAGCCAGCTGCCTGAAGGAAGGCATCAGTCTCAGATGGCTTGCCAGAAGCCATTGCAGTAATAGCCTTGCGAGCTGCATCAAAAGCAGACTGCTGCTGATTAGCCAGAACAAAGCTGCCGTCTGCAGTGGCGTGAGTGAATGCATCAACTGCCTCAGACATACGATTAGCTGCAACGTATGCAAGACCAAGATCTGCATAAATCTTATTGGAATTATCCAGAGGATTAGCAAAATCAAGAGCAGTACGATATGCCTCAACTGCATCAACAGGTCTGTTCAGACCCATAAAGCATGCGCCTAGGCTGCAAAGTGCTGATGAAGGATTAGGGTTCTTCTCGTCAACTGCAGCGTTTCTGTAAGCAATGCCGGCGTTGCGAATATCGCCGATCTTCTCGTATGCAGAACCAAGAGCAAGCTGTGCCTTATAAGGAGTTGCGTAAGAGGTGTCCTGGACAGCGTTAGTAAGGGCGGCAATAGCCTCCTGTACCCTACCAGCAGCCAGAAGTGCGCGACCCTGATTAGTAGAGAGAGCGCCAACCTTGCCGTAGGAAGCATCAGCAAGGGCTGACTTGTAAGCAGAAGCTGCGGAATCAAACTGTCCAAGCTTCATATAAGCGTTTCCAAGAAGGTGGTCAATCTGACCGTTTACCTCGCCTGGCTCTTTAGCCACATCAAACTGACTGATAGCTACAAACCAGTCGCCCTGATCATATGCAGATTTACCTAACTCAAATGCCTGTTGATTCACAATATCCTCCAAGAGTCTGTGCGACTTGGCTTTAAGCGTTTTCAATTCTAATGGAATTGACGATATCGCCAACCTTTAACTGGGAAATGACATCCATTCCCTCGATAGTTGTGCCAAATACGGTGTATCCAGAATCCAAGCCATGCTGTGGACCAAGACAGAAATAGAACTGAGAACCTGCGGAGTTTGGATCTTGAGAACGAGCCATAGCAAGGGCACCGTCAACGTGGGAGTTGTTAGGATTTGTGGTGAACTCCTCTTTGATGCGATAACCAGGACCACCGGTACCAGGAATTCCGTCAGGACCAGGGTTGCCAAACACAACATCCTCAACACTCATCTCACGAGTGTTTGGGTCTCCGCCCTGAAGAACAAAGCCAGGGACAAGACGGTGGAACTTGGTATCGTCATAGAAGCCAGACTCTGCAAGCTCGCAGAAGTTTGCCACATGAATAGGTGCGCCCTTACCGTCAAGCTGAACCTTAATGATTCCCTTGTTGGTATCAAAGACGGCGACCTCAGTACCAGTAACCTGGCGCGCTGGTGTATACAATGGATCAAGTCCAAACATAATTCCTCCAAGCTTCTTTACATCTAAGAGAAGAAAAAACGCGAGAAACCCTTAGTAATAAAGAACTTCTTTTCTAACCTAATTATTTTACCAGTATGATGAGATTTTTGAAATTAAAGCAGCTGAACGGTAGAGATTTACTGCTTTTGTGGCTTCCAATTCACGTAATTTTCATCAAAAAGTTTCTGGTATGAGCTGGAGCCGCTGGAGTCTCTGATGTTATCAACTGGCGCCAAGATATTGTCTTTGTCCTGAGAAGGATTGTTAGAAGCAACTGAGCGCTTCCATCCCTCGCTCAAAGCATCGGAGCGATTACGAAGCCAGTTACCCAGTTTGGTGAGATTTTCAATAGTCTGACGATAGTTTCCATTGGAGTCATCAAGACTAGAAAGGTCAGAGATAACATTACTAATATCCAGCGAAATCTGCTCTGCTTCCTGTTGAGCATCAGCGCGCTCCTGATCAGAGCCAGTAATGGCAAGCTGATCAAAGGTTTTCTCGTTATCATCAAGACGCTTTGAGAGGTCTCCAAGCTTCTGATAATCACTATCAAGTGCGTCAAAAACAGCATCCGAACTTGTATTTTGCTGAGTTGCACTGGTATCTTGACCCGTAAGGTGCGTAACCGGAGTGGTGGTAGGAGTAGATGAGACTGGCGCTTCAACCTTTGCGCGATTGTCGGTTGCCTGAGGGTCCCACGGGTGCGTGATGACAAAGATTGCAGCCACTACCAGCGAGGTAACAAGAAGTGCTGAGAGCAGAATAACGCGCGTACGAGGGATTCCTTCAGCTTCAGGGAGGTTCTCTTTTGAAGGCTCGGAAGGGATTGCAGACTCAAAGCGAGGAGCTGGCCTGCGACTTACCGAGGCAAACGCGCTGGTAGTGTCTGGGTCAGCGTTGTCGGCTGGCATTTGTTGCAGAACAGTGGAATCTGCTGCGACAGAAGAGGATGCATTAGGGTCTGCATCTGCGAGTGGATCGGTCTTCTCGCCAGATGCTGGAGCGGCGTCAATCTCTGGAAGCTTGATGTTGCGTGTGGGCCTGATAGCTCGAGCTGGACGAGCAGCAGGCACTGCCTGTGGTAAAGGAAGGCCACACTTTGGGCAGCTTTCTGCGCCGGCAGCCACCAGGGCGCCACAATGAGGGCACCAATGAGCTTGAGTAACAGGAATCCTTTGGGTCAAACTTAGATCAATCTGACAATGAGGGCAGGTTAAAGCCCCTTCATCGACCTCAGATCCACAGTTTGGACAACGCATACACCCTCCACAACTCTTTGCTTGTGCTTCAGTTTAATCGTTTATATCAGCAGAAGAGCTATAAGTTGACTTTCCTCCCATTAATCTCACAACCAGGTCAAAGAATCGATCCTTTGTGTAGTTGTGGGTGTAACGCTCGGAAATTCTGTTGAAGATAATAACGGAAATCACCAAACAAATTGCCAAGTACGGCAAGATGCGTGGGGTGAGAGGTGCAATACGGAAGAAGTCCTGCGCTACCGTGCATCCGCCAACAACAATGGCAATGCATACGACAAGAAGCGCAATGCGAAGCTTGGTAAGCGGCAAAGAGATTCTTCTCAGCAATGCAAAACCAACTGTTGCGGTGGTGATAAGCGCCATCGTAGATACCTGAGACAAATTGAGCTTAAACAGATGACCTGCAGTCATAAGGAGCGCAAGCGTGATGATAACCGCAATAGAAGCTGGAAGTGACTTGCGCAAAATGTTGACCAAGAAGTTGCCCTTTACACGGTCGTGATTTGGCTCAAGCGCCAGCACAAACGATGGTAGGCCAACGGTTGCAAATGAAAGCAGTGACATCTGAACAGGAATAAAAGGATACGGTGGCGCAATGATGCAATAGAGCGCAAGTGCTGCAGTGTAAACCGTCTTAACAAGAATGAGCGCAGCAGAGCGCTGAAGGTTATTGATAGAGCGCCTGCCCTCAGCAACAACTTCTGGCATGTGCGCAAAGTCATTATCTGCCAGAACAATCTCTGCAACGTTTCTAGCTGCGGCAGAACCTGAAGCAACAGAGATAGAGCAGTCCGACTGCCTCAGAGCCAGGATGTCGTTTACGCCGTCGCCGGTCATGGCAACGGTGTGGCCAAGATTCTGGAGTGCAATAACAAGCTCACGCTTCTGCTCTGGCGTAACGCGACCAAATACGTGGTACTTCTCGACAGCCGCAGCAATATCTGCTTCTGTGTGCAGCGTAGTTGCGTCTACCCAACCGTCGGCATGAGGGACTCCCGCGCGCTCAGCAATAGCAGAGACAGTACGAGGGTCGTCGCCCGAAATAACGCGCAGGTCAACGCCTTGCTCAAGGAAGTACGCAATGGTTTGTGGAGCGGTCTCTCTAATCTGGTCTCTGAGTACCACATAACCCAAGAGCTGAGGTGTTCCCTGCAAAGCGTCGTTTTGATCAAAGCCATCAACACGGCAGGCAACCAGCACGCGTTCAATAGATACAAAGGCATCGGAGCCTGCAATTACATCTGCCGCCTCAGGACCAAGCACAAACTGAGCTGCACCGATAACAAAAGCCTCTCCGTCCTCAGTCACACAGCCAGAGTACTTTCGCTTAGAAGAAAACGCCACAACGCGAGAAGGACGCTTGCTTTGAATCCCCTGCTTGGATGCATACGCAAGAATTGCTGTAGCCGTGTCGTTGGCATCATCTTTATTTGCGCCGACAACATTTACAGCCGCTTGTAGAGCGCCTGCGGCCTCAGTAATTGGTGTAAACGAAGCATCCAAAACACGAGCAACTTCCATGTTTCCCGTGGTGATAGTGCCTGTCTTGTCCAAACAAAGGGTATCTACGCGTGCTAGCGTTTCAATGCAGTATTGCTGTTGAACCAAAACATTTTTCTGGCCGAGCCTAATGGTTGCAATAGCAAGAACCGAGCTGGTGAGAAGAACAAGTCCTTGAGGAATCATGCCAATAACGGCAGCAATCATCGAAAGAAGCGCTTCATTTAAATCGGCGTTACCAATGAAATAGGTACGAACAAAAAGACCAATACCCAGCGGAATCAATGCAATGGAACCTGCGCGAATAATCGACTTAATGGTGGTAAGAATCTCTGAATTGATCTCTTTTACAAACTTAGCTTCTGCGTTAATACGCGCAGCATAGCCTTCCTGACCTACACGGCATACCCTACCAACAAGACTGCCCCTCTCGACAAAACTACCAGAGAGAAGCTCGTCTCCCGTGGTCTTTTGCACGGGCTCTGCCTCACCAGTTAGAAGGCTTTCATCAACGCTTACGTGCTCTGATACAAGAATACTGTCAGCAGGAATTTGATCGCCCGTCTTCAAGCGCACAAGATCATCGATGACAAGCTCGTCTGGTTTGATAAAGGTATCTTTTCCGTCACGAATTACACAAACACTCTGAGCTGTCATAAGAGACAGGCGGTCAACCATGCGTTTTGCACGAATCTCTTGCACAATACCAATGACCAAGTTTGCAAGAACTACGCTCATGAACAGTGCATTTCTGTACTGTCCCGTTACAACAACAAGCAGCGCCATCAAAACATTAACTATGTTAAAGAGCGTAAAGCTGTGCTCTGCAATAATCTGAGCAATAGATTTGGTTTTGACGTCTGTATTAGTATTGACTTTACCTGCAGATACTCTTTCTGCAACTTCTTTTGACGTCAAGCCTTCATACGCTTCTTCACAACGTTTACTGCTCTTGCCTGCAGTATCTTGTAATGACATATAAACAATCTCCAGTCAGTGATGGCCGGTTTTTTACACGTGGTGACCCCGGTGGGTTTCGAACCCACGACCTTTTGCTCCGGAGGCAAACGCTCTAATCCACTGAGCTACGGAGTCATGGTGCATAAGTATACCCCAGCCTACTTACTGCCTTTTGTAACGGTTTGCGTAATTTTCTTCTGGTATTTTCCCATGCTAAAATGAATTCAACCAGCAAATGAGGAGTTCATGAATACTATTTCTGTTGACCTAACATCCGACTCATATCAAATTCATGTAGGGCATCACCTGCTTGCGCAGGCCGGTAAGCTCATTCATTCCTGCACCTCAGGGTCAAAGATTCTTGTAGTCACTCATCCAGATTTGAACAAGCTCTACGGCTCTGAGCTTCTTACCTCGTTGGAGTCAGCTGGCTACTCCGTTACAACCGCCACAGTGTCCACAGGTGAGCACGCAAAATCATTTGAGTCGTATCAAAAGCTGGTAAGCGTCCTTGCAGAAAACCGTTTTACGCGAGAAGACATTGTTGTGGCATTTGGCGGAGGTGTTATTGGTGATCTTGCGGGATTTGTTGCAGCAACCTACATGCGAGGTTGTGCGCTCGTACACATCCCCACCTCTCTTTTAGCGATGATTGACTCCTCAATTGGTGGAAAAACTGCTATTGACCTACCGTTTGGGAAAAATCTGGTTGGAGCCTTCTATAATCCCAAGGCCGTTATTGTTGACCTTGAACTGCTGAACTCTATTCCGACTCCCCTCTTGCAAGATAGCTGCGGAGAGCTTATTAAATATGGCGTTCTTTCTGGACATGAGCTCTTCAATAAAATCTCTTTGGCGAGAAACCCTGTGCAGGTCATCGACGTGACGCATAGACAAGAGCTCATTCAAGAGTGCATTGAAATAAAGAAGACAATCGTTGAAGCAGACTTCAAAGAAGCAGGGTCTAGAAAATTGCTCAATCTGGGCCATACACTTGGCCATGCTATTGAGACGCTCAGCAACTTTGAACTTGGACACGGCTCCTGTGTGGCTGCTGGAACTTCCCTGTTGGCAAAAGCCTGTTCCAAGCTTGGTCTTTGTTCTGTTGAAGACGCAGAGAACATCGCCGCGCTCACTCAAGCTTATAACCTTCCTACCAGCACTTCATTTACTGTGGAAGAACTTTACAGCGCAGCACTTCATGACAAGAAAAGCCACGCAAATTCAATTGATATGGCGCTTATCTATGGCATTGGTGATGTGCGTATTGAGCGCAAATCATTTGCAGAACTTAAACAGCTGATTGAGCTAGCAAAAGAAGACTAACGTCCTAGACGCTCCAGCTCTTCTGCAAGCTTACGTACTGACTCGTTTAAGGCAGTCTTGTCTTCAGCTAGGATATCGTTTTTGTTGAAGATGCCGTTAGCAGTTCCTACATAGGCATAACCGCCAGCAAATACTTCAGCAAGATTATCTGTTGTAACGCCACCAACCGCCATAAGAGGCAAGTTTCCTAAAGGCTCACATACCTTTTTGGCGTATCCATAACTAACCTCATTTGCGGGGAATACTTTGACAATATCTGCACCAAGAGCAAATGCATGAGCAATCTCTGTTGGCGTAAACGCTCCCGGAACACTCAAAATCTCATGCTCTTTGCAGTAGTCAAACATCTCTTCAGAGAACAGTGTTGGTGCTAAAACAAACGTGGCGCCAGCTTTATGAGCTGTCCGCAGATCTTCAAGAGTAAGTACGGTACCAGCACCAATATTGATATCAGAACCATATTCACTGGACAGCTTCTGAATTAACGAGGCAGCTTCTGGAGTGTTCATGGTTACTTCAACGTTATGTACAGGAGAATCAACAAGAACCTCAACTACAGCTTTAACCTGATTGTACGTATAGCCACGTAAAACCTGAGTTACGGCGCTAAAAGGCTTATTCACTTGCTTCCTCCTTTAATCTTCAAACAATTTTAACCATATCCTTCTCCGACACTCAACTGCGGTATTCTTACATCAAGCAATTAGTTACGGAGCGTGTGAAAAATGGATGTTTCAATAACTCCTCATGATTTGTTTGGAACGGTAGAAGCCATCCCGTCAAAATCATGCGCTCATCGCGCGCTCATCTGCGCTTCATTTGCAAACGGCACTACTAACATTACCTGTCCTTACATCTCAGAGGACATTCAAGTAACTGTTGATTGCCTTAAAGCTTTAGGCACCACTATCGCTAGAACTAAACAGGGATTTAGAGTTGTCCCTGCAAAAGAGCAAAATCGCCCTCAAAACGTGCAACTTAACTGCAAAGAATCTGGCACCACGCTCAGGTTTTTACTCCCCCTTCTGGGGGTGCTAAACGTAAACGCCACAATTTCTGCAGAAGGAAGACTCTTTTCTCGACCCCTAGAGCCTCTTGTCTCAGAACTCTCTGCCCATGGTATGTCTTTTAGCTGGCAAGACGAGAAGACCCTTGAGGTTTCGGGCAAACTTATTGGCGGTTTATTTGAGCTACCAGGAGATATCTCATCCCAATTTATTTCTGGACTTTTGCTGTCATTACCTTTGTTAAATGAATCTTCAACGATACAAATTACAGGGTCCATCCAGTCAAAAGACTATCTGGCTATCACAGAGCACGTATTGAAAGACTTTGGCGTTACTACTGTATTTGATGCAAAGAATGCCACCTACATCATTGAGCCTCAACACTACGTTTGTCCAGGCGTTTATTCAATCGAAGGAGATTGGTCAAACGCTGCACCATGGCTTGCTGCAGGTGCAATTGGGCAAGGCGTAGAGGTCACAGGGCTCTCCATGCAAAGTGTCCAGGGAGACAGAGCTATCTTGGCCGTGTTATCGCTTGTGGGCGCACGTGTTTCTCGCCAGCAAAAAGGTGCAGCTTGTATGATAGATCACCTGCGACCGTTTACCATTTCTGTCTCCGAGGTGTGCGATCTTGCTCCGGTACTTGCTGCATTAGCTGCGTTTATCCCTGGAACAAGTAGGCTTACCAATATTCAGCGCCTTCATCTTAAAGAGTCCGACCGCGTTCAAAGTATCTGCAGCGTACTTAGGGCATTTGGTGTGACCGTTGAGCTCTCTGAAGATCAAACGGAGCTTATTATCACGGGAGGAAAACAGCCCATCAGCTGCATTGTGGACTCGTGTAATGATCATCGCATGGTGATGATGGCAACTATTTTGGCTTCGTATGCAACGGGTCCTGTCATAATCACCCATGCCGAGGCAATCAACAAGTCGTATCCGTTCTTCTTTGAGCACTTTAAGCAGCTTGGTGGCGTCTGCCACCGCATGGAGGCATAAATGATGACCTCAACTTTTGGGACAACGGTAAAAGTATCTATTTTTGGCGAGTCTCATGCTCCAAAAATCGGCTGCACCATTGAAGGTTTACCTGCTGGTTTTACGGTTGATCTAGCAGCTCTCAAGGCATTCCTTCAAAGAAGATCTCCATCGCATCCGTGGGATACCCCACGTAAAGAGGTTGACAATCCGCAGTTTATCTCTGGAATTTCAGCAGAAGGCATTCTGGATGGCTCTCCGCTCACGGTGGAGCTGCCTAACACAAATGTTCGTCCACAAGATTACGCAGCTACAAAGCTTGTCCCACGACCAGGACATGCCGATTTTTCCGCCTGGGCAAAATGGGGAGACTCGTACAAGCAAACAGGTGGAGGACATTTTTCCGCCCGCCTCACCGCTCCTCTGTGCATTGCGGGAGGAATAGCGCTCCAGATTTTGCAAGCTCAAGGCATTGCTATTGCAGCTCACGTTCTCAAAATAAAGGACGTCAACGACACTCCCCTTGAGCTGGTAGACAACTCTCTTGAAGCCAATAAGCTACTTGCTCACCAAATGAATCAGCTACTTCAAGCTGACCCTCAAGAGCTTCCCTTCCTCGATGCTCAAGCTGGCGAGAAAACCCGCCCACTCCTTACGCAGCTGCGCTCAGAGAAAAATACTGTTGGCGGCATCATAGAATGTGCGGCAACGGGTGTTCCTGCAGGTATTGGGTCCCCTCATTTCCATGGACTTGAAAATACCATCTCTGCTGCAGTCTTTGGAGTCCCCGCTGTTAAAGCCATAGAATTTGGTACCGGCATGAATGTTGCTAATCTCCTTGGCTCTGAGAATAACGATGCATACGAAGTGCGTAACGGCACTGTTGTACCAACCACCAATCACGCCGGAGGCATCCTTGGTGGAATCTCAACGGGTGCTCCCATCTGGTTTAGATGTGCGTTAAAACCTATCTCGAGTATTGGCCTACCACAGAACTCAGTAAACCTTCAGACTATGAACCCAGAGCAGCTTGTTGTTCAGGGCAGACATGATGTAACTGCAGTTTTACGCGCTGTGCCCTGCGTTGAAAGCGCTTTTGCACTAGCTCTTCTCGACACCTTGTATTCCTGGCCCTCTGAGCAGAACGGATATCACAATGACTAGTCAGCTAGAAACGCTTCGCCAGGAAATCGATTCAATTGATGCGCAAATCTTTGACCTCTTTGAGCAAAGGATTGCGGTTGCCAAACAAATTGGCGCTTACAAAAAGGAGCAGGACCTCACTGTTCTTGATTCCTCAAGAGAAAATGCCAAAAGAGACCAGGTTAAAGCCACTGTTTCTAATGAACTTGAACCTTATGCTTTAGAGTTACTTGAGGTATTGATGAACGCCGCAAAGGCAGTTCAGGAGACAGACCATGAGCTCTAATTCTGAGCAGCAAGCCTCAAGTAACCCTACAGCTCCTCTTGCTCCTTACGGCCTTATTGGCGAGAAACTCTCTCATAGTTGGTCGGCAGAAATTCATGAAAAGTTGGGGTCATTTCCCTACCAGCTTCATGAGCTTTCTGCTTCTGAGCTGAAGGGTTTTCTCAAAGACCAACCTTGGCGGGGCTTGAACGTTACTATCCCCTACAAAAAGGATGCCTGTGCTCTTGCGGACTCAGCTTCTGAGGATGCACAAGCTATAGGAGCGGCAAATACCCTGGTAAAAGATGCTAATGGTTTTATAGCCGCAGACAACACCGATGTGTATGGCTTTGAGTATCTGGTAAAAAGCCTCAAGGTCAACTTGAGCCATAAAAAGGCAATTGTTTTAGGAGCCTTTGGTGGCGCTGGCAGGGCAATTTGCTGTGCACTCAAAAAAGGCGGTGCATATGTTGTGGGAGTCTCCAGGAACCCTCACGAAAGTTCTTCATATATAGACTGCGCAATTACCTATGACCAGCTTAAACTCCACTATGACGCTAGTCTTCTTGTCAATGCAACGCCAGTAGGAATGTTCCCACATGCTGGTGTTTCTCCTCTTTCAAAAGATGGCCTCGCTGCTTTTACTTCCCTACAATGCGTGATTGATCTTATCTACAATCCGCTGCGCTCTCAGCTTCTTTTAGACGCAGAAAGTCTTGGAATACTCAATGCAAATGGTTTAAAAATGCTGGTGGCTCAAGCAGCTAGAGCAAGCTCGCTCTTTTTGAGACAGGATGTATCAGACTCTCAGATAGAAAGTATCTCGCGTGAGCTCCATGCTTCAAAAGAAAACATCGTGCTTATTGGTATGCCGGGAGTTGGAAAAACCTCTACGGGAGAAGCTCTAGCAAAACTCCTGAATCGTCCCTGGATAGACACTGATTTTCTCATCAAGCAGAAAGCTCACTGCAAAGCGTCAACCTACCTACAAACACACGGTGAAGCGGCTTTTAGGCATCTAGAACATGAAGTAATTCAAGAGATTTCTAGCATGAGTGGCTCAGTGATTTCTTGTGGAGGTGGCGTAGTTGTTACACCTTCAAACTACCAGCTCCTCCGTCAAAACGGCAAGCTTGTCTACCTTACGCGCCCGCTTGAAGACCTAGCTATTGCCGGCAGACCTCTTTCAGAACGTATGGGTGTTCAGAATCTTGCTGCAGTACGTATTCCGCTCTATGAAGCATGGGCTGACGTAACCTTTTCTTGTCTCTGTAGTCCAGACGCAGATGCCAAGGGTCTTCTCGACACACTTTAAACATAACAGTAAGCGTTCGCAGTTATTTTTTAACCGTTCACCGGATGGTTTGTAGATTTTGAATTTTGGCACGTTAAAGCCCCTATACTTATGCTTCGTAGGTGTGTATTCATAAGACTACGAGGATGTTAGACCAAGTCAAACGGTTAAGTGTTTGATATGTGGTCATACTTGGGGAGATATCCAATGGACGGCAATGCTATTGCTCACGAGATCCTAAATGCAATAGGCGGCTCAAAAAACTTAACTCACAACGAAGTGTGCATGACGCGACTTCGCCTTTCCATCAATGATATGACGCTTATAGACCATGAACAGCTGGCCACAGCCACTGGTGTTCTTGGTATTGTAGGAAAAGGCGCCAACGGACTTGAGGTAGTCTTTGGCCCTAATCTTGTGCGTCAAGTAAATGATGCCCTTAATCACATTTTGGGTGAGCCAGAAAAGACTTTTTGTTCGTTAGATGAGAAGCGAACAGATCTTCCCACTCAGCACAACGAAGAGGTGGATGAGCTAATCTCTTTGCTTACTCAAAAAAATACCCTTGATCAAGACGAAGAATACTTTGACAGTCTTGCCTCTGACTTAGACGCAGACGACTTTGAAGACAACTATGAGGATGACCTTGACGCTCCTCGCCTACTCATAATCAACGGCCCAAACATCAACATGCTGGGCATTCGTGAGCCAGAGGTTTATGGAAAAGCTGACTACAGAACCCTTATAGAGACTTGTAAGGAAGAAGCCCTCTCTCAAGGTTTCTCTGATTGTGTGTGCTATCAATCAAACCATGAGGGTGATCTAGTTGATGCAATCCAGGACGCCTTGGGCAGCTACGATGGCATTGTTATCAATCCTGCCGCCTATACGCACACCTCAGTTGCCCTGCTCGACGCGGCACTAGCGGTGCAAATTCCCATGATTGAGGTACATCTTACTGACATCTCTACCAGAGAAGACTTTAGGCACATTTCTTATATAAAGGACGCATGCTTTGCTACAGTTGCTGGTAAAGGAATTGACAGCTACAGAGAGGCAATCCAACTGATGGCGGTTCATCTCAAAGATGAAGCATAGCCAGTTGCTTATAACCATTTGGCGAGAAACACAAAACCTGCTGTAATGCTAAATTGCAGCAGGTTTTTATGAACACGTAAGTACATCTGACTCTGTTATCACCATATCTACGGCAACGTCAAATTCTGTATGAGGAAGCTCTGTCTTACTCAAATTTTGCTGGTAGGCAAGGCAGATCTTCTTGCCAGAATACGTTGACAAGAATCGGTCATAAAATCCTGCGCCATAACCCAGGCGATATCCTTTTGTATCAACAAGTAATGCTGGAACAATACAAATCGCGTTGCTCATCTGGACTTCTGCTAAAGCAGATAGGTCTTTTGGTGGTTCAAGCAAATTAAAAGGAGCTGCCACAAGCTGATCTAATGAAGTAATGGCAACAAACTCTAAACGATGTCCAGGTAGACAACGAGGCACCGCCACCGTTTTTCCATCGCATAGGGCGCGCTCAATAATCATCCTCGTAGAAACTTCAGATGAGACAGAAACATACGTTAAAACAGTAGTTGTCTCTGCATATTCAGGGGTCGCAAGAAGTTTCTGAGTAATACTTTCATCAAGCACACATCTCTCTTGCTCAGAAAGAGTTTCTCTTGCTGCTAGACATTCTTCTCGCAAGCGTTGTTTTTCTGTTGCTACAGTATTCATGAAGCCTCCCCTATAGCTAAGAATAACAACATTTCTGTGGACATTTGGAGAAGAAACAGACACCTGTCGCAATAAATGTGACTAATTCTCAACAATTTTTATATAGCTTTCTTTTTAGCAAATTTCTGACCTGCGCAAATGTAAACCGTTTCTAACTTGTCAAAATATTGCGTATTTGTCACTTGTTTGGCACTACATATTGAGTAAAGTTAGAGGTCGCAACTAATATTTGACGTCATTTGTCCAAAGACATACCTGCTGTCAAAATTAGTCTCAAGATTGCTATTTGTAAACTGCTGAGCGGCCATGCTCCACTCAACACGCTCAGCATGAACGCGGACGTATAAATTGTCCGTGTAAAAAGGAGTGTGTTATGCAGGAAACACCAGCACAGGAGGCTTGGGACGGCTTTGTCGGTGGCAACTGGCAAAGAGCTGTTGATGTCCGAGACTTCATTCAGAAGAATTACACCCCTTATGACGGTGATGATTCCTTCCTCGCTGGTCCAACTGAGGCTACTACAAAGCTTTGGGCGGATGTTATGGATCTCTTTGCACAAGAGACCGCAAACGGTGGCGTACTTGATATGGACACCAAAAAGGTTTCCACTATCACCTCCCACGAGGCTGGCTACATTGACAAACCACTTGAGCAGATTGTTGGTCTCCAGACTGACAAACCCCTCAAGCGCGCTCTGATGGTAGACGGCGGCGTTCGTATGGCAATGGCTGCATGCAAGGCCTACGGTTATGAAGTTGACCCAGAGATTGTTGACTTCTACACCTATCGTCGCAAGACTCACAACGCTGGTGTTTTTGATGTCTACACCGAGGACATGCGCAAATGCCGTCACTCCCATATCATTACCGGTCTGCCTGACGCATATGGCCGTGGCCGCATCATCGGCGATTATCGTCGTGTTGCTCTCTATGGTGTTGACGCTCTTATCACTGATAAGACAAATCAGAAAAACGGCACCGGCACCATCATGGACGAGAAGACCATTCGTCATCGCGAGGAGCTCTCCGAGCAGATTCGTGCTCTCAAGGAGCTTAAGCAGCTTGGTGAGATTTACGGCTTTGATTTGAGCCGTCCCGCAGAGAACTTCAAAGAGGCAGTTCAGTGGCTCTATCTGGGCTACCTTGCTGCTGTAAAAGAGCAGAATGGCGCTGCAATGTCCATTGGTCGTAACACCACCTTCCTGGACATCTATGCAGAGCGCGATCTTGCTCGTGGTACGTTTACTGAGTCAGAGATTCAGGAGATTGTTGACCACCTGGTTATGAAGCTTCGCATGGTCAAGTTCGCTCGTACTCCTGAGTACAACGAGCTCTTCTCCGGAGACCCTCAGTGGGTCACTGAGTCCATTGGTGGTATTGGCGTTGATGGCCGCTCTATGGTTACCAAGTCCTCCTTCCGCTGGCTTCGCACCCTTGAAAACATGGGTACCAGCCCAGAGCCTAACCTGACTGTTCTGTGGTCTACCAAGCTTCCAGAGGGCTTTAAGCGTTACTGCGCAAAAATCTCTATTACCACCAGCTCCATTCAGTACGAAAATGATGATCTTATGCGCGTCTATCATGGTGATGACTACGCAATTGCTTGCTGCGTCAGCTCCATGCGCGTTGGTAAAGAGATGCAGTTCTTTGGTGCTCGTGCCAACCTTGCTAAATGCCTGCTTTACGCAATCAATGGCGGCCGAGACGAGAAGACCGGCGAGCAGATTGGTCCTAAGTACCGTGCCGTTGAGGGCGAGTACCTTGATTACGACGATGTCTTCTCCAAATATATGGATATGATGCGCTGGCTTGCAGGCGTTTATGTCAACGCTCTTAATGCAATCCACTACATGCACGATAAGTACAGCTACGAGCGCATCCAGATGGCTCTGCACGATGAGCATGTTCACCGTTGGTTTGCAACAGGTATCGCAGGCCTTTCTGTTGTTGCCGACTCCCTCTCTGCAATCAAGTATGCAAAGGTAAGGGTTGTCCGCGATGAGACCGGCCTTGTTACCGATTACGTCACTGAGGGTGACTTCCCTAAGTATGGTAATGATGATGACCGCGTTGACACCATTGCTCATGACATCGTTGAGATTTTCATGAACATGATTCGTCAGAACCACACCTACCGTGATTCTGTTCCAACAACTTCTATCCTGACCATTACCTCAAACGTTGTATATGGTAAGGCTACCGGCAACACCCCTGACGGCCGCCGCGCGGGCGTTCCTTTTGCTCCTGGCGCTAACCCAATGCACCACCGCGATACTCACGGTGCTGTTGCTTCCCTGGCCTCCGTTGCTAAGCTTCCATTTAACGACGCACAGGACGGTATTTCCAATACCTTCTCAATCATTCCTAACGCTCTTGGTAAGGGCTCTGACGTCTACTTCCACGGTAGTGAGCTTGACCTTGAGCACATCGACTTCTCTGATATGAATCTTGATATTCAGATTGAGAACAAAATTGATTGCGCCTGTGAGGCAGACCCATCCGCAGCTGAAGGTGCTGAGGATCGTAAATAACAAGCCCTGGCGAGAAGATCTATCTACACGTTTCTTCTCGCCAACAAACTCGTAAGGAGAAACACATGCAGTCCAACGAAGTAGCTTCCGAGCAGATTGACAACCTGGTAAACATGATTGATGGCTATGCCGAGAAGGGCGGTCATCACCTCAACGTTAACGTATTTACTAAGGACACTCTTCTTGATGCTCAGGCACACCCAGAGAAGTATCCTCAGCTGACCATTCGCGTTTCTGGTTACGCTGTTAAGTTCAATTCCCTTACCAAAGAGCAGCAGGACGACGTTATTTCTCGTACCTTCCACGACGCTCTCTAAGGATTTCTTGTCCATGTCTTGTTCTGATACTCACATGGATCTCAATGACCCGCTCACAGTTTGTGGGCGGGTCCACTCTATTGAGACCTTTGGCACCGTAGATGGTCCTGGAACTCGCCTGGTTGTGTTTACCCAGGGATGTCCCATGCGCTGTGCCTATTGTCACAACCCAGATACCTGGCAATTTGGTATTGGAACAGAAACATCGGTAAAAGAAATACTTGCCACCTTTAACCGCAATAGAGCTTTTTACAGAAACGGTGGAATTACGGCTACTGGTGGTGAACCACTTGCTCAACCAGAGTTTATTGGCGCTCTGTTTGAGGCGGCTCATAATGACCCGCAAGGACGCATTCATACCTGTCTTGACTCTTCTGGCATTGCGTATAATCCAGAAACTCCAGAAAAATTTGAGCGCGTTCTTGATAACACTGATTTAGTGCTCCTTGATATCAAGCACTCTGATCCAAAGGGCCACATTAGTCTTTGCGAAGTTGGCTCAGAAAGACCACTTGCGTTTGGCGATGAGCTTAATCGTAGAGGCATTAAAGTGCTTATCAGACATGTTGTAGTGCCTGGAATTACTGATTCACCAGAAGAACTTGCTGGCGTTGGTAGGATTATTGCTCACTGGGATAACGTTATTGGATTAGATCTACTTCCCTATCACGTGATGGGCGTAAAAAAGTATGAAGAGCTAGGTATCCCTTACAAACTTGCTGACACTCCTGCCATGGATGGCAAAAAGATTCCTGAGCTGCGCAAGCAAGTCCTTATTGCTCGTGCCCTTGAACGCAAAAAGCTTGGAATGCGCTAAACTTACTTAGTTCACGCATTAATTTACTTCAAGGAGTCACTATGCCAAATGAGGGCAGCTACGAGGCGGCGCTCCGTCGCTCAAATGAGATTCAAGCAGATCTGCCAGAGCATGCAGGAAAGTACAACATGCTTACAGGGGATCGTCCCACCGGAAGACTTCACCTTGGCCATTACTTTGGCACCATTGTTGAGCGCGTAAGACTCCAAAATCTTGGTGTTCATACCAATATTATTATTGCTGACTACCAGGTCATTACAGACAGAGACACTACTGAGCATATTGCAGACAATGTCTACAATATGGTTATTGATTATCTGGCCTGTGGAATTGATCCAGAGAAGACCATGATTTTCACGCATTCTGCAGTCCCAGCTCTCAATCAGCTCATGTTGCCGTTCCTCTCGCTTGTTACCGAGTCTGAGCTTCATAGAAATCCAACCGTTAAGGCAGAGCAGGAAGCATCTGGCCATGCTCTCACCGGTCTTCTCCTCACCTATCCTGTCCACCAGGCATGCGACATTCTCTTCTGTAAAGGAAATATTGTTCCTGTTGGTCGTGACCAGCTACCTCACATCGAGATTACTTCTAAGATTGCACGTCGCTTTAACGAGCGTTACGGAAAGGTATTCCCAGAGGTTTCTGGCCTTCTCACCTCTACCCCATTGATTCCTGGTCTTGATGGCCGCAAGATGAGTAAGTCTTACGGCAATGCTATCTCGCTTTCTATGACAGCTGAAGAGACTGCCAAGCTTATCAAGAAGTCCAAGACTGATTCTGAGCGCATGATTACCTTTGATCCAGACAATCGTCCTGGAGTCTCTGCGCTTCTCACCACTGCTGGTATTTGTACTGGTCGTGATCCAAAAGAGATTGCTGACGAGATTGGTATGGGCGGCGGCGGAGTACTCAAGACTTACGTCATCGATGCTGTTAACTCCTACTTTGAGCCAATTCGTCAGAGGCGCGCAGAGTTTGCAGCTCAACCAGAACTTATTCGAGACATCATCCACGACGGAAACGCTCGTGCAAACGTTATTGCTAACGCCACCCTTGACGAGGTTCGCGAAGCAATGGGAATGGTCTACTAAGTGTCTGAGCTCACCTTACATGTTGAACGTATGAGTTATGGCCCAGACGCCATTGCTCATACTTCAGAAGGAAAAACGGTCTTCATCTCTGGTGGCGCCGTCCCTGGAGATACCGTCAGTGTGCAGATTACCGAGGACACAGATAGGTTTTCTCGCGCACAACTTGTAAAGGTCTTGGAAGCATCTGCATTCAGAGAGCCGCGCCCTAATCCCTTTGTGATGCTCACGGGTGCCACCCCTTGGGGCAACATGCTCTACGAGCAGCAACTTGTCGAGAAACGCAACGGCGTGATCTCTGCTCTTGAACGCATTGGGCATTTTTCACACGACGATGTTTCTGAGCTGGTAAAAGACATTGTTTCCCCTGGCGAACCATGGGGCTATCGCAATAAAATTGAACTGGCGTTTAAACGCAATGGCAATAAAACGCTGGTAGGTATGTATGCACCTAACGGACAGGACATTGTTCGTATTAAAGACTGTCCGCTCTTAGATAAGAGCAACCAGAAGGCTGTTGGTGCCGTAAGCGGGGCCCTCTCCTATCTCTCGGGCTCTCACGAGCTTGATATAGAGCGTATTGGCATCAGAGTGTCTAGACGCACTAAAGAGCTTGAAGTTGCGCTCTGGACCGCTCCAAGCGGCTTCCCACGCACACAAGTGGCCCGCGTTTTGAGTGACGCAGTAAAAGCAACAAGTGTTGTCCGCGTTATGACCAAAGGGCCAAGTAAGGCACGCCGTGTTGTAGGAGTTGAGCGTCTAAGCGGCTCCGGCTCATGGAGCGAACTCATTGATGGTCAGAAGATGCAGCTTTCTGCACCTTCGTTTTTCCAGGTCAACACTAAAGGTGCCGAGAAACTCGTTGAGCTTGTACTTTCTGGTTTGGATGTTCAGCCAGACGACGAGGCTATGGACCTCTATTGTGGAGCAGGAACCTTCACGCTTCCTCTCGCAAAACGTGCAGGATTTGTTTCCGCTGTTGAAGCTTATGGTCCAGCTGTTAGAGATCTTCGCCGCAACCTTGAACTGGCTAAGCTTGATAACGTTGATGCAGTAGGTGGAGACGCAGGCAGAGAATTCCCTGATACAGATGCTGACGTTATTATTGTCGATCCCCCTCGCGCAGGACTTGCTCCTGAAGTAATTCAGCAGCTTTCTAAGCAACCTGCACGCGCTATTGCATACGTTTCTTGTGATCCCGCAACATTGGCGCGCGATCTTAAGCGCTTTGTTGAGATTGGCTCATACAAACCAGTAAGTGTGACCCCGGTGGATCTATTCCCACAGACCTTCCATGTGGAAAACGTTTGTCTACTGAAGCGGGTTTAAGTTCGGGGGCTCACTGCTTGCATTGCTCTCCAGAGAAAAAATTTACATGGAAGGAACTTAAAAATCTACTGATGAAAGAAGAAAGCGAAAGCCCCATTACCCTTTATACACCGTCTTTAGAAGATCTTTGGTTTCGTCAGAAGATGATGGCAGATGAAGAAACGATGTCATATAACCATGCATGGGGAGGTACAATTCCTTTCCCAAAAGAGACTTGGCATGGCTGGTATGATTTTTGGGTTGTAAAGCATGAGAATAAACGTTATTACAGGTATTTAAAGGATAGCGGCGATCATTTTATTGGAGAGGTCGCCTATCACTTTGATAGCGATAAGAATATTTATCTTGCAAACGTCATAGTCTACGCACCATATAGAAAAATGGGCTACGGCGGCATTGGATTAAATTTGCTCTGTGATGCGGCTAAACAGAACGGTATTAAGCTGCTCTATGATGATATCGCCATAGACAATCCATCAGTCACGATGTTTTTAAAGAATGGATTTGTTGAAGAGTACAGAACTAGCGAAATTGTTATGCTCAAAAAAGAGCTAAGTGCATCCACCTTCCACCCAGGATATGAAGTGGAAAATGTTAATTAAGCACGATTCATGCATAGGATGACGAAGGATGAATTTCTCAAAATGATACAAAGTTTGGTGGCCATCACTTAGAATAACACTGTAAATAAGGGCTTATTGCAGACTTACGAAACGGAAGAACGTGAATGAAAGTCCAGCGTGAATTGACGCTGGACTTTTTCTTTTTAGGGGGTGTCTTTTATAAACACAAAGCTATCTCATTATTTGCTTGTTATAGTTCTATAAATCTAGTATTTATGCCTAATCTAAATATCCAAAAACTCATAAGGCTTTTCCGAAAGAGAAGATTCGCAGCACTCGGCAAGATACGCATCCTTCTCCTTTAGGCTCTCTGTGTCCGGATATACGTTTAATACTCTGTCCCCCAGATTCCAAAAATCATGTGACCAAGACTGCGGGTTTTCCCATACGTGTGGATTTCCTTTCGCCCAATTCGGAAGCTCCTTGCGAACCTTGGTTGCTACCGCAAGCTGCCCTTTTGCAGTTTTATAAATCATGTCAATCCTTATTCCACCGTCTACCGGACGTTCTACACGAGTAATCTCCATACCATAGAACATTACCTTTCTTCTTACCCCTTTTTCATAGAGGTTTAACTCAATCTTGTCATATCCTTCGCTTTTGTTGTGTTGAACACTTAGAAAGTCCTGAAGTGCCTGTATCACAGCGGCAGAAACACTTCCGGCGTACTTGGCGGCATCATCAAATAAGTGTAGATCTGCTTCTGCAACATAAATATTTTTTGTAGCCATAACCATACCTCCTTATTTTTTTGTAACTTGTATCTAAAGTTTAGTATCTATATAACTATGAACATAGTTATAATCATATAGAGGTATTTTGTCAAAATAGACTTTCTTTCCATCATTATGATGTTGAAGACTGTGATTCTTCACTGAAACTGGGAGCCTAATATCAAAATGCAATATACAAAGTTCTTCGTTTTTGCACAAAAAATAGAGGATGATTCTGCGACCATCCCCTATTACTGTATTCCAGTTATAAACATTTCCCTTAATTAATTTTGCTCTATAAGTTTCCTTGGCATCTATTTCTGTAAATTTATCCTTCATTAGTAGCTTTGCAGCTACTAATGAAGGATTTTCAGGTATTGGCCTTTTGTAGCAACGCTATGGTCTCCACATGTACTGCTTGTTCTGGAGAAAAGGTATATGACATGTATCTTTCCGATAATCAGCTCGCAGACATTCCCCGCAATCAGAGTAATCGGAATCATGATCTCATAACCTAAAATTGCATATACCAATTTTTATGTCGAAGACGTTGTTGTTAGTTCCAAACTTTAATTTGCGAATCTCCAGCTTTCCGCCTTGCTTCTCGATTCGATAAGATCTCGATAAAGACCTCCTTGCAGCATCAATTCATCATGTGTTCCGCACTGCTCAATCTCTGCTTTGTTCAGTACCAAAATCCGGTTTGCATTACGAATCGTCTTCAAGCGGTGCGCGATCATGATGACGGTTTTGTTTTGAGTAAGGGCTTCAATGGCTGCTTTCAGCTTGTCTTCGTTTTCCGGATCAACATTTGCAGTAGCTTCATCGAAGATGATAATCGGTGCATCTTTCAGCATTGCTCTGGCAATTGAGATGCGCTGTTTTTCACCGCCGGAAAGACTTGTTCCACCTTCTCCGATTATGCTCTGATAGCCATCGGGCAAGGCGGAAATAAAGTCATGGCACTGGGCCTTTTTTGCCGCCGCAATCACATCATCGCGGCTGGCATTTGGGCATCCGAACTTAATGTTGTTTTCAATCGTATCGGCAAAAAGATAGACATCTTGGAAGACCATCGAAATATTATTCATGAGATATTCAAGGGAGTAATCTTTTATGTTCTTTCCTCCAAGGCGAATCTCTCCTGAATTGACATCCCAAAAGCGAGAGATCAAATTGCAAAAAGTTGTTTTCCCTGAACCAGACGGCCCTACGATAGCCGTCATTGATCTTTCGGGGATATAGCAAGACACATTATTTAAGATTGGTTTTTCGCCATAGGCAAAGGAAACATTTTTAAATTCAATATCGTGTTGCTGAAGTGCATCATTGATATGACCTTCCGGCATATCTTGCATTTGATTGACGTAATCATAAGAATCCATCGCGTTGTCAATGGTTCTAAGCATGGCCATAGCACTACCAGAAGCCAATAAACTGTTAAAAATCACAAAACTGGCAACCAGCGTCATGATGGTATAGTCCAAAGAAAGCTCTCCCGAAAAGTAGCATGAAAGTGCTGTGGCAATCATAACCGAAATCGTGATTGCAATGATGATTTTCAGCAGTACTGTGTAAGGTGTAACGGCCTTTTCAAGGCTCAACGTCGATTTTTTTGTTTCTTCAAAACTTTGATCCAGCTTGTTGTTATTTTGTCCGCCCAAGTTATAGGACTTGATGATCTGCATACCTTGCAAGGTTGCCAGTACTTCTTTCGTGAGATCATTTTGTACAACAGAAACTCGATCCGAACTCTTTTTAGATCTTTGCTGCATTAAAGCGGCCGCCGCCAAGAAAATCAAAGACCCAGCGATGGCAATGAGTGCAATTTTCCAATGCAGCATAAAAAGGGATAGGATAAATACCACGGTTACAAGCAGACCGCCGAATACCATAATAAAAAGTACGGGCACCCAAGTTTCGAGACTGTCCAACTTTGTCGTCGCAATGGCCGTTAAATTTCCTAAGCTAAAATCATTGAAAAAGCCCATTGGCACTTTTTTGATTTTTTCTCCCATAGCGATACGCTTATTTGCGGCTGTAAAATAGCCGGCATGCGTTTGCTTAAGCATGGAATTTTTCTTAGAAATAATGATGCCCAGTAAGGAAAGCAATAAGAATGCGCTGCACATACCAATCGTCTGCCACGTAATTTCCTGCTTTATAATCGCCGCAATGACCAAATAGATGGCCATAAATTGAAAAACGTTAAAAATCGCGCCCAAAAAACTCCAGATCACCGAGGAGCGAATCATCCCTTGCTCACGCTCTGCAAATTTCCATAACTTCTTAAATGTATTAATCATTTTCTTCACCTCGCATGGCCGCACTCCACAATTCTTGGTAAACCGGAGAATCTTTTAAGAGTTCATCGTGTGTTCCGTGATTTTCAACATGTCCATCATGGATTACAAATATTTGATCCACATCTGCAATGGTTTTCAGTCGATGGGCAATAATAATGAGCGTTTTGCCTTTTACCAATGTGGCGATGGCATCTTGCAAAATAGCTTCATTTTCAGGATCGATATAGGAAGTGGCTTCATCCAAAATGACAATCGGTGCATCTTTGAGCATGGCGCGTGCAATAGAGATGCGCTGGCGCTCACCGCCTGAGAGATGCCCGCCACCTTCTCCAGCAACCGTTTCATAGCCTTGTGAGAGCTTCATAATGAAATCGTGGCAGCCCGATTTTTTAGCGATTTCTATAATTTCCTCATCCGTTGCATCTTTTTTGCCGATGCGAATATTATCTTTGATGGAAATATCAAACAAATAATTGTCTTGAGATACATAAGAAATTGCATCCGAAAGCTGTTCTAAAGGCATATCCGTGAGAGCTATGCCACCAATTGTTATGGTGCCACTATCGGTATCCCAAAATCCAGCGAGGAGCTTTGCAACGGTCGATTTCCCTGAGCCAGAATACCCGACGAGTGCATTGACACTACCTTCATTGATGTGCAGATTGACATCCTTGATAACCTGTTTGTTGTCATCGTAAGAGAAATTCACGTGATCGAAAGTGATGTCATAGCGTGAAATGTTTTGTGTACCGGTTGCGTGGGATAACTCTTTTGAGTTGAGAACTTTTTCAATCTCACCGGCAATGGTTTTGATGCGACCCATATCGTCCTCATAAGACATCACCTGCATGATATTTGAGATTGTGCCAAACGATAAAATAATCAACATCAAAAGATGAGCGCCGCTTAGGCTACCTTGCATACAGAAGAAAAGACCAAACGGAATGATGGTTAAAATACCCATCGGTGCAAGCGACATGCTCACCGCATAGTCGTTGTTGTTCGAGCCCATCCACTTGCAGTAATAATCTGCTTTGGCATAAACATTATCGCTGTATTTTTTATAGGATGTATCGCCTTGATTAAAAGACTTAATGACCTCGATGCCGTTGATATATTCCACAATCGAGTTGTTCATGTCTTGACCGATTTTGACTGCTTTGGGAAACATTTTAGGCATGCGCTTCATCGGGCCGGCCATAAAAAACATGCCAATCACAAGAGGAACCAGTGCCAAGAGCGAAACGCGCCAATCGAGTACAAACATGTAAACAAGAAGTAAAACCGGGCCAACAATATTAGCGGTCATTTCAGGAATCAGGTGAGCCAGGGTTGTCTCCATGCTGTCAACTTGATTCACGATGACATCTTTTAGCTTTCCTGTGCTTAGATTCAAAATGTTTCCTAACGGCATTTTGAAAAGTTTGTCCATGATATCTCGCCTGATTTCACACAAAGCACCATAGGTCGCTGTATGAGAAATCGTGGTGGAAATACCCATAAAAACTTCTTTTGCGCACAGCAGTGCGAGAATACTGAGGACTCCTTTAGTATAAAAAGCAAAATCTGTATTCCCTGCAATGAGGGCAACGATCATTTTGCTCAAGAGCACATAGGTAAAAAGTCCTGCCAGTACACCCAAAACGGCCAAAAGAACCGAGAAAAAGTAGCCGGTCTTATTTTTGGCGATGTACTTTTTCAATAAGTTCATATCAAAAAACCTCCTTAGTTAATGAATGAAATGCGGAAATCGATGGAAGATTTTAGAGTCCGGAAACTTCCGCTTCCTGAAAAGTCGAACGAGTAAAATAACCTTCAAGCATGGATACCAAGTACCGTCTGTTCTTTAAAAAATTTTCACGCGTATCTAAAATTTCACAGGATAACAAGCTTGCATTGATGAGATTCGTTACAAATTCATAGTCATCATCAGTAAGCAATCCGCATTCGTACCCATTCATAAAATTCTTGAAGTAAGTAATAGAATCCCTCTTGAGTTTTTCATATAATGCATTAAGCTGTTCATTTTTCTTAATCTCACCAAGAAACATGACATAGATAGACGTAAAAGAATTATTCGCCAACATTTTATCGACGACAACTTCAGCCAAGATATGTGGCGTAAGCTTGTTCCCCATATGTTGAACCGTGTTTGTGACCGTTGCTTCACGCATCCTGCTTCCTCTGTCCATAATGTCGTAGAGGATTTCTGCCGTATTTTTGTAGTAGTGGTATAACCCGCCGGCTGATAAACCGGATTTTTCACGAACATCATCCATCGTCGTATTGTTAAAGCCCTTAGAAGAAAAGAGTGCCATAGCAGCCTTTTGAATGTCTTCCTTACGCATTTCCGGATCTAATCGTTCTCTGACCATCATTTTCCTTTCCTTACCGAGATTATTCTCGGTAAGGAGCAAACTACCATAAACTAACTTGTTTGTCAAAAATTTTATGCGGTAATGGCAATTCGCCTAATGTTGCATAAAAAAGAACCCTGACAGATAGAACAAGATTCTTGTAACGCGTAATACTTCTCAGTTTAATTTTTGGATGAACGTCGCTGTGAGCTTATTGATTTTTGTACCACATACTAAATTTTCATACCCCTTAGTATTAGGTTCGTACCCTAAGCGGCGATGCCGTTAAAATGTATCAAATTCTAAAAATTAAACCTTTTATATATGCAGGTCAGATGTGCACTTACTACTTCAAGTAATGTTCTTTCAATTATCTGCGTCTTTGTTGTTGCATAACAGCAAAGAAACGTGTAAAAAATACATTGCAATCAAGTAGTCTTGAATGCAAGATAAGTATTACTCGAGTAAGGGGCTCGAGATACGGAGAGGAATGTATTATGAAGGCAACAGTTAATGAGGATTGCATCGGTTGCGGTCTCTGCGAGAGCACTGCTCCTGAGGTATTCGAGATCGGCGACGACGGTCTTGCTCACGCTATTGAGGAAGAGGTTCCTGAGGCTGCAGAGGATGCTGCACAGGAGGCATGCGACGGCTGCCCAGTCACCGCTATTGAGCTTGACTAGTTTTTAGCCTAGCTTTTCTTTCTTAGTATGTAAGCCTGATGGGTTTCTCGCCTATCAGGCTTCTTTTTTGGGTACAGTATCAGCATAAGCACGATCGATAGGAACACACATGATTCTTGCATCACAATCCCCTAGGCGTCTTGAGCTTATGCAGTCTATGGGAATAGATCCACAGGTTATGCCTGCTGATATTGATGAAGCTCAAAAAGTTGACGAGAAACCCCTTGCACTGGTAAAGCGACTTGCTCAAGAAAAAGCCATTGCAGTGTGCTATAAGCTCATGGAGCAGCCTAACTTTGAGCAGCTCAACAACGAGATTGTCCTTGCAGCAGACACCATTGTCTGGACAGACGACGGCCAGGTTTTTGGCAAGCCTACAGACGCTGAAGACGCCAAACGCATGCTTTCTAAGCTTTCTGGTCAGACTCACCACGTATCCACTGGTGTTGCTCTGCGACGCTTTAAGGCTTTCAAGTCCCCTTCTCCTGACGGAGCACCATCAGTTATTGCAGTAGCGTTTGTAGAAACCACAGATGTTACCTTCTTTGAACTGTCTGAAGATGAAATTTCTGCCTACGTTGCCTCAGGAGAACCAATGGACAAAGCTGGCGCTTACGGCATTCAGGGAAATGGTCGCTATCTGGTACAAAGCATTCAAGGAGACTACGAGAATGTCGTGGGGCTCCCCGTCTCTTTGCTTTCTCGTGAGCTGGTTAAATTTACCGGCAATCATGACTATCTAGAGCACGCTCTTGCGGGTCGTAAGCACTAAAGCGCCTCTATAAATGAAAACCCTCGTATCGCCATGGATGAATTGCCTCCCATTTCTTAGACACGAGAAATGGGAGGCAGTTCAGGATGCGAGGGTTTTCTTTTAGGTTTGAAAGAACGTTTAGTTGAACTTAACAACCTTCTGAGCTACACGATAGCCACCAATAGTGACCGTCTTACCAATCTTGCCAGGAAGATTTGTAGCGGTGCCTACAAGACCGTAGCGAGCCTTGCGGTACATCTTCTTGTCATAAGCGCGAAGCTCATCCCAGAGCTCCTCCAACTGATCCATGGCATCCTCGCGGTCGCTCATCTTAGAGAAAACTGAGCAGATAGCCATGATGATAGTGAAGTAACTCATCATGTACGTCTGAAGACGTGGAGAAGAGATATCGTCGTAGATGTGATATGCGTGCATCATATTGCGCGCTACGCGCCAGTAGTGATCAACGCGGCTTGTTAAGACCTTCTCGTTAACTGATTGATCGTCTCGGCCAATGAAGTAACGATACAGGTCAACGTCAACGTAGTAGATGGTCTTTACCTTAGGGAATGGAACGTAGGCGTAAACATTATCTACATAGAAAGTGTGCTCAGGCATCTGAATGTTTGCAGAGCGCAGAACCTCAACGCGATACGTAATTGCGTGCATCAAAAGGTACTGAGACAGCTTGAAGCGGCCAATCTCTTCCCAGCCAATAATCTTGTTGGTAGAAACAGCATCACGATAGTCTACAAAGTTCTGGGTATTATCCTCAACGTGCTCGTAGACGTAGTTGGAGAGTACCAGGTCAACAGGATTATCAGAAGCAATAAAGGTGCGAAGCTGCTGAAGGAAGGTCTTCAGAGCGACCCCGTCTACCCAGTCATCTGAGTCAATATTTTTGAAGTACACACCATCAGCATGAGAAACAGCCTTCATAACAGCTATACCGTGGCCGCCGTTCTCTTGGTGAACTGCTTTGATGATGTTGGGGTAACGCTCCTGCCAAGCATCAGCTTTAGCAGCGGTGTCATCTTTTACAGAGCCGTCATCAACAATAACAATCTGCACGTCATCGGCGTAATCAGAGCCCTCAAGAATAGATTCAATACAGTGATCCATGTACTCAGAAGAGTTATAGCATGGAATACCAAAGGTGATTGTCTTTTTCATGCAAGCTCCCTATGACTGATGAGCAATAAGCTCGTCAGAAAGTTCCAAAGCAGAAGCAACAACGCCATCCATATCGTAGTAACGATACTCTGCAAGACGACCAACTGCATGGAAGTTCAGAATGCCAGAAGTGCGCTCCTTGTAAGAGCGATACAGTTCCTGATTTTCTGGCTCGAGAATAGCGTAATAAGGAGTCTGGCCACTCTCTGGAACATAGGCGTGTGAGTACTCACGCATGATAGTTGTCTTACCAGGAAGAACCTGACCAGTCATATTCTTGAACTCAGTGATACGAGTAAAGTCCTCACTGGTGGTGTAATTGACGGTACCAACAGGCTGGAACTGATCTTGATCAAGCGTCTCAAACTGCATATCAAGCGTACGATAAGGCAGGGCGCCCTGATCAAGGTTGAAGAGCTCATCCAGAGGACCGGTGTAAATTACCTCACCTGCAAATGGTTTCTCGCAAACACTCACATTAGAAGTGGTGAGCTTCATGATGTCGCGGACATCAACATCTAGGAAGACATCAATCAAATCATGGTCGAGCATATTCTCAAAGAGCTTGGTGTAGCCCTCTTTTGGCATTCCCTGATACGTTGCACCTGGGAAGTAGCGATCATCATCACCAACAAAGATTGGAACGCGACCTGTGATGGACTTGTCAATCTGATCTGGAGTCTTTCCCCACTGCTTCATGGTGTAATGCAGAAAAACGTTCTCGTAAACGTAATCAGCAATCTCTTCCAGATCTGGATCGTTCTTCTCGCGGAGCTCCATGATAGGAACTTTGACGTTCTCACCAAACGTAAGAACCAGCTTCTGATAGAGTTTCTCGCCACGCTCTTCTCCAAAGGCAAGCTTCAAAGACTGGTGGTTAAAAGGAACGGGCATCAGCTGGCCGTTAATGTTAGCCAGAACTTTGTGCTGGTAGTCAGTCCAATCAGTAAAGCGCGAGAGGAACTGGTGAACGCGGTCACTCATGGTGTGATAGATGTGTGGACCGTACTCGTGAACAAGAACGCCTGCGTCATCAAGGCGATCGTAAGCGTTACCGGCAATGTGGTTTCTGCGCTCAAAGATTGCTACCTTTGAGTTGCAGTTTTCTGCCATACGGCGAGCAACAACTGCGCCTGCATAGCCCGCTCCAACAACAATAACGTCGTAGTTGTCGGAGTTAAAACCAGCAGGAAGACCATGATTGATAGACATGTAAACCTCCATGTGCGCCTAAGTGCGCAGGATTTGTATGTGAAACTTCACTCATTTTAACACGTGGCCATAAAGTGAGTCATGCGGGGCGCAAAGCTCTGCCGTTAGGCGTAAAATGTTCAACTAGTGTGAAAATGCATTTCTTGGCTTTTTGTGTCTAGCTTTTGTGCAAACAACAAGTTGAGAAGTGCAAAATTCAACGAGGCACAGATGTCAAAATATGATTGGAGCACGACACATGAGCAAGTTTCTTGACCGTATGAAAGAAACCGCTAAGTCCGACGTAAAGACTATTGTTCTTCCAGAGGGAGAAGACCAGCGTACCATCGATGCAGCTAAGAAGATTGTTGCAGAGGGTATTGCAAAGGTCATTATTCTCGGTGATCCTGAGCAGATTGATGTTCCAGGTGCAACTGTAGTAGATCCTGCTACTGACGAGCGTCATGAGGCATATGCTCAGAAGTTTGCTGAACTTCGTGCTCGTAAGGGCGTCACCATTGAGGAAGCTCGCAAGCAGATGAACGACGCCACCTACTTTGCAACCATGATGGTCAAGATGGGCGACGCTGACGGCCTGGTTTCTGGTGCTTGCCACTCCACCGCAAACACCTTGAGACCTGCACTGCAGATCATCAAGACCGCTCCTGGTACCAAGCTTGTTTCTGCATTCTTTATCATGAGCACTTCAACTGACTTTGGCGAGGACGGCACTCTGCTCTTTGCTGACTGCGGCCTTAACATTGATCCATCTGCAGAGGAGCTCTCCGAGATTGCTCTTGCTTCCGCTGATTCTTGGCGCGCATTCATGAGCGACGAGCCTCGCGTTGCCATGCTCTCCTACTCCACTATGGGCTCTGCTGGCGGCGCAACTGCCGAGAAGGTCCAGGAGGCCACAAAGCTTGCTCACGAGAAGAATGCTGAGCTTGCACTCGACGGCGATCTTCAGCTTGACGCAGCTCTTGTTCCTGAGGTTGGCAAGCTCAAGGCTCCATTCTCTAAGGTAGCAGGAAACGCAAACATCCTGGTCTTCCCTAACCTTGAGGCTGGCAACATTGGCTATAAGCTTGTTCAGCGCTTCAGTGGTGCTGAGGCATACGGTCCAATTCTTCAGGGCATTGCTCGTCCTGTCAACGACCTCTCCCGTGGTTGCTCCGCTGACGACATTGTTGGCGTTGTTGCAATTACTGCTGTTCAGGCTCAGATGGCAGACAACAACTAGTCTTTCTGCACTTCTAACTTGGTATACTAAGCCAGTCTCAAAAGAGGCTGGCTTATTCTTTAGCTGGAGGCATTTATGTCTGAAATTATTTCCATTTCTAGCAACTCTCTTACCGCTTCAATTGACACCATGGGCGCGCAGCTCATGAGCTTACGCAAAGGTGAGTCAGAATACCTCTGGCAGGGAGATTCCAACTGGTGGCCAAGGCGAGCCCCTATCCTCTTCCCCATTGTTGGCGTTCTCAAAGACGGTGAAGCAGAGTCTGCAGAAGGTACCATCTCTCTTGCCCGTCACGGACTTGCTCGCCTCAACCAGTTTGAGGTTGTCGAGCAGAGTCCCTCTTCTGTAACGCTCCGGCTAAAAAGTACCGAAGAGACTCGCAAGGCCTACCCCTATGACTTTGAACTTAAGCTGATCTTCTCGGTAGATGGCGATACACTGACACAAATGTATAAGGTCACCAATCCTGCAAATGTTGTACTGCCGTTTACCCTTGGCGCACACCCAGCGTTCAACATTCCGATCCCCGGCGTTGAGGCAGCCTCTTTGGACCAGTATCACCTCTTATTTACGCGCTCCTGGACCAGCTACGGTCCTTCTATTACTGATGAGGGTCTGTGTGACTACACGACACCACAAAGACTTATTGTGGACTCTGACACGCTTCCCCTGTCTTGGGAACTTATTGATCGCGAGAAGACCATCACACTTGAAGACGTTCCTGATAGACGCATTACACTTGCAGCTAATGCGGAAGCTTCGTCTGAGGCTCATGGCATTCAGATGGATTTTGAAGGCTTTGATTATCTGGGCATTTGGAGCGCTGCTCCTGGTTGTCCATTTGTTGCTCTTGAGCCATGGTGTGGCATTGCAGATACCGTTGATTGTGACGGCATCTTTGAACACAAACCGGGCATCATAAGCCTTGAACCAGCTCAGAGTATTGCTAAAACATTGAATATCAGGGTCTTCTAATGCACATTAGAAGAGCTGCTGCTAAAGACCTCAGCGCTGTTGCAGATTTGTACGACACAGGTCGTCAGACTATGTATCAGCAAAATAACACGTTTCAATGGAATGAGAACTATCCTCTTTTAGAAGACGCTGTTGCTGATTATGAAAGATGTGGCCTTTTTGTAGTCACTGAAGATGAAACATCTGAAGAAATTATTGGTTGTTTTTCGCTCTTACCCGGTCCTGACGAGGCATACGTCAATATTGCTGAAGGCGCTTGGATAAACGGCCTGGATTACGTTGTTATTCACCGAGTGGCTGTTAAATATACAGGTCACGGAATTGCCTCTTTTATATTCAATTGGATTTGCGAAAACTATTCAAACGTTCGAGTAGATACTCATGAAGCAAATGTCGCTATGACTACGACGCTTACACATGCTGGTTTTGTGTATTGCGGCAAGGTAGTTGGACACGATAAAACACCTCGTGACGCATTTCATTTTGTAGCCTAATAGACAGCGAGAAACACTTTGAACAAAAAGAGAGCCTGTGAATGAACTGCCTCCCATTTCTTGGACACGAGAAATAGGAGGCAGTTCAAAACACACCTAAGTCAGATAATCTGTCAAAAAGACGTATACATTACGCTGAAAATACCTCAAACGTGCAGAATATCTGACTTAGAAGTGTAATATGCCCACAATAGAGCAGAATATCTGACTTAAGTGTGTTCCTTAGGTACGGAATCTACCTATAGTTAAATCTTTTATATGACGCTATTCATTTTCTAGCATATTAGGTTAAGTTTATGCATAGAAATGTATATCAAGCGGTGCGACCGCCTAGCTTCCTGGTTATCTTGATTAAGAACATGTCGATTCTTCAGCAGAACCTACCAAAGCTGCGCTATTTTGTGCGCCAGGCCTAAAAGCCGACGCTAACACACGCTGCAGAATCATAATCACCCACATATGAACTGCCCCCCATTTCTTATGTCCAAGAAATGGGGGGGCAGTTCAGAATAAATCTCACAGGCTCTTTTACGTTTAACTTACGTTGTTGTAGCGTGCGTTACTGAGCGCGCCTCTTACCAAGAACACCAGCTGCAATAAGAACAGAAGACGCAGCTGCTACAGACGCTGCAGCAAAGGAAGCATCACCAGTTGAAGGAAGCTTAGGCTCCTTCTTCTTTGGCTGCTTTGGCTTCTTAGGAGTCTCTGAAGGTGGAGTGGTTGGAGTTGGAGGAATGTGAGTATTAGTAATAGTAAAGCCACTGGTAACATCACCTGTTACCTCAGCCGTATAACCCTCAACCTCGTCCTCAACAACGGTGTACGTGATGGCTGTGGTAGTGCCAGTCTGATTCTTATCGAGGTTGCTAAATGTTGCAGTCCAGCCATTTGCGTCAGAGAGAACCTCACTCTTACCAGTATCTACGCCGTCTGCATAAAGGTGTACGGTAACTGAAGTAGGACGAGTGCCGTCAGCGTTATTTTGATCTTCCCAAACCTTAGATACAGAAACGCTTACCTGCTGATCGCCAGTTGCAGTACCAGTACCACGAGGATTAATCCACCAACCCTCACGAGTGTAGTTTAGAATGTTGCCGTCAAAATCGAGAGTTGCTCTGTTATCAACCTGAGATGCATTGGCTGGAACAATAGTCTTGTACTCAAGCCAGCAGTCCTGAATGAGTGGATTAAAGCCAGCAAAGTTAACCTGATCATTAAGGCGAGCAAAGTCAAGAGTGTAACCATTAGGAGTAAAGGTAATTGCAGGAAGAATCTGATCTGCAGAAAGAGTCTGAACAGCACCGTTAATAAGGTGGAGAACAAAAGAGTGCTTAAGATATGGGCCTGCAAGCTCGTCTGAAGGATTAACACCAGTACCAGTAAGCTTTGATGCATCAACGGTATAAGGATTTACAATCTGATCCTTGATTGTTGTATTAAAAAGGCCAACCTGAGTAATATCACTTGGAGTAATATTAACAACCCAACTGGTCACATAGTAATCGCTTCCGGTCTCAATAGTTGCACCAGAAGGAAGAGTATAAGTTGTTTCTGCGGTTGCGCCAGTCCTGTTGTACTTGGTAATTGCAGGATCCATTGCGGCAATAGAGCCACCATACGTCATGTTAAGATGAGTGTCTCCAATGTAAAGCGTTGTACTTCCACTGCCTCGTTGAGCAATATCGTTTGACCAATTAAGCGAAAAAGACATCTGACCATGAACGTTAAGAAGACCCGCAATATT
The DNA here is from genome assembly GCA_018380095.1 of Atopobium sp. GTDB lineage: Bacteria > Actinomycetota > Coriobacteriia > Coriobacteriales > Atopobiaceae > Lancefieldella. The sequence goes on from JAGZUI010000001.1 coordinate 262,524, forward strand.
GTTATTGAAGGTAACAGTCATAGTATTAGGGTTACTGGTAGGAGTTGCAGTACCAACAGAAATACTATTTCCGTTTGCATCTACACCCATAACCTCAAAAGGAGCTGGAGTATTATTTTCAAGTTCCGCAGGAATCCTAATGGTAAATGTGTCACCTGGCTGTGCTGGCCAACCATTATTGTTGAGTGCATAATCAAAACTAACGCGTACGTTACTGCCACCCAGGCTTGTATAACTAATATTTGAAATATTTGGCGTATACTCAATAGCCTGTGCTTGAGTATTGAATGCCGTAAGCGCAGCAAATACAGTGAGCACGAACATAACTGCAAAGCTCAAAGACCTGCTAACTAAACCCTTAGACTGCATGATGCTCCTCACGGATAGTTCAAAGATTAATTTATCTGCACACAAATAGCTGTACAAAACAATAAGATTTCTTTGAAATTCTACCTTCTTACTTAAAAATATAAAGTTCTAAAGTACTGATGTCAAAGAACCATCTATATCTCCATAAAAAAACTCCCGCACAGAGTGCGGGAGTTTTTCAAAATATCAGATTGTAAGGAAAGCCTACTTACCCAGAAGCTCCTGAACGTCAAGAGCAATCATGTATTCCTCGTTGGTAGGTACAACCAGGACGCGTACCTTTGAATCTGGAGCAGAGATGTCACGGATTTCACCGGAGCGAACCTTGTTCTTCTCCTCATCAATCTTGACACCCATCCACTCAAGCTCTTTGACAACGCCAAGACGCATCTCATCGGAATTCTCACCAATTCCAGCAGAGAAAGCCATGGTATCAAAGCCGTGCATAGCCTGAGCCATCTCCATGATGAGCTGGGAGGTGCGATAGTAGAACATCTCAAGTGCAAGCTGGCAGTCCTTATCGCCAGCGTGAGCGCCGTCCTCAATATCGCGAGAATCAGAGTGACCAGACAGAGCAAGAAGACCGGACTGCTTGTTCATCATTGTGTCAATCTCATCGATGGAGTAACCGCCAACGCGAGAGAGATAGAAAACGGTAGCAGGGTCAATAGTGCCGCAACGGGTGCCCATGATAAGGCCGTCAAGTGGAGTAAGACCCATGGTGGTCTCAAGATCGCGACCATCTTCAATAGCGGAAAGAGAAGCGCCAGAACCAAGGTGGCAGCTTACCAGCTTGTGAGTCTGACCATTAGTGAACTCATTGGTTGCACGCCAAATATAGCGGTGAGAAGTACCGTGAGCGCCGTACTTACGGACGTGGTATTTATCAACAACATCGCGAGGAAGAGCATAGCGATGTGCCTTCTCTGGCATATTGAAGTGGAAAGAAGTATCGCAAACGATTACATTGCCGACCTCTGGGAAGAGTTCGCGACAAATCTCAATAACATCAGCCTCAGCATAGTTATGAAGAGGAGCAAGTGGAGCAACCTCACGAACCTGAGCCAAGACCTTATCGTCTACAACGGCAGACTCTGGGAAGTACCAACCACCCTGAACAACACGGTGACCAATGCCATCAATTGGCTTATCAATAGTCTTAAGGATGTCAAAGACATGCTTAATAGCAGTCTTGTGATCAGGAAGAGCAACCTCAAGCTTCTGCTTCTCTCCACCAAGCTCCTCGTGACCAACAAAAGAACCTTCGATACCGATACGCTCGCAGTTTCCTTTTGCGTAAACCTCGCGGGTGTCAACGTCAAGAAGCTGATACTTAAGAGATGAGCTACCTGCGTTGATAACCAGTACGTTCATGTGACTCCTCTTTCCGTGAAGCAGTGCAGACTAGTAAGTCTTCCTCTCCTACTTCAAATAAACATAACCGCATGACATCATAAACCCCAAGATACCCCGGAGTTAAATAGACGAGCAAAAAACTTGAATATTTTTATTTTCCGCCCATAGAATCATCCAACTGCTTGCCACCTAAAATGTGGAAGTGGACGTGATTGACTGACTGGCCACCATGCTTTCCAGTGTTGGTAACAACACGGAATCCCGTCTCTTTAATTCCTGTTTTTTCTGTTACCGCAGCTATAGCCTTAGTAACACTCTCAAGAGTTGCAGCAGGAATGCCATCAATGATGTTGTCGTAGTGGTTCTTAGGTACAACAAGAACGTGAACAGGCGTAATAGGATTAAGGTCATTAAAAGCTACAACGTTTTCATCCTCATAGAGAAACTCTGTAGGGATTTCTTTGTTAGCAAGCTTACAAAAAATGCAATCAGACATAACCTCTCCTTTACTCGTCTAAATATGCAGTAGAAGGTGCTGCGGTAGTATCTGTAATTGCAGCTCCTGCCTGAGACTCATCAAGCAGAACCTTAACTTTTTGCTCTGCCGTATCAAGTCTTCCACGAAGGTCTTTAACCAGTTCAACACCACGAGCATACAGAGCCAAAGACTCCTCGAGCTCCAAATCTGTGCCCTCGAGCTTACGTACAATCTGTTCAAGTTCAATAGAAGCGTCTTTAAAAGTCAGCTCTTCAGTCTTCTTAGTATCCATGTTGTTCCCCTAATCTATGAAAGCTCAATATCAGAAACAGTTGCCTTGATTGTTCCATCCGTCATTTTGACCAGCAAAGAATCTCCAACCGAAGCATCTTTGGCCATTTTAATGACAGATCCCTTTTCATCTTGGACATATGCATATCCCCTTGTAAGAACCTTTAAAGGAGAAAGTGCATCTAGTTTTCCTGCAAGCGAAGAAAGAGAAGCCTCATATGGATGAAGCATGGCTGCACTAGCTCTGGTAAGTCTTTGCGACTCAACAGAAAGCATCTCTTTCTTTCTTGCAAGAAGCGCTGGCAGAGCGTCCATAAGCCTTTGCTCAGTCTGATTAAGGTCTTCTGTTCTTGTTGAAATAATATAAGCAGGGTCTTTCAAACAAGGACGATCTGATAGCTTCTCTAGCTGGTACTGTTTACTTGCTAGAGCATTTTTCATTGCCAAGTTAGAGCGTTGCTCAACAGTTGTAAGTCCCGTTTTATAGAACTGCAAAATCTTTCTTGTAGCATTTCCAAGGCGAGAAATTCTGTTGTTAAACGTAGTTTGTAACTCACTAATAGCGGGAGCCACAGACTCTGCAGCAGCAGTTGGCGTTGAGGTCCTTCTATCAGAAACCATATCTGCAATGGTGGTATCGGGCTCATGACCAATGCCCGTGATAACAGGAACTGGACACGCCGCAATAGCACGAGCCACTCCCTCGTCATTGAAACACATAAGGTCTTCAAATGAGCCACCACCACGCACCAGCAAGATTGCATCTGGCCGTGTAGTTGCAGCAACCTGGAGAGCTCTAATAATAGTTGCAGGTGCATGAGTACCTTGAACAGCACAGCCAGATACCTCAAGCTCTACAAGAGGGTTTCTGCGTGCAAGCGTACGCTTAACATCATCAATGACGCTGCCAGAAAGTGAAGTAACTACACCAATGCGTGTACAAAACTCTGGAATGTAGCGCTTTCTGGAAATGTCTGTAAGACCTTCTTTTTCTAGCTTTTTAGCAAGCTGTGCCACCTTTTGGCGAAGGTCTCCTTCTCCGGCGATCTGAATAGTACGCGCATGAAAAGAAAGTTTGCCGCTTGAAGCGTAAATATCAAACTTTCCTGTCATCTGGATTTTCATGCCGTCTTGCAACGTAATGCCACTAGCAGCATAAATCTTTGACCAGACAATAACTGCCATAGAACTAACAGGGTCTTTTACGTCAAAGTAACAATGCCCAGACTTATAGTTTGGACCCCTAAATCCAGAAACTTCACCAACCACCGTCATAGATGGCATTGAGGCAACTTCATTTTTTGCAAAGAGCACCGCATCAGATACCGAAAGAACAGAATCTTCTTTCTCTTGAATCTGATCCATTACTAATTCCTGCTTCTGGAAGAACCAAGCAGATAGAGAAGCTGGAGTGCAGAAACCATTGCAGCAGCTACGTAAGTAAGAGCAGCGGCAATCAGTACCTTTTTAGCGCCATTGTAGTCAAAACCTGCAGGAGCATTTGCCTTCAAAAAGGCTAATCCACGCCTTGAAGCATCAATCTCCACAGGAAGCGTAACTATATGAAATAAGAAGGTAAATGCATACAGCCAAATTGCTAGCACGGTCATGCCTGAAACATTTAGCAAGACACCAGCAATAAAGACATAGATCCATGCTGCGGATGCTAAATTAACAACAGGAACGAGAGCGGAACGAACGCGAGATGGCATGTACATCTTAGCGGTCTGAACAGCATGACCTGCTTCATGACAAGAAACAGCAACTGAAGCTACGCTACCCTCAGAGAAGTTTGCATCAGAGAGGTGCAGGCAATTGTCACGTGGATCAAAGTTATCGGTGAGCTCACCAGAAATTCTCTTGATGCCAACATTGGCCGCTCCGTTAGTGTCCATCATGGTACGAGCAACAGAAGCACCAGTGGCATTAAACCCTGAAGGAACTAGAGAATACTTTTTAAATTCATGTTTGATGTACCACTGGGTACCCAATCCGAGCACCAACGAGGCAACTACTAGAACAACGTATGGGATAAACGCACCTGAGTAATACATGTTTTTCTCCTATCTATGTATAAAGATGAGTATACCCAACTCACCGGACAAAAAGTCAGGTTTGCAAGAGTAATTGGTAGCTACTTGTTCTTAAGCTTAGGAGCTGCTTTTACAGTAGCTCCACTCGACCGTTTTTAACTGTTAGACCTACCTCGCCATTGAGCAATCCAACAAGCTGCTTACCTACTAATTGATAGCGCCATCCGGTTTTAAGTCTTGCGTCAGACCTATCCAAAAGCAAATCAGTAAGATCATCTTTATTGGCAATTAACGGAGATGCAATTCCCTCTTTTTCTGAAACAATCCTGATAAGAGCATACATAAGCTCAACAACACCTTCAGAGCCAGCTGAAGGATGAGCGTGATGCTCGATTTTTGGACACTGATCTGCGGGTGTCTTTTGTCCACGCTTAATTGCATCTAGTAGATGCACTACCCCACCTTGAGAGATTTGCTCAGTGCCGCGGATTTTGCGCAGTCTATCTGGTGTTGTAGGAACACGGCGACAAATCTCAATAATGAGTTCGTCAGAAAGCACCCACTTACGTGGAACATCTCTTTTAGCAGCAGTTTCTTCTCGCCAGGCGCACACCTCTCGAGCAATAGCAAGTTGTCTGCGCGTAAGCGAGCCAGAACGTTTTAAACGGAGATATGCCTGATAGGGGTCTCGGCGATACTGCTCAATATTAGTATGTTGGTCCATCTCTGGCTTTACCCAGCTCAGACGATCAAGCTTGATGAGCTTCTCGACCATTTGATTGTAGATTGCGGGAAGATATCTCACGTCATCCTCGGCATATACCAGCTGCTCTTTATCAAGAGGTCGCTTTGACCAGTCTGTTAAAGACTCAGCCTTAGCAAGCTTAACGTTAGCAAAATTTTCTACCAACCCGGCGTAGCTCACCTGCTGACGCATGCCCAAAAATGCAGCTGCCACCTGCGTATCAAATACAGGAGCGCATGCGCAATCCATTTTTTCTAGCAAAACTTCAAGGTCTTGTGAGCACGCGTGGAAAATCTTGACAATCTGTGGATTTTCCAGGAGCTCTTTAAGCGGAGTTAGGTCATCAATAAGCAAGGGATCAATCGCAGCAATCTCTGAACCTGTGGAAACCTGCACCAGGCAAAGCTTGGGGAAGTAGGTTTTCTCGCGAAGAAACTCCGTATCAACTGCAAGGATATGCGAAGTCTTTGCTCGCTCACAAAATGCGGAAAGTTCTTCTGAGGTTGCTATATACAATGCGTCCATCCAATTGCCGATTAAGTACCTAACGTAAAGCGATACACTCATACGTATCAAAATGATATACCAGCTTGTCGCAAATCTTCGGAGGATATATGAGAACCCTCATCATTCACAATCCTTGCTCGGGTTTTAGCTCTGATGCAATCTTTGAATTTGAGCGTGCTCTTCTGAAGTCTGGCGATGAATGCCTGGTAAAACTCGTCGAGAGCCATTGGCACACAGACGAGGTTCTGAGTTCTGTTCAGCCTGAAGATTTTGACGTAGTGGTGCTTTCGGGCGGCGATGGCACCGTATCTAGCCTGCTCTACGGCCTGAGAGGTTGTCAGACGCCTATTTTGGTCTTCCCTTCTGGAACAGCCAATCTTCTGGCTGCAAGTATCGGAAACGCGCCTGAGCCTAACGCACTAGCGCTGGCCTGCAGAAACCTTCAGACCGCACGTCTTGACCTGGGTGAAATTACCTGGACCACCGTATCGGGAGAAACCCATGTAGCTGGAGTTCCTTTAATGGCTGGCACAGGCCTTGATGCAGAGATTATGCGTTCAGCTATCCCCCACAAACAAACCTTTGGAGAAGCCGCATACTTTACTGCAGCCCTAGCCAACCTTATGCCGCCAGTTCACGACTTCAAAATTACTGTTGACGGCAAAGTACATGAGCTTCAGGGCATTGGCTGCCTTATTGCAAACAGCTCCATGATGCAAGCAGGAATTGAACTAGCTCCTGGTAATCGTATGAATGACAGTCTGCTTGAGGTTATTGTCATTGAGACTCACATGACTGCAAAGCTGGTACGCCCACTGCTTTCTGGTTTCTTTGATCGCACGGGAGACTCGCTTGGTAGGCCCTACCTCAATAGCTTTAGCGGAAAAGAAATTACCGTTGAATCAACAGCGCCTATGCCACTGGAAGTAAATGGCGAGGTCACCTGCCACGATATTTACGCCTATTCTGCTAGGTGTCTTCCTGGCGCGGTAAACGTTGTAGTGGACCACATGAGCCCTTACAGTAAGAAAGTATAAGAGCAGGTGAACAACACAATAGGCACCGCCAAAGCTTGCATTTTCTATTCTTTCGTTTTCGTAACATTCAGCCAAAAAGATTGCACGTAACCGTCAGATTAACTAATCTTTTATAGATACATTGCTAAGGTACGCTCACGATTTTCTAATGTGTGCGCACAGTTGATGGGATATTTTTTGGTTGACGTTTCTAAAATTCGCGAGAGGTTCGATGAGCTTTCGACTCCTATTCTGAAGTCCGGAAGACTCTATCAGCTTGCATCTTTTACACAACATGGATCTACCAGCACGCTCGACCACGTTATTGCGGTTGCTTATAGCAGCCTTGCCTTTGCTATGAATGCTGGCATCAAAGTTGACGAGCATGCCCTTGTACGTGGCGCGCTTCTTCATGACTACTACCTCTACGATTGGCACGATCACGAGGCCGCACCAGACAACTGGCACGGATTTACGCACCCTCGCCATGCACTTGATAATGCTCGCGAGGATTTCCCTGATTTAACTCCTGTTGAGGAAGACATTATCTTGCATCACATGTTTCCTCTAGTTCCTATTCCACCTCATACCAAAGAGGCTTGGATTGTAACAACTTGC
>JAGZUI010000025.1:0-1402 GCA_018380095.1 Atopobium sp.
GAACGAACCTAGCACTGCCATGACCGAAATCCTCTTTGGTTTTACCACTCAGCCCGCTATAGGTTGTCCCACAGTCACCCAACTTACGCTGTTCCCAAGCGGCTATCCAAATTGGATGACTCCATCTTGGGAACAGCGTAAGTTCTCAGAGCTAGCTTCTTTGCGGAGAGGGTTGACGTACTCACCCGTAGACATTCGACCATACGGTCAAGGTATTCGCGTGCTTAGATCATCCAATATTGATGAGGATGAGTTTACCCTCAGCAATGAAGATGTATTTGTGGACGAGACTGTAGTTGGGATAGAGCTGGTGCAAGAAGGTGAAATACTCATCACTGCCGCGAATGGCTCTCCTAGACTTGTTGGCAAACGTGCCATTATCGATGGTTTAACTGGGAAGACAGTCCATGGCGGCTTCATGCTTTGCGCCCATGCAGAACAGCCCGACTACGTCGCCGCACTTATGGGGTCGCGATGGTACCAGCACTTCTTGGCGACTGGAGTGGCTGGTGGCAACGGCTCTATTGGCAATCTTGATAAAGCTGCCCTGGAAGATGAGTATGCATTTGTACCTTCCATCAGGGAGCAGGAGCTAATCGGCGCACTCTTCTCGCGCCTTAGCGACCTCATCACCCTTCATCAGTGACAGTAGTAAGTAGGCAGCAGTGCCTTACGATTCAGTCACAAATATTTAAAAACTGTCGATTCGACTAATGCGAATCGACAGTTTCATGATCTCAGAGTGGTATCTGTGTTAAAAAACTAAACGAACATCCTATCCAAAAGCGATTTCTTCGTATTCTTCAGTAAATTCAACTTACGCTGATGAAGGGTGATAAGATGGTCGAGCTGCTTGAACATAGACCCTATTGCAGTCTGCTCATCCTTTGAAGGAAAGGCGAATTCTCCGGCCGCCAGACCTTTTCCAGATATCTCTAGGAAGGTTGATCCAGAAGCTTTCTGTTCAGCAAACTTCTTGATTCGATCGGTCATGGAGTAGATGAAATACACATCGATATCATCGTTCATGACTAAAGACTGGAAGCCTTGGTTTGTACATGCTGACCTGCGAAGAATTGCTGTATTGCCAATGCCCGCGCGACTTGTGAATAGAATTGTTTTACCAGCTGGAAGCAATGTTGCCGAGCAGCTATCGTAACCAGCCTGGGTTATCCTTCGAACACTTCTGTCAGCGTACACCTGCTCACCTAATTCGGCGGGCGAATACCAGTCTATATCGCCATCCCAGTACGCATCGTTATTGGTGCTCGGCGTGCCGCCGCCCACAATAGTGGCGACATCTCCCAACTTACGCTGTTCCCAAGGGTCAGTAAAACCGGTGAAGCGGATTTCGGGTTCGGTCTCGCCGGGTTTCGGAAACATCTTATCGAGCATTGATTTC
>JAGZUI010000026.1:0-1397 GCA_018380095.1 Atopobium sp.
GGTCGTGTCCCGAAAAGTGGTGTAAGCAAGCATTTCAGGTGTTTAAAAGAAGTGCGGTTATTTCCTAAAATATAGTCACCACAACCAATTCAGAAAGGAAATAACCGCAATGCAAACTCTACACGAAACTGAGCTCTCCTACACCCAAGATCACAAATTAGATCTTAACGGTATGGCACGAACACTGCTTGAAGACCTAGTAAATACCGTAATGGTTGAGCAAGTAGAAGAGCTTGGTTGTGTTCGCAATGGATACCGTGAGCGAAAGCTTGTAACGTCAGTTGGAACTCTTACCTTAAAAATTCCTAAACTCCGTGAAGGAACCTATTTTCCTGACGATATCGTAAGTAAGTGGAGCAGATGTGATACAGCTCTTGCAAGCTGTATCTGTGATATGTGGACTCTAGGCATCTCAAATAGAAAGGTAGAAAAAGCACTGAGTGAGCTTGGTGTTGAAAAAATCAGCAGAAGCAGAGTTTCGAGACTTGTTAAGTCTTTAGATGAAGAGGTAGATGACTTAAGACACGGCTCTTTGTCTTTTGACAGATGGCCTTACCTTTGGCTTGATGCAACCTATATTCCTATAAGAGAAGCAGGACATACAACCAAGCGTGCTGTCGTTATTGCTATAGCAGTAAACACAGAAGCTAAAAGACAAATCATAGGGCTTGAGTGTATAGATACCGAGTCTTATCTGTCTTGGAAAGACTTCCTTATCTCTTTGAAAGAGCGAGGACTGAGTGGAGTGAAACTTGTTATCTCTGATGCCCATGCAGGTCTTGTAAGAGCAATCGGTGAGGTGCTCACAGGCGCTGCCTGGCAAAACTGTCTTTGTCACCTAGAGAGAAATGTCTTTGATAGATGTAGAACAAAAGCTCAGGGCAAAGCAGTTATTGCTGCTATGAAGCATACCTTTGAAGCTACTGATACTGATTTGGTACGCACAGGCTTTGAGCACCTCTATGAAGTGTATGAAAAGATAGATCCAAAAGGAGCACGTCTTCTAGAAGAGTCAGAGCCATATGTATTAACCTACCTAGACTTTCCAAAAGAACATGCTCACTGGATACGTACAAACAATCTCTGTGAAAGACTTAACAAAGAGATAAAGAAGCGTACACGTGTTGTTGGAGTATTTCCCTCCAAGCAAGCTATGCTTCGCCTTGTAGGAGCTGTATGTATCAATCAAAACGAAGAGTGGTTTGTAGCAACGCATTTCATGGACAAACACTCTCTTCTCTTTGAAGAACCCCCAAAGAAAGGGTCATGTACACAAGAGACCATCAACCATCTCTTACAAGTAATTGATAGTGACTTTAAGGTTTGTAAAGAGGTGGCATAATGTAGGCTAAAAGGTAGTAAGGAAATAGCCTTACACCACTTTTTGAGACGTAACT
>JAGZUI010000018.1:0-15055 GCA_018380095.1 Atopobium sp.
TTTCAGCGTAATGTATACGTCTTTTTAACAGATTATCCGACTTAGGTGTGTTTTGAACTGACTCCCATTTCTCGTGTCCAAGAAATGGGAGGTAGTTCATTTCAGAAAAAGCGGTCTAACAATCGCAAGAAAAGCGTTACTTATGCAGTCTGCATCTTTGCACGTGTCTCATCAATGATGGCACGTACCTTAGCTGCGTTAGCGGCAATCTCCTCTTTTGAGCCCTTAGTAAGCAGGCTTCCCATGCCGCAGCAATCAACGCCACGCTCAAGCCACTCAGCAAGGTTGTCAAGATTAATGCCGCCAGAAGCCATCAGAGGCATCCAAGGAGTTGGGGTCTTAAAGAGGTTAACCAGCTCAGGACCATAGACGTTAGAAATTGGGAAGCACTTAATAAAGGCAGCGCCCATCTCAAGACTGTGATTTGCCTCGGTCATAGTAGTGCAACCAGGTGCGTAAGGAATCTGATACAGGTTACACATACGAGCAACCTCATCAGAGCCGCAGTTAGCAACAATGAACTGAGCGCCAGCCATGATAGCAAGACGAGCAGTTGTTGGCTCCATAACGGTACCTGCACCAACAATCATCTTGTCGCCAAGACGCTCTCTAATTGCAGCAATAACCTCGCCTGCGTTTGGCAGGGTGTAGCTAATCTCCATTGCATGAACGCCGCCTTCTGCAAGACCCTCAGCAATTTCAATACCACGCTCAACTGCTGGGACGCGAACAACTGCAAACGCACAGGTATCTACTAGTGCCTGAGAAACAGCAGCTTTCTGCATCTTCATATACAACATCTCCTTGTAAATGTATCTCGCTCTACCCTATTGAGCTGGCGAGAAACCCGTCATTTTTGATTCTTAGTTATGAGCAATTCCGTAATGGTCAAGCATTGCATAGATCTTCTCGTCAACACCCTCTGCAACCTCGGTAACAGGGAAACGAGCAGGGCCAACAGGATACCCAGCAAGCTCAAGAGAACGCTTAAGCGTCTGAGGGGTGCTTCCAAGGTGAAGGATGTCGCGAATTGGCTCAATCTCTGCCTGCAGGCGAGCTGCTTCCTCTGCATTTCCTGCCTCAAGAGCCTTCCAAAGGTCAACGACAACCTTAGTAATAAGGTTTGCGGTACCTGCAATAGTACCCTGAGCTCCAAGAGCGTGGGCCTCAGAGATCTTTCCGTCAGAGCCAACAAGTACGTCTACGCCGTGACCAGCGGCAGCGTCCAGATAATCCTTGAGGTTATCAATGTTGCCGGAACTGTCCTTAATACCCTTGATGTTCTCAATGGTTACCAGCTGCTCAACTGCCTCTTTAGAGATGTTTTTGCCGGTACCCTTAGGAATGTTGTACAGAAGGACAGGAATCTTAACGCTTGCAGCAACTGTCTTGAAGTACTCGACCAGCTGCTGATCAGAAATGCCCAGGAAGTAAGGGTTGATGACAGAAAGTGCGTCTGCACCAATTGCCTCTGCCTCACGGCTCATGTAGAGAGCCTCTTTTGTTGAGCAAGCGCCGGTTCCTACGTAAACAGGAAGACGACCTGCGGTTTTCTCGATAATAAACTTGGAGAACATGATCTTCTCGTCAGGGTTACAAACGTGGAACTCACCGTTAGAACCAAACGTAAAGATACCGTCAGCGCCCTCGGAGATAAGCTTTTCTAGAAGCTGCTCAGCTGCTTCGTAGTTAATAGACTGTTCTTCGTCGCGGTTAAACGGCGTGACCATAGGGACAATAACGCCCTTAAATGTTGACATGCAAACTCCTCTGTACGTATTTGGTGCTTATCTGGGGTTATTTGCCCTCGCGAATGGACGCGCCAAGAGCTCCACCGGGATGCCACTTAACGTACTGCTCTGGGTTAAGGCCGTACTCGTTTTGAAGCAGGATAGAGAGGCACTGGAGCTCCATAATCTCAGCCAGAATCGAGGCGCGTGGAGGCTTGTTCATGGAATCGCCCTCCTGCTCAACGCCTGCAATAAGGGCAACCTCTGCCTCGTTTGCCAGCCACGAGTTAGGATTTCCGGTCAGCGCAATAATGTGCACGCCAACGTTCTTAAGGCAGGCAACGGTAGCCTTGAGCTCGCCTGTCTCGCCGGAGTTGGAAATAGCAATGACCACGTCACCAGGACGAGTCTGACCAGCAGATCCATGGACGCACTCGGTGCCGTGAAGCTCGTAGGTTGGAGTTCCAGTTGACGAGAAAAGCGATGCAGCATAACCAGAGACGTGACCTGGCTTACCAATACCGGTTACGTGCAGACGACCGCCCTTTGCCTCTGCGTCCAAAATAAGCTTTTTAGCTGCAGAAAGCGCATCAAAATCAATGCTCTCTACATACTGATGAAGCGACTTTCCCACAATGGAGAGAAACTCCTGGACCTGCTCTTTTTCAGTTGCCATTACAACTCCTTATCTGTCTGTGAGGCAGCGCTCAAAGACACTTACTACATGCTGAGCTAACGCGTCTCTTTGACCTTGTGCTGAGCCATAAGCTGCTCAATCTGCTCTTGAATTTGATCAAGCGTAGTGGCCATAAAAGGACGGTTAATGTCTACAAATTCAAATCCGGAAGGATGGCTTACCCAAGCGCCTTCAAGAAGCAGGCGCAATGCCTTGCCCTGTCGGATGAGTTTGTAGCTTTTAATCTTGGTATAAGGAACGACAAGCGCTTTTCTCTTGTCGGATTTTGCAAAGATACATACGTTTTTCTGTCCAAAATCAATAACATGAATGCCGCTGGCAAAACGACTAAAGCGTTTTCCCATGGCTCGTGATGCAAACCACGTAACGGTGAGTCCTGCAATGACACCAACAAGACCCAAAATGTTGCCACTTACATTGGCGTAAACCCAAAAGAAAAATGTCAGAGCAAGAGAGCCAAACGTCAGGAGCAAATACAGAATTCCCTGAACCATCAAACGAGTTCTATCTTCAAGAACTTCTAGAACTAACTGGTCTTTGGGAAGCTCTGGAGCAGGCTGTTTGTCAACGCTGAGGCCAAACATATCGCCAAGCACTGACTCAGTAACACTTTTGTTGTTCTTCTCGTCTGCCATGTTTTTCCTTGTTGTGAAGCTTTTAAAAGGGCGCCCGCGGGCTTTCCACGAGCGCCCTAAGAAACCGTAGAGCTGAGTAGGTGCTACAGAAATCTAGGCTTAGGCAAGACCAAAGAGTGAGCCGATGCCGTAGATGATAGAACCAACGATGTTGTAGTCAACGTTAGGGAAGGATGCCTCTGCAATTCCCAGCTGAGCAAATGCAGGATAGAGAATCAGAGGACCAGCGGTCAGGAAGATACCAACCAGGAAGGAGCCAAGAAGAGCACCGCGCCATCCACCGTAAGCGTAACCACAAACGCCGCAAGTACCACCAGAGAAGAAGCAGATGCCTGCTGCAGGAATCATGATGGTTGGGCTGTGGAATGCAACCATAAGTGCCATTGCAACAAGGCCGCCAAGGAAGGAGCCAATGAAGCCGATGATGACAGCGTTTGGTGCAAATGGGAAGATTGCAGGGCAGTCGACTGCAGGACGTGCATCTGGAATGAGCTTCTCGGAGATGCCGACAAATGCAGCGGTAATCTCAGCAATGAACTGACGGACGCCGTAAACAAGAACGGACATACCAGCAGCAAACTGAAGACCAGCAAGGAATGGCCAAATCCACCACATATCGTTACCAAAGTAGCTGGTGAATGGCTTGTTGTTTGCAAGGGTGTCGCCAAAGTGACCGGTGACAAGGCATGCAATAGTAACAACGTAGAACAGAACAATCATGAAGAGAGCAACGGAGAAGACAAAGTCCTTGAAGAGCTTGAAGAACTCTGGGAGCTCCTTGGCTTCCTTCTCGCCCTCCTCCTCGTTCTTCTTAGCAAAGAGCTTTCCAACGTAACCGGAGAATGCATAACCGATGCAGTTGAAGTGGCCGATTGCGATGGAATCTCCACCAACAAGCTTGTTTACGAATGGCTGGCACAACGAAGGTAGCGCAGCACCGCAGAAGCCGAGGATGACACCACCAAGAACAATGGTGACCCACATTGGGAGACCAAGAGCAATGAAGACCAGTGCGAGTACGCAGGAGAAGTACAGGAAGTGCTGACCAGTCAAGAAGACGGACTTGAATGGGGTAATCTTGGCAAACACAAGGTTCATGATGAAGCCAAGGACCATTACAAGAGCAACCTCAGTACCATAGGTATTCAGTGCAAGAGCAGTTGCGACCTCAACCTGGGTTACAACGCCCTTAACAGCGAATGCACGACTAAACATATCGCTGAAGATGTTGACCTGAGCGGACATAGCGCTAGAACCAATGTTGAAGATCATGAAGCCAATAATGGTCTTCACAGTTCCGGAGAAGACGTCCACAGCGGACTTCTTCTGCAGCAAGAGGCCGACAAGGGCAATAATGCCCATGATGACGGCTGTGTCTCTGAGCTGCATGAGAATTGCATTGAGCATGCGTAATCCCTTTCAGCAAATAAACCGACGAACCTACTCAGATAAGTTCTCTAAATCACGTGACAAGTACCTCTTGTCAAAGGTTTGGCGAGAGCTTCTCGCCGAAGGCAACCAGCGTTGCGTATGACGAGAAACTCCCGCCAAAAAGATACAAAGGGGAGCTTATGCGTTGTGCTCTGCGAGCCAAGCGGTGAGCTTTTCCTTCATCTCTGCCTTGTCGACAATGTTGGTAATACCAACTGCAGAAGGAACGCGATCGTCAGCGTTGAGCTCATCGGTGAGGTCAGACATGGTGATAACAAGATCGCCATTGAAACCAATCAGGGAATCCAGATTACCGTGCTCAGTCTCGATTGGAAGATCATTCTCTTTGATGACCTGGTCAATCTTGATCTTGAGCATCATGGAAGAACCCATACCTGCACGGCAGCAAACCAGTGCGTGGAACTTCTTATCAGCCATTACAACCTACCTTCCTTTGCGTGGACAAGGTCCACAACATCTTTTGGTGACTGAGCTTTTTCAAGCTGAGCAAAGAAATCTGGATCGCTCAGCAATTCAACAAGAGACTGAAGGGCACTAAGGTGGCCTTCACTATCTTTTGCAGCAAGTGGGAAAAGGAACTTAACTGGATCGTTGTCTTTGCTGCCAAACTCAACAGGATCCTTGAGCACGGTAATGCCTACTGCAGGCTCAAGCGCGCCGGACTCAGGACGTGCGTGAGGAAGAGCAACATGCTCGGTAATAACAATATAAGGGCCAAGTTCGTTGACACCTTTAATGATGTCATCAACATAGCCCTCAGTTACTTTTTTGTTATCGACGAGTGGTTGCGCAGACTTTCTAATTGCATCTTCCCAGTTAGAAGCTACAACATTGAGCTGCACCAGGTCTTCGGTAAGGAGATCACTTAACACAGCACCACCTTGCCTTTCTCTTAATGAGACACATTGGCCCAAAGCCGCCTCATGACAAGTCTTAATAACTTGATAATATGCCATGAAATGTTCTTAACTTCAATCAATTTTACTCAAACAGTAATCAAAGTTGTTCATATTTTTTCAGCGTATCTTTTGTCCAAGTAGCTATACAAATGTTCATGTTTTTATGAACGTAATTGAAGCGCCTTCTATTATCCCATGTAAAGTTTATATGTTAAATTTTTTATAATCTAAAACATTCATATATATTCATACTATTATTTTCTGAAATATCTTGATATCCTTCTTCTAATGTTCTATTTTATTGATGAATGAACATTCAAAGAAAAAATGTTGCTCATAAAGGGAGGGCATTTATGAAAAGGAGTAAGGCTTACGTAGATTCACGTCGCGAGGCAATTACTGAGCTGCTAGAAAAAGAGGGACAAGCAAGTGTTTTAGAGCTTGCTGATCACTTTGAGGTCTCTTCTTTGACTATCAGACGTGACCTGGACTTTCTTGAGAAGCGCGGCATCCTGACTCGTCAGTATGGCATTGCTACCCTGCTTAATCCTTATGGTCGTCCTTCTGGCTCAAGGCAGATTCGCTCTAACAAAGCAATTGCCCGCGAAGCCGCTCGCTACGTTGAGGATGGCGATTGCATCTTCATCAACACCAGCTCCGTTGCTCTTGGGATGCTTGAGTGGATTGATGCTCACGACGTAACTGTTGTTACAAACAACGGCAAGGCGCTGTTGCTTGAGGACATCCACGATCTTTCTATCATCCTTACTGGTGGTGACATCCGTCCTCCACGCGCTTCCATGACTGGTGATACCGCTCTTGAGTGCATCCAGCACATTACTGCTGCTAAATGCTTCTTGGGCTGCACGGGTTTCTCGGGAGAATTTGGTCTTACTTCTGCAACATCCCCTGAGCCAGCAATTAACGCTCAGATGCTCAAGCGCTCTAGAAAGCACTATGTTGTTGCTGATTCTTCTAAGCTGGGCACTACTTCCAACTTCCAGTTTGGTTCTGCAGAGGATATTGACCTTCTCATTACTGATACAGGTGCAACTGACGAGCAGATCCAAGAGCTCAAAGCCGCAGGCCTCAAAGATGTTGTCTGCGTCACTCCTTCTATTCTTCCTGCTAAGTAAGACTTGCGTTTTATTATTATTTAAGCGAACACAAAATGGCGGCCTTTTACAGGCCGCCTTCTTACATCGCAAAATTTTTACGTGTAATTGTGTTTAATCGCATTCAGCTACACGCACCCGTCGAAGTTCAACAGGACCATCTGTCGAGCAGCTTGCTGACCAAACAGCGATTAGCAGCGATTAGCAGCGATTAGCTTTCCAAAGCCTCAAATGACTTAAAGCCTTCGCCGATTGCCTCGTGGACCTCTGAAACAAATACCAGTGCATCGGGGTCAATCTCGGAAACGATAACTTTCAGCTGAACAACCTCCGTACGACCAAGAACGCACATCAAAACAGGCTTGTGCGCACCACTCCACAGTCCGCGCGCCTGAAGCTCCGTACAGCCACGATTAAGGTTATAAAGAATCTCGTGAGCGATTGCATCGTGCTCAGAGGAAATAATGTAAACGCAGCGCTCAGATCTTGGTCCGTCGATGACAAAGTCAATCATTTTTCCTGTGACAAAGATTGCCAAGGTAGAATACAGACCGTTTTCTAACGAGAAGACCGGAATAGCCGCAATAATAATGAGAATGTCTACAATAATGATTGCAGTGCCTGATGGAATACCAAAGCGCTTGGAAACCGCCTGAGCAATGATGTCTGTACCACCGGTATTTCCACCCGCTCTAAATACAAGGCCAAGACCAAAACCACAGATAATACTGCCCCACAAAGCAGCAAGCATAAGATCATTGGCGCCAAGAGCTGGTAAAAAAGGTGCAAATAAATCGACAAAAATGCTGGAAATTAAGAAGCCTACAACACTCTTGAGCAAGTATTTTTTGTTGCCGCTTTTTGCAACAAAAGCCATCAAAATGATATTCATAGCGATTGTTTGCATACCAACTGGCAAATCAAAACCAAAAGGCAATGCAACAGCTCTGATAATCGTTGCAAAACCAGTAATACCACCAGCCGCAAGTCCGTTAGGAACTTCAAATACATCAAGGCCAACTGCAAAAATTGCACAGCCAAGGACGATAAAGAACGAATCTTTAAAGGTCTTTTG
Source organism: Atopobium sp. (assembly GCA_018380095.1). Taxonomy (GTDB): domain Bacteria; phylum Actinomycetota; class Coriobacteriia; order Coriobacteriales; family Atopobiaceae; genus Lancefieldella. The sequence continues at coordinate 7,604 of JAGZUI010000018.1, forward strand.
CCAAGTAGATTTTTGCACACTAATCCTTTCCGCCAACAACCCAGCGATGGTACGCAATGATGAACTGATCAAGATCGCCGTCTGAAAGAACGGACTCTACGTTTCCTGTTTCTGTACCTGTTCTTAAGTCCTTAATAAGCTGATAAGGATAAAGAACATAACTCCTAATTTGATTGCCAAACGAGATTTCTCTCTTTGGACCGCGAAGCTCATCCAGCTCAGCTTCGCGTTTCTCCTTTTCAATCTCATACAAACGACTGCGCAAGATATTCATTGCTGCAGCTTTGTTCTGAAGCTGGCTGCGTTCGTTTTGGCAGGTTACTACCGTTCCTGTTGGAATATGTGTAATACGAACTGCCGAGTCTGTAGTGTTAACTCCCTGACCTCCTGGGCCAGATGCATGATAGACATCAATACGCAAGTCATTGGGGTCAATAGCAACTTCAATATCTTCAGGAAGAACAGGTAAAACTTCTACACCAGCAAATGACGTCTGCCTGCGTTTCTTATCATCAGTAGGAGAAATTCTTACCAGACGATGCACGCCCTGTTCTGCACGAAGCATGCCATAAGCATTTTTGCCACTTACCGTAAAGGTTGCACGGTCAAGACCAATAACCTCTGCAACAGGAGCGTCGTTGATATCAACTTTCCAACCACGGCGATCGCAATATTTGAGATACATGCGAAAAAGCATCTCGCACCAGTCTTGAGCCTCAAGACCACCCTGACCAGGCTTAATAGTAACAATTGCATCACCATGATCAAGTTCATCAGTAAACCAGCTTGAAAGCTCAAGCTCCGACAAGTCTTTTTCAAGAGATGCCGCAAGCGCTTGAGATTCGTCGAGTGATGCTTGGTCTCCAAGCTCTGTTCCAAGCTCAAAAGCGGCCTCAGCATCACCGAGTTTCTCTTTAGCTCTATCAATACCAGCAACATCATCGCGAAGTGATGCTAGTTGAGTCATTATTTTTTGCGCAGTTTCAGCGTCGTTCCAAAAATTGGGACGAGCACTTTCTGCCTCAAGTTCTGATATTTGCTGACGCTTCTCAGTGAGGTGAAGATATCCTTCTACCTCAGAGAGACGCTCCGCTAAAGCTTGGAGCGAAACAACCTCTGTATCAGCCATTCTTACCTATTTCGGCCGTGGCAGTTCTTAAACTTTTTGCCACTTCCACATGGGCAAGGGTCATTACGACCAACGTTGACGTAAGGATTTGGATCGTCAGACTTACGGTAGGTTGATACAGAAGACTGGCTGGCGCCGGTTCCCTGTGGACTCTTTCCAATAGCTGCGGCATTCTTAAGCATGCTCTTGCCTTGCTTAAGTGCCTTTTGATCGCCGTCGGTCTCTTCTCCACCAGAATAGTGAGCATTCTGGAAGGCCTCTGCCTCAGTATTCTGACGTGGACGATTAACCAACTCAAGGCGAAGAATAGTGCGGAGGAAGTCCTCGTACATGGTGTTTACCAGCAGCGTAAATGCCTCGTATGCCTCGGTCTTATACTCAACCAGAGGATCGCGCTGACCAAAACCACGAAGACCAATACCGGTCTTTAGGTAATCCATCTCCTGGAGGTATGCCATCCAACGAGTATCAATGACGCGAAGCATTACCTGAGCAGCAAGCTCACGCATAACTTCTTCACCAAGCTTCTGGGTCTTCTCGTCAAAAGTCTTTTGAACAAATGCGGTGACATCCTCTTCAAGCTGCTCAAACTTGGTGTCCTCGGTAAACTCTGGAAGATCAGTCTTACCAGTAAGTTCAGTGAGCCACTTCTCAAGACCCTCAAGATCCCACTCGTCAGCATCTCCGTAGCAGAACTCCTCGCAAATGCGCTGAGTAGTAGAAGCAGTGACCGTCTCGATGAGCTCCATAAGATCCTTACCGTCAAGAATCTTGTTTCTCTCTGCGTAAATGACCTGACGCTGTTTGTTCATAACATCGTCGTAATCAAGGACGTTCTTACGCATTGCAAAGTTGACTTCCTCAACCTTGCGCTGGGCGCCCTCGACAAGCTTGGTAACAATCTTTGCCTTAATTGGCATATCGTCTGGAAGCTCATAGCGCTGCATCATTGCTGCGACGCCATCCATGCGATCTCCACCAAAGCGGCGCATCAAATCATCTTCAAGAGAGAGGTAGAACTGGGTCTGACCAGGGTCTCCCTGACGACCAGAACGACCACGAAGCTGATTGTCAATACGACGGCTCTCGTGACGCTCGGTACCAATAACGCACAAACCACCTGCAGCGGTTACTGCCTCACGCTCAGTAGCGCAGATTTCCTTTGCTTCTTTGCGCGCAGCTTCTTTTTGCTCCTGAGTAGCCTCAGCTGGCTCAATTCCCTGGTTACGAAGGATATCTTCAGCCATGACATCTGGGTTGCCGCCCAAAAGAATATCAGTACCACGACCTGCCATGTTGGTTGCAATAGTAACTGCACCCTCACGACCAGCCTGAGCAATAATCTGTGCCTCACGCTCATGGAACTTAGCGTTCAGAACATTATGTTTAATGCCGCGCTTAGAAAGAATGCGAGAAATACGCTCGGAGTTGTCAATGGAAACGGTACCAACAAGTACTGGCTGACCATTCTGATGGCGCTCTTCAACATCTTTAACAACAGCCTCGAACTTAGCGTCAATAGTGCGGTAGACCAGGTCATCGAGGTCTTCACGCTTCACAGGGCGATTAGGTGGAATAACCTGAACAGGAACGTGATAAACCTCACGGAACTCTGCATCCTCGGTCATTGCGGTACCGGTCATACCGGAGAGCTTGTCGTACATGAGGAAGTAGTTCTGGAGGGTGATAGTTGCCAAAGTCTGGTTTTCTTCACGTACCTGAACGTTCTCTTTTGCCTCAATTGCCTGGTGAAGACCCTCAGAATAACGACGACCTTCCATGATACGACCAGTAAACTCATCAACAATCTTTACTTCGCCATCAATGACAACGTACTGCTGGTCACGATGGAACATATACTCAGCCTTCAGCGCCTGCTGAAGGTGATTGACTAGCTGGCCAGTCTCATCGTTGTAGATATCGTCAATGTTGAGAGCGCGCTCGACCTTCTCGAGACCAATCTCTGTTGTTGCAATGGTGTGCTTTGCCTCATCCATCTCAAAGTCAACATCTGGAGTTAATCCACGAACTGCCTTTGCAAAATCCTTATAGGTACCTGCGGATTTAGTGCCAGCACCAGAAATAATCAGAGGAGTACGAGCCTCATCGATAAGGATGGAGTCAACCTCGTCGACGATGGCGTAGTGGTGTCCACGCTGAACACGCATCTCTGGGCGAGTAACCATGTTGTCGCGCAGGTAATCAAAGCCAAACTCTGAGTTTGTACCGTACGTAATATCTGCCTCATATGCAGGCTTTTTAAGGCTCAGTCGCATGCCGTTCTGCAGAAGGCCAACACTGATGCCCAAGAACTTGTAGATGGTGCCCATCCACTCACTGTCTCGTTTAGCCAGGTAGTCATTGACCGTAACGATGTGAACGCCTTCGCCGCTCAGTGCGTTAAGGTAACCAGCAAGAGTGGAGACAAGCGTCTTACCTTCACCGGTCTTCATCTCTGCGATAGTGCCCTTATGCAGCGCGATACCACCAATGAGCTGGACATCAAAGTGACGCTGACCAATAGTTCTTACTGACGCCTCACGTACCGTCGCAAAAGCCTCTGGGAGAAGATCGTCTAGACTTTCTCCTTCGGCATAACGAGCCTTGAACTTCTCGGTCTGAGCCTGAAGCTCTTCATCGCTCATTTCCTGCATTGTTGGCTCAAGCGCATTGATCTTCTCGACAATACGCTGATATGCTTTGAGGTCCTTGTCAGCGCCAAAGGACAGAATCTTAGAGAGGAAATTAGGCATAGCTTTTTCCTTGACGTCGGGCATCTATCTTCGGTTGATAGACACAGTATTCAACTTATATATCATACCCCGTCTAACTGCTTGAATCACACTACATGGCGTCGTAAAATCCCAATTTCGTTATTTCTCCACCACTAGTTTCTATTGATTCTTTTCCCTTTTCTGCACCTGCAATCATCCTGAGCTGTTTAGACGGCATTTTTCTACGCTTCATAACGTATTTCTGCACGTACAAATCGTAGTAATGCTGCGCATCCTGCGCCCGACCACATTTTCTCAGCGCCTGAATGAGCGCCATAAGTGTGTCCTCTCGCATATCATCAACAAGGTAGGCGAGCTCTGCAAAATGTACCGCAAGCGTATAGTGGGTAATTCTCAAAGCAGCCGCCGAAGCCGTTACCATGGTATCTATGTATTGATCTCTCAGGGCAACTCGAATGGGATCTGCAAACCTAAAGCATTCATCCTCAGGAAGATACAAATCCCCTTGGTACAGCTCTTCCGCTTGCTTAGCCAGATGCACTATGTCTTCATCGCTGTTCGATGACGCCACACTCTTTGCTAATCGCGTAAAAATATCAATATCTACGGTCACCTGCTGGGGATTAAAACTAAGTGTCTTTTCAATCCGAGATGCTTCCAAAGGCTCACAATCTGTCTGAATCTCCTGGACCTCTTTGCGAATAACTCGAGTTGCTTGATACAGACGCTCTTGCCAATGTGCCTGATCAGCCTCCGGCCAAATCTGCTGCGCAATCTGCGACCTAAAGCTCATGTGATTGTGAGCAAGCGCTAAATACACAAGCAGCGCCTTTGCCGATCGATAGGCAATTTTTCTGCCAGCAATCTCCTCTCCTTGAACCGACAAACTAAATCTGCCGAGAAGAGCAAGGTAAACTCCTGGGTGAGCGTTATTTACCTTCTCTACGTGCAGGCTCTTCAGAGCGGAGTCTTCAGTCCAAGAATCCCCCGCTCCTTGCCGAAATACTCTCCATTTTGTTATGTCTCGTTTTCCCTCATTTGAACGTAGGTAATGGAGCCATTCTTCTGGCATTTCTCGTTCTAAGCACTGCTGAAATTCAGAGTCATCAGACAGAAGCGCTCTCACAAGCCACATAGCATTTTCAGGAACTCCATACTCAACCGCATCCAGCCAAACGGGAGCATGTCCGTTTACACTCTTAAAGAGAGCTTTATATATTGTTCTACATGCAGCTTTTAGCGATGGATGGGTAATTGTCTCAAGGCTCTTCTCCGTAGGTTTAACGCCTAAGAAAAATCCCGCAATATCTTCAATAATCTTTCCGACTTGCACCACATATAGTGAATCCCATTCCCTACTCAGCAGCACCGCTCTTCTCGCCTGGAGCTGCGCTTTGGGATATGCTCTGCTTCTGAGGCTGAGAAGAGCTCCAATAAGAAGCGCGGGCACTTGAATCATACGATTGCCCTGCAGTTCTGCTTGGCTGATGAGCTGTTCGGTATCGTATAAGTCTCCCACAGAAGAGCTTTTTTCAAAAAGGTAGCGAACACATTTAAGTAGTCCTACAGACCCCTTTAAGCCTCCGGCCTCACCTTCTTGTAAAAAGGAGAGCGAGTCTGAGGTGCGCGTATCAAATTCTTTTTGATATACACCCAGCAATGCGTAAAGCAATTCCACGTCAACAGCTTGAATTGACGAGGTTATTGATGCATCTTTCTCATACTGCTGCTCAAGAAGCAGCAGCTGAAGGGCATACTTAAAATTTCCTTGCAAAGCTAAATCAATTGCGCGTTTATGTAGAGCAATTTTCTTCTCTAACGGACCCAGCTCAAGGTCTTCCTTCAAAGGTGGCAGAGGCTTTTGCAAAATCAACTTCAGTAAACTCATATATGCCGTTTGCTTAAGAAATCCGTTAAATGAAGTGAGATTCTTGAATGCCCTATCAGCATCTTTAGTATTCATCGGCCCCTTAGCACTAGACAGCGAATCCACCATTCCCTTAGCAGCTTTTTTACTTGAGTTATCGAGCGTACAGTCAGAATGCGTGGCAGTAAGTGCGTTATCTACCAGCTCAATATATCCAGCATCTGCAAATTCCGTTGCATGAGAAAGAACGATTTCCCAGATAATCTCTTCTCTAACCAGCGAGCTTACAAATGCAGCCTTAGAGAAATCTTTCCTATCGATCAGCAGGGCTATAGCTTTCAAAACAAGCTTTTCATGCTTACTCGCTAGAGCCACAAGCTCCTGTTTATTAAAGTTCAAGACATCAAATCTTGTAGCATGAATACACGAGAAACGCCTAGTTTCTACATGCACGCCAAAGAAAGGTGCATCTTGCTCTATCTTGGCCAAATACTCAAGATCAACTTGTCCGCATATACGGCTCAAATCATCAAATGAGCCAACACCGAGCAACATCATGCCCAGCCTGAGCCTAAGTTCCTCAATTCCTAGCGAGCTTCTGAGCATATACGATGCAACGCAAGCAAGACTAGTTAGATACGTAATTGGAACATCCGCATCTCCATGCTCGCAAAATGTAACTGGCAAAGAATAAACAAGCGTTGGAATACCGCGCGTCAATCTCATATTAGTCAAAATTGATTGTTCAGAATTATCTATTCCAGGCATAAACGTGAGCAGCTCATTCTTTCCCAAAACATATACGCTAGGGACTTCGTCGATTAACTGACGAGCTTCAGGAGATAAAGAAATCGCAACAAGACAGCCAGCCATGCGAAGACGCGCAATTGATTTAACCTGGCGAGCAACAAAATACTCGTCAGACGGAGGAAAATCATCAATAAGAACTAACCTTTTAACCGCCTTTGATTTCTTAGCATTGCAGATAGAAGTGCTTTTCTTAGTAAGGATCTGAGTTGCCTCTTTAGCCGACAAACTAGAAAGAGAGATTTCGTACACAGTCCATCCGTGTGATTGCGCATAATCCGCCAACTCACGCAAAAACATGGTCTTACCCATGCAGGGCTCTGCACAAAGCGCGAGCGGCCTATTGGTCTTTTCCATTGTTCTGAGGAAGTGCTGCGGCGGAACTACCCTGCTATAGTCACCCATCACATGGCGAGAAGACCCACCGAGCAGCGACTCTGTTCCAGCAGTTTCTCTGTTTTCTGACTCCATAAAACCTCTCCTTACTGTTCAAACACTCAAGCGCTACATGCGCTCTAACATTTCTTGTCTCAAAATTTGGTGTGGGATAAATAATCAAGCCAAATTTGTCAGAAAGTGAGAAGGTTTAGGTGAACGGTAGGTGAAATATGGTCAGATTCGTGACAGATTAGTAACAAAATGCACACAGAAATGCACAAATGTTAAAACAAGATAACATCAAATGGTAAAAATTATCTTCCGTGAACGGCATTTAATTAAGAAAATTATGTAAATATTGTGATACACAATAAATATATAATACGTAATAAATATGGATTTTTAGTAAAAATTTTTATGCTATTTTCGAATATTCTCTACCAAAAAAAGAGGACCCCACAAAAGTGAGATCCTCTCGACATAAAAATGCCCCTTGTTGGTCAGCGACGTCCTGCTCTCCCACGGACTTACTCCGC
>JAGZUI010000019.1:0-13918 GCA_018380095.1 Atopobium sp.
CTTGGGAACAGCGTAAGTTGGGTGACTGTGGGACAACCTATAGCGGGCTGAGTGGTAAAACCAAAGAGGATTTCGGTCATGGCAGTGCTAGGTTCGTTCCGTATACCAATGTCTTCGACAATCCCTTAACGGACACAAAGCGTCTTGAAGCAGTCGAAATAGATTCGAGCCAAAACAAAATTGCATACGGTGACGTGTTCTTCACTGTGTCATCCGAAACGCCGGATGAAGTCGGTATGTCCTCCGTTTGGCTCTCTAATCAGGAAGATGTTTACCTCAACAGCTTCTGTTTTGGATACAGGCAAGATTCAACGTTTGATTCGCATTACCTAGCCTACATGCTCAGGTCAAGTTCGATTCGTTCCGATCTCGCCCTGCTGGCTCAGGGAATCTCTAGATTTAACATCTCCAAGAACAAGGTGATGGAGCTGAGCGTTCCAGTTCCGTCTGCGGTAGAGCAGAAGCAAATTGGTCAATACTTCGCCCGCCTTGACAACCTCATCACTCTTCATCAGCGTGAGCCACGGTTTGCTGATACAGGTTAAATAAGAGTCGAAAGAGCCCTCATGACAATGTCAATGTCCTTGTTCTCGAGCTCTTGGATGACGTGCAAATAGGTTTCCTGAGTGGTGGTCATGCTTGCATGCCCGAGCCTTCGGGATACGCTGGCGATGGAGACGCCAGCGAACAGCAAGAGTGATGCATGTGTATGACGCAGTCCGTGGACGGATATGGTGGGCACGCCAACATTTTTGCAGTGGCGCGCTAAGACGCTGTTAGCCGTCGAGTTGTAGACCTTTCCCTTCGCAAATATAGGATCAGTCGGCGGAAGATCTTTAAGCAGCCCAGAAAGTTGCATGATGAGTTGCCAGTCGAGTTGAACCTTTCGCACCGATGAGGCGTTTTTCGTGGGGACGAATCCGCCACCGTTCTTGTAGTCCCAGGTTTTGTTCACAGAGAGCGTTTGATGGGCGAAGTCGAAGTCTTCGGGAGTAAGCCCAAGGGCCTCGGAGAAGCGCAGACCTGTTTTAGCGACTATGAGAATAAGCCAATCCCAGCTCGGATCGCCTGATAAATCAAGGTCGCCGAGCATGGCATGAAGCTCAAACTGGTTGAGATATTTGATCTTTTTCGTACGCGGCTGTTTCCCTTTGATGATGGCCTTGCGCGTAGGGTCGCGAGGGATGAGTCCTTCGTCAACTGCGTCAAGGATCGCCCCTTTAAGCTGATGGTGGAAGTCCATGGTTGTCTGGCGCTCGTGGTGCACTGCGTAGCCGTTGATGAGCTGCTGGTACGAGGTTCTGTCGAGATCTTTTATCTTGAGGTCTGGAATAAGCTTGGCGAGCCAAGACTGCGTGAGCCGGTATTTTCCCATGGTGACCTCACGGATGGCCCCTTCTTTGTAGACGCAAATCCATTGCGAGTAGTAATCACAAAAAAGAGATTCTTTGTTAATACTGATTGGCATTTTTACCCTCTTTCATCATGTGAGGTGACTCACGCTGATGAAGAGTGATGAGGTCATTGATGTTGCAGAGACATTCGCCAATTTGACGCTGTTCATCCATAGTGCTTGGCAAAGAAACGGTAATGCTCTCTACGTCGGATGAGTTATAAGATGGCAAAGCCCCAACTTGAATCAAGCACGTCAAATCAAGACGCTCGAACAATGATTGGCCAAATTGCGTATTAAGCAAACTTGAGTCCATTGAAAACGCTATGGTGTTATTATCCATCAGGAATGGCTTATTTACCAGCCGTTTCCTGTTTAGCATGACTGCGGCACCCACCTTAGCAAAAAAGATTGCGGGCACCTGATTAATCGGATGCCAACCCATACGTGCGATCTGCTCAGGTGTTACGTAGTTGTTCGACGTAACCAATTCGTGTTCGTTGCCAGACATGTTCATGTCCGAAACTTTAAAGAAAGGTGTCCCTTCAGTACCACCCTGTTCTGTATTTGGGAAACCTATTCCTGACTGAGCAAACCCCAGTTCTCCCAACTTACGCTGTTCCCAAGATGAAGCGAGGGGACGCATGGTCAAATACGCCCCCTCGGATTGCCAAACCCTCAATTTCACCTGTTCATAATCGCTGCTCATTCGTAGATGTCGAAGCCGCCTTCCAGGATGAACTTCTTCAACAGCGCCGCCGCACGGGAGTTCACCTTAAACAAAGAGAGCGTTTTGCCTTCCTTCTGTTCAAAGAAGGCCTTGGCGCGCGCCTTGTCTACCGAGTCCTTCAAATCGTCGAAGCGCCCAAACTCGTTAATGTTCGATTCCGTCAGGTCGAGCGCAGTCATGGTAGCAAGAAGCTCGCCGTCTACGCCGAGCGCCTCGACGACTTGATCGACCTGAGCGTTTTTCGCCTTGTGTGCATAGGACGTGATGTAATCCCTCATCGTCATGCCGTCCTCAAGGGTGACGTCCCCTCGCTCGACGTCGTGAAGGAACAACTCGGCGAAACGCTGGTCGTCCTGGCTCAGAGACGCGAATGATCGGTGGAGCTCCTCGTACGCGGCGGCGAGCCCCTCGTCGTCCTGTTCAAGGCATTTCAGCCACTTTTGAAAGTTTGCGTTCATGTAGTCACTGTCTATGAGCCCCGTGTCAATCTCCGTTATATGACCATCGAGCTCGTAAGGCGCCTCCGGGGCGCCTCCGGGGCCGATTCCTCCCGCGAACAGCTCTTTGTAGCGTTGCACGAGGACGAGATAGGTCCGCTCGTCGATAACCGGCTGCACGAAGTAGGTTTTGCCGCGTCGCCCTCCCTCATCCGGTTCCTCCTCGAACTCGTAGGTATCCTGGTCCCACGTGAAGCCTTGCACTTTCGCGGCTTCAAGGAACATGTTAAGCTCGACGAACTCCTTGGCAAACTTTCGCCTAGCCTCTTGCGATGCGGGAAGTTTCGAGAGATCGCCAACGCCCGCAGCCTCGAACACCATGAGTATCTCCTGGAGACGCGCGTCCATCAGCGCGATATTGTACGGAAGCTTCTGCACGAACATGTCGAGCGGGCGGTCGCCCGAGTACAGCTTCACCGCAGCATCGATGTAGCCCTTCATAGTGTGGGGAAGGCGGTAGTAGCGGATGGTGCCGAAGGGCTTATCGGGGCCGAACAGGCGGTTGGTGCGGCTGAAGGCCTGGATGATACTCTCGTAGTCGATGACTTTGTCAAGGTAGAGCGTGTTGAGCCACTTGGAGTCGAAGCCAGTGAGCATCTGGTCCACCACGATGAGCAGGTCGATGCGACTCTCGCGGTTGGCGTCGACGTTGACGTAGGGCTTCTTATGTGAAAGGCGCGCTGAGATGTCCTTCTTCATGGCGGACCAGGTGGGAATGGTGAACTCCTGGCCATATGCTTTGTTGTAATCCTCGATAAGTTCGACCAGGGCATCCTCCTTCACGGTGGAACCGGCGTCATTGTCGATGCTCGGGTCGAAAAGTGCCGTCACCTTCATCTGCGGCGCCTCCATCTTGAAGGCGCGGTAGTAGTCAATCGCCTCGGGGATGGAGCTTGTCGCCAAGATCGCGTGGAACTTGCCGCCATGGGAGAGCACCGGGAAGCGCCGCAGAACATCCTCGACCACCTTGCTGTGGTGCGGCGTGTCGGGCCAGTACTGGGTGCGGGTCAGGAAGTCCTCGATGCCCTTGATGCGGTTACCGGCGCCGTCGACCAAGGGGCCCATGGGGACCTTCGCCTGGTCCATGTAGTGGTAGAAGACCTTGCTTTTATGCTCGTCGGAGATGGCTTCGACGACGTTTGAGGCCTTAGCCTTCTCAAGAGCCACGGCCTCGCGCACGTCGTGGTCGTCGAAGGTCGTCACCATATATGGGTCGAAACCCAGGACGTTGCCGTCGCGAATGCCGTCGGCGATACTGTAGCGGTGCAAGCACTCGCCGAATACCATGGCGGTGGTGGAGCCCTTCTTCTGGTTCTCGTCGAGGATCGGCGTGCCCGTGAAGCCGAAGAACATCGCGTTGGGGAACGCGCGGCGTATGTCCTGGAGCATCTCGCCGAAGGTGGAGCGGTGGCACTCGTCGATGACGAACACAATCCGCTTGGAGGCCAGACGGTCGAGCTCCGCCTGGGTGATCCTGTCCTCGCCGGCCTTCACGTTGCTCATTTTCTGGATAGAGGTCACGATGAGGCGGTTCTTGGGGTCGTCGCTCGCGAGCTTCGACTTCAGCACCTGAGTGTTCTCGGTCCCCTGCACGTCATCAGCATCGTCGGCGAACGCGCGGTACTCGGAGAGCGACTGCGTGCCCAGCTCGATGCGGTCCATCAGAAAGACCACCTTGTCGGCGTCGTGCGAGTCGGCTATGAGCTGGGCAGATTTGAAGCTTGTCATGGTTTTGCCGGAGCCGGTGGTCTGCCATATGTAGCCGCCCGGACGTCCCGGGGCGCTGCTCTTGGGTTTTTCGTCCCATTTGCATCTGCGCACCTTGTCGGATATGGCGGCAGCCGCGTAATACTGGTAGCTGCGCATGACCTTCAGACAGCCGTCCGAGCTGTCGGCCACGGTATAGAAGCCGATGAGCTGGTGCGCCATGGGGATGGAGAGCATCGTGGAGGTGAATCGCTTCCATTCGCCGGTTCCGGGTTTGTCGCCCGCGCAGACGGGCTCGTTGTTGAAGTCCTCCCAGTGAAAATAGAAGTTCGGGTTGAACGCGCCCGTGCCAGGGTTGGCAAAGTACAGCGCTTCATCGGGAGTCATTCCCACGAAGATCTGGACCAGGCGGAAGAGTCCCGTGAACACGCCCTCGTGGGCGTACTTCTCTATCTGGCCGGCGGCTTGGCTGACGGGGATGCCGCTGCGCTTAAGCTCGATGTGGATGACGGGCATGCCGTTGATGAGCAGACACAGGTCGCCGCGACGGTCGTTCAAGATCTTGCTCTTCGCAGGGTAGATTGGCTGCTGAGCTATCTGGTAGCGGCTCTGGCCGGCTGCGATCTCCTGGCGATCGTAGATCTTCAGGCTCACCTCCTTGCCCAGGTGGAGCGGATCGTTGGGGTTGTCGCGCGTGATGGCGACGGTCTTTCCGTTGATGAACCCGTTGAGCGCGAGCGGGGTCTTGAGCGTTTCTATTTGTTCGATGACCTGTGCCATCTCGCCCTGGGTGAGCGGGCAGCCATTCAAGCGGTCGATATCCGCGTTGTTCTGAAACAGAATCTTCGCCCAGTTCTCAAGGAGGTCCTGCTCGGTGGGATAGCGCAGGACGCCGTCCGCATCGTCCCATCCGTGCTGCTTCAGCACGGTGATGACAGCTTCTTCGAAAGAAGTCTCTTTATCGTAAATCATCGGAGAAACCTTTCTTCAAAATTGCTAAAAGTTATACATTTAGCTATTGATAATGATTATAAGACGTAGATGCTTCTACCTGGTAATAGAGTAAGTTTTCATAAATCTATCAAAATAGTAATGAACGCTACGATGTTGAGCTAAGTGCGGACAAAACGCTATTTGATGCAACAATGATATCTAGAATTCTTATTGTTAGTGCAACAACAAAAGACAAGGTAGTGACCCATAGGTCTACAATGGCGCTTACGACAATGCAGAGCACCAAGCATTTACTCAGCAGACTGGACGTAAGCGTGTTCTTCCTGGCAATACTGGTCGCGGTTTTAATGTCGGTGAGACTCAAACTAAGGGCCATACAGAGTATTGGACTGAACAGGTTTGGGTTTCAGACAACTAATTAAAAGCACTTAGTTAGCTAGAAAATACGGATATTGTTTATACAATCCCCGTATTGCTTTATATATCACGTCGACCATTACGGTATTTACTACATCTTCAAGCAGTACTTGTGCAATACCATTGAAATCTAATTTGTGATCTTGGGTGTATAAAAGCTCAGAGTCGTGTAAAGTTTGCATTGCGGTTATTTCCTTTCTGAATTGGTTGTGGTGACTATATTCTAGGAAATAACCGCACTTCTTTTAAATGACTGAAATGCTCTCTTACACCACTTTTCGGGACACAACCTACGTTTGTGCAGTGAGTTTAGTAAAGCTATCTCGTCAGTTCAATAGCGTCGCGAATGCTCTGTAGTGAATTCTTGGATTTGCGTGGATTTGCAAGCATTACTGACGTATAGAGAGAGTCGATGAGAGCCAGCTGAACAATTCTTGATGCCAGGGATTCTGATCTGAATGATGTTTCTTCTGAGATGGTCAGTAACGTGACATCCGCTCTTCTCGCCAGAGGAGAATTTCTATCACTGGTAATGACTAACACACGACCGCCAATTTGCTGGAATAAATCGGCAAGTTGAATAGCCTCTTTACATCTACCGGTGTGAGAGAAAATGATTGCACAGTCATCTTTTGTGGCTCGGCTGGCCTCCATGAGCTGCAGGTGATAATCGGACGCGTATTTTACGTTGAGAGGCGATCGGAGCAGCTTGTGGTAGGCGTCTGCAGCAATAATATTGCTTCCACCAAGTCCAAAGAGAAATACAGTTTTGCTTGAGACAATCAAGTTAACTGCGCCTTCAAGATTTTCGGATTCAAGCATCTCTTTAGTGTGACTGAGGGAATCAATTGAGGAGTTAAATACACTGACAGCCACCCCCAGTGGGGAAGAGGTGTCAGAAATGTTCTCGTGAATTGAGATTGCAGGATCAAATTCTTCTGAAATCAGCGCATTGTGAAAATCCTTGAATCCTGTATAGCCAAGTTTTCTAGTGAATTTAAAAATCGTGGAATCAGCCATTCCAAGGGTCTGTGCCATCTCGTTAATGGTCATTTGCGAAGCCGCGCGTGAATGAGAAGAAATATAGGAAGCTATCATTTTTTCTTTTTTAGAAAGTGAAGACTCAAACGATTTAAGCCTTACACGGTATGAAGACTCCATGAGATTCTCCTCAAATCAAAGCTCAACGATGAAATAAGACACCTTCTACTTTAAAAAATTTACCACTAAAAGAAAAGAAAAAATTTTTTCTTTTTTAATATTGACTAGTAGAAAATTATTTTTATAGTAATTCTTACAGAAAGTTCGTCGAAAGAAGGAACATGAAAGTTGGATTGGTCGGACTGGGAAAGATGGGCTTTAACCTTGCCTTGAATCTCAAAGATAACGGAGTAGAAGTTAAAGGCTTTGATGTTTCTGAGGATGCCCGTCAGGAAGTAGAGAAGCACGGTATTTCTTCTGTTCAGTCTTTAGCAGAGCTTGTTGAAGCACTGGAAACACCAAGAGTTATTTGGATGATGGTTCCTTCTGGAGAGGCAACTGAATCAACAATTTCTCAGGTTCTTCCACTGCTTGAGAAGGATGACATCCTTATTGATGCGGGTAACTCAAACTATAAGGACTCCATCAGGCACGGAGAAGAGGCTTCTAATCTTGGAGTAAGGTTCCTTGACCTTGGAACTTCTGGGGGCACCTCGGGCGCTCGTTATGGTGCTTGCCTGATGACTGGTGGAGATCAGAGCGCTTACGAGTATCTCAAAGATGTCTTTGAGTCCGTTGCCGTTAAAAACGGCTGCGATTACGTAGGCCCTGCAGGCGCTGGACACTTTATGAAGATGGTTCATAACGGAATTGAATACGGAATGATGGAGGCAATCGGCGAAGGTTTTGCTGTTATGCAGAAGGCCCCATTCGATTATGACTTGGCTCAGGTAGCTCGCAACTGGCAAAACGGTTCTGTTATCCGCTCTTGGCTGATAGATTTGATTGAAGAACAGCTTAGAATGCATCCAAATCTTAAGGACTTTAAGGGCATTGTTGATGCATCTGGTGAGGCAAAATGGACTGTTGAAGCGGCTCTTGCAGAGGATGTCCCCGTGCCAGTAATTGCACAATCTCTGTTTGAGAGAAACGCATCAAAGCTTGGTGAGGAGAACTTCTCAAATAAGGTTACCGCGGCTCTACGCAACGGCTTTGGCGGTCATGCATATGTAGCAGAGGAAGCCTAGCATGAGTGAAGGTATTTCTCATCTGCAGATTCATCCAGAAGACCTTCAGTTTCGTGTTGAGGCAAAAGACTGGGAAGATGCTCTTAAAGTAGCTGCAGTTCCACTAGTAAAGCGTGACGCAATCACTCCTGTTTACATTGAAGAGATGATTGCAGCAATTCATGAGTTGGGGCCTTATATTGTTCTTGCTCCTGGTTTTGCACTTGGTCATTCTCGTCCTAGTGATGCAGTTCACCAGACAGCAATTTCAATTGCAACGCTTGCACAGCCAATCGAGTTTGGCAGCAAGCACAATGATCCTGTGGATATCGTTGTTATTTTGGCAGCAAAAGATGACGAGTCTCATATTGAACTTCTTCAGAAGATTGTAATTTTCTTCAATAACGAGGCGAATTTTGATTTGCTTCGTTCTGCAAGAACAGAAGAAGATGCACTAAACGTATCTAAAGTTATTAATGGGGAGGCATAGTATGGACATCTTGAACGTTTTTGTATTTCAGCTTTTTACAAATCAAACCATCTTCATGGGTTTGCTTGCGCTTGTGGGTCTTTTACTTCAACGTAAAAAGTTACCACAGGTAATTGATGGCGTTGTTAAGACGGTCATTGGCCTTCTTGTCCTCTCATCTGGTGCAGGAATCATCTTCAGTTCTCTATCTGAGGTAGTTACTGCATTAAATAACAGCCTTGGAGTTGCAGGTACTCTTCCTATTAATGATGCGGCCGGTGCAATGGTTCTCTCCATGGAGGGCTTCAGCAGGAATTCCGTACTGATATTCCTGTTTGCATTCCTGCTCCACCTGGTGATTGTTAAGTTGGTTCCTAACAAAAACTTTAAGAATGTTTACCTGACAGCTCACCTTGCACTTTTCCATGCATGCTTCATGGCTATTACGCTTCCAGGAATCCTGAACACAGATGACAGCGTTGTGATTATTGCAGTTGGTTCAATCCTCAACGCACTTTACTATGCACTTTCTCCTGCAATTACCAGAAAGCTTGCAAAGGAGTGGACGCAGGACGCAATTACTCTTGGTTTTATGGATCAGGTAGGTTCCGTTGTTGCTCACTTTGTTGGTAAGTTTGTTGGATCCTCTAACCCAGATGAAGATGCAGATAAGCTGAAGCTTCCTGAGTGGGCATCTATGTTTAGGGACAACACAGTAGTTCTGTTCTTCCTGATGCCAATTATCTTTGTTGGAATGGGTCTTGCTGTTGGTCAGGAGGGTATCGAGGCTCTGTCCGGTACCGGCCCTGAGGCTACTAACTGGATTCTGTGGCTGGTTATTCGTGCTTGGACCTTCTCTGCAGGTATTGTTATCCTACTTCAGGGTGTCCGTATGTTTGTTGGTTCTATTGTTCCTGCATTTAAGGGTATTTCTGACAAGTTCCTTCCTGGTGCTGTTCCAGCTCTGGATGCTCCAACGTTCTATCCATTCTCGCCAATGGGCGGAATGTTTGGCTTCCTTGGATCTTCAATTGGTGCAATTCTTGTATGCATTTTGACCATTGTTCTTCACGCTCCAGTCATTGTCTTCCCAAGCCCAATCATCATGTACTTTGACGGTAATGTCATGGGCGTCTTTGGTAACAAGGCTGGTGGATGGAAGGGTGCTCTTGCAGCAGGTCTGGTAACTGGTGCAATCACTTCTGCAGCAGCTATCCTGTTCTATCCATTGACCGGCGTAATGTTTGGTTCTGGCGTGACTTGGTCCAACATTGACTACGCACTGGTATGGATGCCTTTGATGTATCTGCTCAAGGCCATTAGAATGCTTGTACTTGGTGCATAGCCAGTCCTTTTAGGAGTTAATAATGAAACTTGTTGCTGTATGTGGTTTTGGCGTTGGATCTTCAATCATTGCCAAAATGAATATTGAGAGCATCCTTCAGAAGAGGAATAGGGAAGATATTGTTGTTGAGACTATCGACCTTGGTAGTGTTCAGGGCGCGGATGGTGATTATTACGTCACAACCAATGAGCTCTTTGACAATTTCCCTGATGGAATTAAAGAGCGTACCATTGTGCTAAATAACTTCATTGACCTTGTAGCTATTGAAAGCGCGCTAGAAGAGCGAATTGGTCTGTAGGCACTCAACAATTTTGCGTTCTTAAGGCACTCGTTAATCGGGTGCCTTTTTTGTTTGAAGCTGTTTCTCACCGCCCTTCTCCACCCACCGATAAAACGACACCGTTCATGTGAACCCCATCTGCTTGGACAGGTGGGGTTTCTCGTCAGTCGTATAGTCAAAGTGGTGTGGTTTGGACGTGCGGAGTCATTGAGCATGCGGCATCATGTGCCGCGCAGTATCGGCAGAATCGGGGCGAGAAATGCAAAAGTTACAGAAACGTTTTACGACGGCTTTGAGCGTGTTCATGACGTTGGTACTTTCGTTTGCGCTGGTTGGGTGTAACGTATTTCCGTTTCTGCAGAACAATTCTGACCAGCAGTCAACGCAGTCGTCAATCACAACGGGGGAAATCGGGGCAATTCACGAGCCCAAGTTTGGCGGCAGCTACCTGGATATCACTATCGAAGAGTTTAATAACCTGGGCTTTGAATATGGCGACAGCGTGGACGTTACGTTTAGCAATGGATACAAGCTCACCGATATTCCGTACTACAACGGCTATTACACAAAAACCAACGAGCCCCTGGTTGTTGTATATCCGGGCTACCTTACATCGATGTGTGCGTAAATAATGGCGAGCCTCTGTGGGAAACCGCTGGTCTTAAGCATGGAGATACGGCCACGGTGACGCTCCACGAGAAGCAGAAGTACGCAACGGTTCAGAAGGCCCTGGATGCAACGTACACCAATAATCGCTCCGACTACGCAAGTGACGAGGTCTTTGCCAACTTCCGACCCATGAAGGGCGGAAATCTTGCCGAGGGCGTGATGTATCGCTCGGCGTCGCCTATTGATAACCAGAACAATCGCGCACCTTACGCGGCAGATCTTGCTCAGAGGTGTGGCGTGCAGTTTATCTTGGACCTCGCGGACACCAACGAAGAGATTCAGGGCTATTACCAGAATGCGGACTACGACATTACGTGGCACAAAAGCCTGTATGACGCAGGGAATGTTGCAGCTCTTAACCTCAACGCCAATTATCGGGGCGGCCAATATGCTTATCGCCTGGTCGCGGGTCTGCGTGAGATAATTCTGCATAAGGGTCCCTATCTTATTCATTGCACCGAGGGTAAGGATCGTACGGGCTTTGTCTGCGCTCTTCTCGAGGCACTTTGCGGCGCATCCTACGACGAGATGCGCGACGACTACATGATTACCTACGACAACTATTACGGCATTAACGAGAAGGATGACAAGGCTCGTTACGACGCCGTTGTTGACGTGAAGTTCGACGACATCGCTCGCTGCATTGCTGGGGTGCCTACGTACGGTTCGCTCGACGGCGCAGATTACGCAGCCGGAGCTCGCAAATATCTGACCGATGTTGGCATGACCGAGTGGGAGATCAATAAGCTCGTCGAGCGGTTAACGAGCAAGTAGCGGGTCGTGGTCGCAGGCGGTCGCGGACTGTGGATCGCAGTGACGGGTGCGCAGTGGCGGTCGAAGTGGCAGCGATGGCGGTCCGGGTTGCGGCAAGAACTGACAGGTTAGTCGCCTGGCGAGAGGAGCGTTCTTCTCGCCAGATTTTAGATTAGGTTTAAATTAAGGAAGGGAGATTTACAATGACGAGTGCTTTTGTTACCAACATCGCTTTTCCAAAATTTCTAGAGGAGGTAATGTTCTATCTCGATGAAGTTGGATGTTTTGATGTTGAAAAAGTTTTAGTTGAAAAACATACAGAGTGGACTGCCCCAAAAGATTGTTGTATTGGTGAAGACGTCTACTTCATGTTTTCAAAGACTTCAATCGATACAATCAGACGCTTAAAGTGTCAGCTGAAAAATATTTCAGAAGATGATGAATTATATGAGGCTAAAGAGTTATTGGCTGTGGGACTTAATAGAGGAGAAATGCTTTATAAAGAATACGGCGGATGTATCTTTGCAAAAGGCGTTGTATCTGGGGATGTGATTGTAGATTCATACGCCGTAGAAAATGATCTTCATTGGAGAAGCAGGTATTTTGCTCCGATTGATGACATGATAGTTTTTGATAAACCAATTCATATCAGCGATTTTAGAGACTTTATTACTATCTCTAGAACTGGTGCGATTACGAAACTTACTCCAGAACAGAATCAACAATTGAAAAATAAATTGAACCTTTAATTGCAATCGAAACTGCGCCTCAAATTTTATATGGAGCAGTTTCGATTAGTTTTTGTATTTGTAAATTGTGACTTGCATCTCTAACCAACGTATTTCTTGTTAATTTACACAGCGATAAGGCCCTGTTACAGATGACGATAATTGCTTTTGATATATGATTTGATTTCTCTTTTTACGTCGTTATTTCAAGTGACATACTGGGGACTATATGAATGTAGCGCAAGACCTAGAGAAGAAGCTTATGCCAATGGCAGAGTTGGTGAGTAAGAATAAATATCTTCTTACTATGCGCGACTCTTTTGCCATGCTCATGCCAATCCTTATTATCGGATCAATGTTTACGCTGGTGGGTAACTTGCCAATTCCTGCGTGGGTTGATTTCTTGAAGTCCACTACGATTCAGGGCAAGTCGCTTTTCTCGCTGTTGGTCATTCCTTCTGCCTGCACTGTTTCGCTCATGGCAATATTTTTGTCGTTCGAGATTGGCTACAACTTTGCTGATCAACCTGGTTTAGAGGATCGAGTTTCTGCTGGTATGGTTTCGCTCGTCAGTTGGTTTATTTTGATGCCTCAGGTGACTGAGTTTTTGCCCCAGGGAGCTTCTCAGCCATTTTTGGTGGAGAGCATTCCTCTTGCATGGACCGGCGCGAGGGGTGTGTTTGTAGCGATTATCGTAGGCTTTTTGTCGGTGTCCATTTTTGGATTTGCTATCAAGAATAACTGGGTTATTAGGATGCCGGAGGGCGTTCCTACGTCTGTTTCGCTTGCGTTTAGTGCTCTGGTTCCGATGGCGCTCACGTTTGCCGCAGTGTGGGCTATTAGCGTTTTGTTTGCGCTCACTCCTTGGGGAGATGCGTTTACCTGCATTTATTCGATATTGCAGACTCCGCTGACCATGCTTGGTGGAACCGTGTGGGCTCTGGCGATTGCTTACATCATTCAGGGCATTTTCTGGTTCTTTGGCATTAACGGGTCAAATATTACTAGCCCTATTTTTACGCCGATTTTGACCGCGCTTACGCTGGAAAACCAGGCCGCCTTTGCCGCCAGCACTGCGCTACCCAACATTATCAATCGAGAGTTTGATGCGTTCTTTGCGCTGTTTGGTGGCGGAGGATCAACCCTTTCGCTGTTGATCGTGATATTTTTGTTCTGCAATTCTCGCCGTGCAAAAGACATTGCAAAGATCTCCATTGTGCCTGGTATTTTTGGTATTAACGAGCCCGTCATGTACGGACTGCCGATAGTACTGAACCCCATTATGGCAATTCCTCTGATTTTTACGCCGGTTGTTAACGTTTTAATTGCGTGGTCCGCAATGAGTGCCGGCTTGGTGCCTCTGTGCAACGGTATTATGCTGCCTGGAAGTACCCCTCCTTTGATCTCGGGATTTCTTCTGTGCGGATGGCAGGGTGCTTTACTTCAGCTCGTATTGATTTTGATTGATATGGCAATCTACCTGCCGTTTATTAAGGCTCTGGATATGCAGTTTCTCAAGGAGGAAAAGGGAGCTGAGACAGAGCACGCAGTCTAGGTGTTGCGGAGACATAGTGTGCGTTGAAGGCAACTCTGAGTGGGCTGCCTTTTTCTGTTCGAGGCTTTAGCCTGTTGAGCGCGTGTAACGCGCGAAACACAAAACCACCCGCTATTGAACTACCTCCCATTTCTTGGACACGAGAAATGGGAGTCAGTTCAAAACACACCTAAGTCGGATAATCTGTTAAAAAGACGTATACATTACGCTGAAA
>JAGZUI010000027.1:0-1104 GCA_018380095.1 Atopobium sp.
CCTTGAATTCTCATTGCTAGTGCAACAACAAAAGACAAGGTAGTGACCCATGGGTCTACAATGGCGCTTACGACAACGTTCATTGAAAGGATTTCCATGGGTCACTATAGCCATCTTAGCATTGAAGAGCGCGAAGACATTATGGTCTGGTGGAAAAATCATGAAAGTATAAGCCAGATTGCTCGTAAGCTTGGACGAAACAAATCAAGTATTTCACGGGAGATTAAAAGAAACGGTTGGACAATCATTGGAGTGGCGCATCTGTGCTATAGGGCCTCGACTGCTCAGAGAAAAACCGATGTTCGACGCCAGGCTTGCAAGAAACGCACTCTACTCGATGATCCAAGCCTTCGTGCTCGTATTGTCTTTCTTATCTGTAGTCGCCACTTCTCACCTGAGCAGATTGCAGGCAGACTACACTTAGAACTTTTCTACGCTCCTATCAGCTGTAGCACTATATATAGAGCCATACACTCAGGGAAACTAGACTGTGAACTTCCAGGTGTACAGTCTGTACGAAGAAGACTCAGACACCGAGGTAAACGACGGCATACAAAACACCTCATAGAGCGCAGAGGAAAAATACGGATAACTCATGAACTTGTCGAAAGACCAAAAGAGGTTGCAGATCGACTTCGTATTGGAGACTGGGAAGGAGATACCGTCATCGGTAAAGCCAAAGGGCCACGCCTGGTCACACAAGTTGACCGTATGAGCGGCTACCTTGTTGGTGGCAAAGCTGCATCAGGGTCTAGTGCCGATGTTAATGTAGCTATACAGCAAGCTTTGAGAGGTGAGGTAGTAAAGACCATAACGCTTGATCGTGGATCTGAGTTTGCCCGCGCAGCAGAACTTCAAGAAGCTATCGGAGTAAGTATCTACTTCTGTCTTCCACATCATCCCTGGCAAAGAGGCACCAATGAAAATACTAACGGTCTCATCAGAGAGTATTTTCCAAAAGGCACAGACCTCTCATTGATTAGCGATAGAGAGATTGAGGCAGTATATAATGAACT
Organism: Atopobium sp.; assembly: GCA_018380095.1. Classification (GTDB taxonomy): domain Bacteria; phylum Actinomycetota; class Coriobacteriia; order Coriobacteriales; family Atopobiaceae; genus Lancefieldella. The sequence goes on from JAGZUI010000027.1 coordinate 1,017, forward strand.
CAATTTAAGGCCACGTAAGCGCCTGGGTTGGAAGTGCCCTTGGGAAGTCTACCATCACCAAACGTTGCACTTGCTTTGAGAATTCAAG
>JAGZUI010000020.1:0-11762 GCA_018380095.1 Atopobium sp.
CTAAGACAACTTTCTTCTTGAATTCAAAACTATGTTTTGCCATAAAAATACCGACCTCCTAATCGTTAGATTTTGGTCTAACTTTTGGGGGTCGGTACATTCTTTAGGTGTCAAGCCAGAATCGAATAAGAACCTAGCTGGCGTAATAAGTTCGGTTTTTTCGGAAATAGCAAACGAGCAATCCATAAAGTGATTGTAAATTGGCTTTGGACGAGTGCTTCCTGGCACTTCCTCCTGATACGGAGGATTACCAATTACCGCATAAAACTTTTTATCCATAGGTCGCGTCTTGCCTTTCATAACTTGGAATTCGAAAGGTTTGTTTTCCTGCCAGTCATATATGATGCAGAAGGGTATCGCCTCATCGTGTTCCTCTTCCTTTTTTTCTTTAATCATTTCGTCGAAGGGTGATTCATCTAGAAGGTCAAATAGTGTGGGTTGCAATGGCTCCGGCACAGGCTCCTCAAACCCGAAGAGGGTCGACTGCGCGACAGCATCCATCTTGTTGGTGGGCACAGCACACGTAAAGCCATTCATCTGCCAAAAATTCCACGAAATAATCCATGCCACCTGGTCTAGTTCATCGTCTGTTATACCCATACCCCAGCGCTCATGAAGATGCTCGCAGAACGTCTCGAATACGTTGATACGCGCAAGAAGAAGATTGTCTCCTTGGTATTCGAAGCCATAGGAAGCCTTAAGTGCCGCAAGTGCCCAGCGCACCCATTCCTTGCGTGTTTTCGTTTTCTCACTTACTGCGCGTAGCTTACGATCAAGAAATCCAATGCGTCTTTCCACAGGCAAGGTTTCGCCAGTGACAGTATCGTAGCGCGAGCAAACAAAAGGAGCTTCTCCACAGGTTATCTCCAGACGTGGACTTTCAATATAAGCATGCCAGCCGTGGCCTCTTTTTTGGGGAAAGATAATTGGCTCCTGAACAATGTGCCATGCTTGATTGTCTTCAATATTAAAAACATCTCGCCTGTTGAACCAGACAGCGTCTATATCGTTGTTCATCTGATTACAAAGCCAAGAAGGCGTAAATACCTCAGCACGAGACTTTGTTCGCTTGGATTGATGTTCTTGTTCCTTGGCAATACGAGGCTTGATAACGCCCGAGGAGAGACCGGTGATTTTATCGACTGTAATCTCGTCGTCACCCATATATCCCTCGCCGAGCGCTTCATACTCATTATCTGCCCAGATAATATTACGGCCGGTAGTACGATCTTGAAGAAGTGTCTCTAGAATCCGTGTTGGATACCGTGAGTCAAAGCTCTCGATGAAGCCAGAACCTATAGTATGTTGTCCATTGGATTCCACTATTTACTGCTCTTTCTTCTTAACTTTATCGAGCATACTTATGTATACGACTCCAAGAACTCCAGCTCATATATCTAGTTTATGAGTAAATATAACTAACACATTTATAGATTTTACCATTATAAAAATGCAATATTATCTCGGATGATAGAAGACGTTAGCGTAAATTGAAGAACCGCGACTTTTCATCAGCGCTTTGGTTATTAGACAAGATCAAAAATGCTGATTTCCTAAATAAAGAAGTTCCCAGAACTCTTTGCTTCACTGGAAAAGGTTTGAGTTCACTATTCCTATAGAATGTCATCTTGAAAGAGCTCCTGCCAATGGAGTGATTGCATATGGTACTGATCCAATCAAGAAGACATTCCCTTACCATGGCAACTAAGATTCTTTACTACGGAGCAGTTATGCTGCACTTAGGTATAGAACCAGAAATTATCCTCGAGCGCTTCCAGACATCTTTTTTGTCATACAGAAATTCATCGCTATGCAACTCAATTAACCAAGACAAAATCTAACTAAGTAAGAGAATTAAGCTGCTTTGCATCAGTAGCTCAACGCTCTAAATTATTTTCGAGAAATTCCTAAAGTCTGATCGCGAACGTACGCAAGTAACCGTACAAGCACAACAATGCAAAGCCCTGCTGCAAGCACCGTTTCAACAGCGGCTATTCCGTCAAGCCATTGAAGAGGTTGACCAAGTCCAGCCAGGTATGCCGACGTCTGCGTGCGCGCAATAACACAAATTACAAAGGGAAAAGTAAATGCGGCATGGCTAGGAAAGAACGGTTTTGTAAGACACCTTATGCACCACGCAAAAGAAACTACATAAATAATTGAAGCGATTGCCAGCATAACCAAAAGAAACGGTACAGACTTTGACGAAATAGATTGAATATATCCCGCAATACAGAGACTTGTTGGAGCTGCATAAATGCAAGCGAGCGACTCAGCAGAATCAGGCACTGGTCCATATTTTATGTACTTTATGCTTACTACTATAAAAAGCACTACGAGGCAGATAAATCCAAACCAAAATGCAACCGTACCAACACTTGTTTCAAAGGTAAACGCCGGTGCCGTAACACTAGCAACAACAATGCCTACATACACAATGAACCAGCTGGCGTGCACATTCTCCCAATCAAATTTTGCAATATAGCGAGAAGTAAAGAGAGCTATGCACAGTATGTGTAACGCAATTCCTGCAAACCAAAATAACTGTGCTGCATCACCAATATCGACCTTCAAATACACCGAAATCAGCATAACTGCCATCGGATATGTTGCGGAAACCGAAAGTCCAATCGGATCCGAGAGCTCTCGCAATACAGTTTTAGTCGACACCATAAATTTGAGAGTATAGAGAGCCAAAAGAGCAATAGAGAGTATGCCGCATGCAAAATAAAGACCTTCAAAAGAGGTCTTAAAAAGATTTCCAAGTGCTGCAAAACCTAAAGCAACACCACAAATAGCAACAGGAACTTTTTGGACATAGTTCATAAGGGTTCTTCTATCTGTTTTGGAATCTTTTTTCTAACTTGAACACTTATACGATAGTGTATCTAAATGACCTCTTAAAGCTAAAATCTAATGAACCTCAACAACGACTTTCTGCCATAATGAGCATCGACGTTATTTCTAACAACAAACGTCCACAAAGATAAAAACGCAACGTGTACTAAATAAAGTATGCCAGAACCGGTAGGTAGCCCGGTCGTCTCGTAGATATGAGATAAGTAACCTTCCCTCCTTGGGTTGTCCATTCTTTGTGTAACTACATACAAGGAGGAATTCCATGAATCGATCTAGCGTCACGCTAACCGTTTTATTTGATGCTCCCTTTTGGGTCGGCGTCTTTGAACGTGTTGAAGACGATAAGCTTACAGTGGCAAAAGTTATATTCGGCGCAGAACCAAAAGACTATGAAGTATATGACTTTATACTCAAGAATTTTTATCGCCTTAAATTTAGTCCATCATTGATTATTGAAAATAACCGTACCTTTGAAAATCCCAAACGAAAACAACGTACTGCTCGCAAACAGATGCAGAAAACGGGCATAGGCACCAAATCACAACAGGCCCTACAGCTACAACTTGAAGCTAGAAAAATAGAGCTTAAAAATTTCAACAAAGTACAACAAGCAGTCCTAAAACAACATCAATTTGAGCTTAAAAAACAAAAACATAAAGAAAAACATCGAGGCCATTAATAGCTCTCTTTGCCTTCATTCTTACCAAGCTTCCCATTCTTTTCAAGCTTATTATCAAGCCACCAAATTGGAATTGGAAGAATCTCATCAATGGGTTGAGTATTGTCCCAGATATCAATAAATTCCTTTGTTTCCCTGTCGTATAAAAACTTGCAATAAACGCGATAATCAGGGGCTGAAAATTCTCCGCCATAGAATCCGTCGTCATACTCAATGTTGTGAAAATAATAATTGATATAACATCCGCCCATTTTTACCTCACTTAGTAATAAATGCTCTCCGAGAATGCATTTCACTAACCCTGTTCCAAGCATGTGAAAAGAAGGATAAGACCTACAGGCAATCTAAGTGGGTACTGTAATGGACAGTAAAAGGCCTATATCGTTGCTAACGAACATAACAATGAAGGGGCTTGAATTATTCAATTACCCAATTAAATTCGAAGTCGTATAATTCAATTAACAAGCAGTTCGTTCCTGATTGGAGTGAATATGATGTTATATTCAGTTATATCGTGGTCTTTAACCGCAATTCTTGGCATTTGGTCTATTGTACTTCTATCTGGTCATGGTGCTATTTCAATTGCTGGATTTAACACAATGACTGAAGATGAAAAGAAAGCAATAGACGAGAAAAAGCTCTGTTTTGTAACGGGTATTGGCACGCTTATAAGTGCGTTAGTACTCTTTTTTCATGGCACTACTTGGTCCAAATATACCAAACACAACAGCAATCATTGCGGGCAGTATTATTGCGATTGATGCGGTAGTAATGGTTTATATTGCAAACACAAAATGCAAAAAATAATAAAAACCTGACGACAAAATACTTGAAGTTCTCATTACCTTTAGACAATAGCTCTTGTCAAAACAAATGCAAAACATCACCTCAAACTACTCGTCTCTTTCGTCCCTCTTAAGACAAAGTGTGATCACGCACGTACGCAAGTAATCGTACAAGCACAACAATGCAAAGCCCTGCTACAAGCAACGTTTCAACAGTGGCTATTCCGTCAAGCCATTGGAGGGGCTGGCCGAGTTCAGCCAGGTATGCTGACGTCTGCGTACGCGCAACGACACAAATTACAAAGGGGAAAGTAAACGCGGCGTGGCTGGGAAAGAATGGTTTAGTAAGACACCTGATGCACCACACAAAAGAAACTACATAAATAATTGAAGCGATTGCCAGCATAACCAAAAGAAACGGAACGGACTTTGGCGTAATAGATTGAATATATCCTGCAATACAAAGGCTTGTTGGGGCTGCGTAAATACAAGCGAGTGACTCAGCGGAATCAGGCACCGGCCCATATTTAACATACTTTATGCTTACAACTATCAAAAGCACCACAAGGCAGATAAATCCAAACCAAAATGCAACCGTGCCAACACTTGTTTCAAAGTTAAACGCTGGCGCTGTAACGCTGGCAACAACAATACCCACATACACAATGAACCAGCTGGCGTGCACATTCTCCCAATTAAATTTTGCAATATATCGAGAAGTAAAGAGGGCTATGCACAGGATGTGTAACGCAATTCCTGTAAACCAAAATAATTGTGCTGCGTCACCAATATCGGCCTTCATATACACCGAAATCAGCATAACTGCCATCGGATATGTTGCAGCAACTGAAAACCCAATCGGATCCGAGAGCTCTCGCAACACAACTTTAGTCGACACCATAAATTTAAGGGTATAGAGAGCTAAAAGAGCAATAGAGATTATGCCACAGGCAAGATAAAGGCCTTCGAAAGAAGTCTTAAAAAGATTTCCAAGTGCCGCAAAACCTAATGCAACACCACAAATAGCAACAGGAACTCTTTGGACGTAGTTCATAAGGACTCTTCTATCTATTTAGGAATCTCTTTTTATTTCTTTCAATAGTATAAAGAAAAGACCAAGCAGGAAATGAATTTCCTGCTTGGTCTCTGCGGTGCCGTATGTTCAAACACGTCTATTTCTGAGGATACAGAACCTCAAGGATCTTCTCGGCAGAATCAAATGCACGTGGCGAGTAATCAATGTACTCAGAATATGGAATCTCTACGATGCTCTTGTTGGCAATAGCTGGGACGTTCTGCAGGGAGCTCTCGCCCAGAAGGGTGTCTTTAGCTGCGGCGTCAGTTGCCTTGTTGCGCTCTGCGGTAACGTAAATAATGACGTCAGGATTGAACTTAATCAGATTCTCATACGTCAGGCCGTTTGCAGACTGAGTTGTAGCAGGAGTAGCTCCAAGCTGGTCAATGATAGTAAACTCAAGGCTTTTCTCGCTACCGCCAAAGAGACCAAACGTGCCGTCCTTGAGGTTAGTCATAACCAGTACAGTCTTCTTTGCCTCTTTCTCGTGAGCTTTGACTCGCTCGTTAATGGCGTCAAGGCGCTTCTGAAGGTCAGCGGTGTAAGTGTCGGCGTTGCTCTGAACGTCAAAGATAGATCCAAGGTTCTTAATGTCAGAGATAATTCCAGCAAGCGTTGGATCGCCCTGCTCAGAAGATGCCAGCTGAGTATAGACAGAAATGCCAAGGTCAGCGTAGTCTTTTGGAGTGGTCTGATCCTTTGAAGTGAAGAGACGGGAACGTCCCACAATAAGGTTTGGATTAGCGGCAACAACAACCTCGCGAGAAAGGCTCTTCTTGTCGCCCAGCTGATTAATTTTCGCATACTCGTCAGCAATGTCTGAAGGCATTGGCGCATCAGGCTTGATCGTGCCAATAATCTTGGAGCCAAGGCCCAGACGCAGCAAAATCTCGGCTGCAGAATCTGTCAGGGTAACAACACTCTCAGGAGCCTTATCAAACTTGGCCTCAAACTCGTTGCCGTCACCGTCATAGAGCTTGAACGATACTGGATAGCTCGTATTGGCTGATTTCTTTTCTTCTGTAGCAGGGGTAGATGGGCTAGACGGTGCATTGTTGCACGCAGTAAGACCCAGTCCAGCAGCAGTTGCAGCAAATCCTGCTGCAATGCTCAAAAAATTCCTTCTCGTAAAGAGATTTGAACTTACACGAGGATCCATCGGATATCCTTTCATTCATCTGTTGATACTCAACAGGCGATTAATACACGTAATCAATGCTGATACCGTTTCCAGCAGTTGATGGCCTCACCGTACCCTCAACGCCATAAACATCAGCAAGTAACTCAGGGGTCACAATGTCCTCAGGTGTTCCCTCGGAAACAATAGTTCCCTCTTTTAAGAAATACAGGCGGTCGACATAATGAGCTGCCATCACAATGTCATGCAAAACAGCCAGGCAGCTGATACCAAGATTGCGAACAAGGCGCAAAATATCAATCTGGTACGTAATATCCAGGTGATTAGTAGGCTCATCAAGCACCAGAAACTCTGGTTCTTGAGCCAATGCACGAGCCAACATTACACGTTGTTTCTCGCCACCTGAAAGCGTGGCAAAAGAACGGTCTTCAAAGCGAGAAAGGCCAACTTTCTGAATAACGTCAGAAACGATTGACTCGTCGTGGTCAGTTTCTTTTGATAGCGCCGACTGATGAGGACTGCGTCCAAGCGACACAATCTCTCGAACGGTAAAGTCAAAGGACAACGAGTTAAACTGGCTTACCACCGCAACCTTACGCGCAAAGTCACGTCGGGATATCTCAGTGGCGTCGCGACCGTCCCACAAAATCTGCCCGTCATAGCGATGGCCAAGACCATAAATTGCTCGCAGAAGCGTTGACTTGCCGGATCCATTAGGACCGAGGATGCCCACAAACTCGCCATCTGCCACGCTAAGCGAGACGTCCTTTACAATCGGCTTGTTGTGAATGGTGACCGAAACATTTTGCACTTCAAGGCGCATGCTACTCACCATCCCTAAAGCTGTAGTTACGTGCAACCATGATGTAGACAAAGAACGGCGCACCAACAACAGCGGTCAGAATGCCAATAGGAACTTCGGCGTTGCCTAGGACGGTACGAGCACAGGCATCTGCCCAGAGAATGAAAATGGCTCCAAGTACCAGCGCAGTTGGCACCAGTCTTCGATGATCGGATCCAACAAACGAGCGAGCAATATGCGGAATGATAAGACCAACAAAACCGATGGTTCCCACTGATGAAACAAGCGTGCCAACCATGAGCGCAGAAATGGTCAAGTATGCCCATCTGCACAAATTGGTATTGAGGCCAAGCGTTGTTGCAGCCTCGTCTCCCATCAGAAGCACGTTGAGAGAGCGGAACTGGGTAAGGAAAAACACACTGACGAGAAGTACTACAACAACAGAAACGCCGACGTTTCCCCAGCTTGCTCGTGCCAAAGAGCCCATGGTCCAAAACTTCAGATCCATCATGCCCTCAGCGTTAGCAGCAATAGTGATAATGAAATTAGACAGTGCCGTGAACAGAGCGTTCAAAATCATGCCCGAGAGTACAAGCTTTGACGACGTCATATGTCCGCCGGTAGACGCCAGCAACAAAACGCCAATCGTGGCAATTGTTGAGCCAATAAACGAGAACAGTGGCACCGAAGAAATTCCCACAACGTGTACCGCGCCGGCTCCAAGCATGATGGCACAGGTGGCTCCGCACGAAGCACCTGATGAGATGCCCAAAATATATGGTTCAGCCAAGGTGTTTTGAACCGACGCCTGCATGACAACGCCCGCAAGTGCAAGGCCAGCTCCGGCTACCACGCCTAAGATGATGCGAGGAAAACGTAGCGACCAGACGACCTTCTCGACAGGTCCTCCTGCAGCTAGAGCCTCCGATAGCGGCATGCCAAAAAGATGATGTGTCAGCACGGCATATGCGTCTTGTAGGGACACACCAATGGCGCCCATCGTCGAAGTTATTACAATGCTCGCTGCCAGAATTGCAACGAGAACACCCATGAAAAGACGGAACGGTCCGGCTTTTCTTATCATACGATACCTCTCTAAAGATACGCTGCCGTTTTGCTCGCAAAGCACAAGGAGCAGTTGCAGCGGAATTTTTCGAAAGTTAACTATATATTACTTTTTGAGTTGTGAGAAGACTGCGAGTTGAGAAATGCTTAAAATATCTACACCCCCTCTGTGGGATGCTCCCTGCGAGGCGGCTACTGCGAGACGACGCCGTGGGGTGCTCTCCGGCAGCTCCTGCGAGACGACGCCGGCACCAACAGGCAATAACAGACAAGGTCAGACGAGGAACTTCATGGATCTATCAGCTTTACCAGATAACACAATCACTATCGGAGAGCGCTCCGAAGTTCCTGGTCTTCTTGTTGTTCTCCATGGTTCCCTGCTTATGCCAAAGATAGCTGCGCTTCTTACTTCCGGGAAACTTGATACGACCAAGCTCCCCCAATGCCTCACCATTACTGCGCCGTCTAATCAAGACTGCTATTCCCCTTGGCCAGCATCAAGCGTGCGGACTGAGGCTCCAAATTTTGGAGGATTTGGGCGAGAATTTCTTTCTGACGTCGTACTTCCAGCTGTCGAGAAGTACGCTGCTCTTGCTACTCATACTGCAGAGGATACGTGTCCTCTTACCTTGCTAGGCTATTCTTTGTCGGGTCTGTGCAGCCTTTTTGAGATGCAGACTACCTGCCACTTTAATCAGTATCTTCTTGCGAGCCCAAGTACGTGGTTTCCCGATTTTGTTGAAACTTTTGATACGAGCCATGTGCGTTCAGACATTCGCTGGTGCATCGCTAGTGGTGAAAACGAAGGTAAACATCATCCTGAGCCCCTGCGCTCTGTGAGAAAGACAACAGATGCACTGGTTGAGAAGCTGGCGCCTGCTGCTCCGGACTATCAGCGTCTGCTGGATTCTTACGATCATCACAAGGGTCTTGAGCTGAGATTACAACGGTTGCTGCAGTTTGGATTTGATGCGTAGAGGGCGATTTTCTGAGCGGAAGCGATTCTTGTGCGTAAAGGCGATTCCTGTGCGCGGAGACGATGTTGGTGGCTTGCCCAACGGTCTGCTAAGACAGCCGCCTGAGCAGCGCTGATTGCTAACAAAAAACCCGCCAAGAGCGGGTTTGAAATTCTTATGGTCGCGGGGGCAGGATTTGAACCTACGACCTTCGGGTTATGAGCCCGACGAGCTACCAGACTGCTCCACCCCGCAATGCATGCGCTTATGCGCGAACAAGTACTATACCTCGCAGCACTCTCTACGTCAAGCAAGATTGACGATTTTCTCGCCATAAAGGTATAAGGCTTGCGTACAAGAGCCAAGAAAGTTGCACTGTCGCCAGCACAAGTAGGGTCAGACGGCTAAACTATTTATACTGTCTTAGGGGCGCGCTGTGCTTGCGCCAAACAGCTATCGAAGGACTTTTGAGGATGACATTACACGAGCTCCTGGCGCTCTTTACCAGCAAGAACATCGAGTACACTACCGCACATCTTGACGCGGTGGATCAAAACGCACAGCTTACCGATGTTGCAAGCGATTCTCGTGAGGTCACCCCTGGCTCGCTGTTTGTCTGCAAGGGCGCGCACTTCTCGCCAGCGTATCTGGCAAGCGCGGTGGAGGCTGGGGCTGTTGCGTACCTCTGCCAGCAGTCGCTCGCAGAAGAGCTGCAGGCAGTGGCGCCAAACGTAGCCGCTATTTGCGTGGATGACGTGCGCCTTGCCATGGCCTACGCGGCCGCAGGCGTTGCGGGCCACCCCGACAAGAAACTCACCACCATTGGCATTACGGGTACCAAAGGCAAGTCTACCTGCTCGTATATGCTGCGCGCCATCCTTGACGGCAACGAGCCGTACTCCAAGTGCGGCGTGATTGGCGGCATCGAGGTCTTTGACGGCAAGGACACGCAGCCCGCGCACAACACCACGCCCGAGGCTCCTGAGCTGTGGCGCCATCTCAAGCACGCCGCGGACGCTGGCCTCCCCTACGTTGACATGGAGATTTCCAGCCAGGGACTCAAGTACGACCGTACGGTTGGCCTCAATCTGAGCGTCGCGGTGTTCTTAAACATTGGAACCGATCACATTTCCCCTGTTGAACACCCTACTTTTGAAGATTACTTTGAGAGCAAGCTGAAGATTTTTGACCTTGCCCGCGTGGCCGTTATCAACAAGAACACCATGATGTTTGATCAGGTCATGGAGCGTGCGCAGAGGTGCGAGAAGGTCCTGACCTTCTCCACAACCGATTCCGACGCAACCGTTTGGGCGGACGAAATCACCCCTCACCAGGGCATGGTTACGTTTACCGTACACGCGCCAACCTGGACCGGCGCCGCCGCGCTGCCTATGTCCGGCCTCTTCAACGTGGAGAACGCTCTTGCGGCAATCACCGTTGCCGACTACCTGGGCATTCGCGAGAAGGACGCAGTGCTTCCGCTGATGAACGTTAAGGTGCCAGGTCGCATGGAGCTGCTGAGCTCGCCCGACAACAAGGTCACGGGCTTGGTCGACTACGCCCACAACAAACTTTCCTACCAGAAGCTTTTCTCGTCAACTGCTAAGGAATTCCCTGGTTATGGCCGCTATGTGGTCATGGGAGCTGTTGGCGGAAAGGCGTACAACCGTCGCCAAGAGCTGCCGGAAGAGGCGGCCAAGTGGGCGGACCTGATGATTTATACCACCGAGGACTGCAACATGGAAGATCCTGCGGTGATTTGCGCGCAGATGGCCGAGGCCACGCCCGAGGGCGCCGCGCACAAGATTATCCTTGACCGCTACGACGCCATTTACGAGGCAGTTTCCGCAGCTTACGACGACCCTCGCCCGTCGCTGGTGTATCTGCTAGCCAAGGGTGACGAGCCGTTCAACATTATCGGCGGCAAGCACGTTCCGTGGATGACGGACGCTGCCGCGTTCAAGGCCGCTGTTCGCGCCAAGCTAGACGAGCGCGCTGGCCGTACCGCGCGCGGGTAGCCGCGGGCAGCGGCGCTGCTGCGAGTGCGGGAACAGCGTCGTGTGCAGACAAACTTGCAGGTCAAACGCGCGAAGCGCCGCTGCGAGTGCACGGGTTTCTCGGCTGGTGCTGCAGCGAGCGCACGGGTTTCTCGCCAGGTGCGGATGCAAGCCTGAAAAATGCATGAAGTCTGAGTAAAACAGCTCAGACTTGGCGATAAAATCCGGCAAATGGCTCAGACTTGGCACACTTTTCCGGCAAATTGTTCAGACTCGGCGAGAAAATCAGGCTCCATGAAGGTGCCCATAGTTACGTCTCAAAAAGTGGTGTAAGGCTATTTCCTTACTACCTTTTAGCCTACATTATGCCACCTCTTTACAAACCTTAAAGTCACTATCAATTACT
>JAGZUI010000021.1:0-11242 GCA_018380095.1 Atopobium sp.
AAGTAATTGATAGTGACTTTAAGGTTTGTAAAGAGGTGGCATAATGTAGGCTAAAAGGTAGTAAGGAAATAGCCTTACACCACTTTTTGAGACGTAACTCTCAATGTTTGTTTGATAAAAATTGAAACGAATAAAGTGCCAGAAAAATGCATTTTCGTGCATAACAACGATTGCTTGCGTAAAAATAGGCGCCCACTCTACGCGAGTGAGCACCTACGACAAAGAAAAAGAATACTTCTCTGCGGCGCAAAGGCCTGTGCGAGCAGTTTATTTTGTAGAAGCGTCTTACTCCTGCAGAAGCTGGGCAATTAGGCCAAGCTTTGTCTCAAACGAAACGCCACGAAGCTCAAAGTTTGGCTGATCGCGAGTAATTTCCATGGACTCGCAGACAAATTCACCAGCGAACTCAACCGCGTCAGCGATTTCCTGACCACACATAACTGCAGCTAAAAGCGCAGAAGCAAACAAATCGCCGGTGCCGTGCAGCATATAAGGGAGAAGCTCGGAAACAATCTCGCCGCGCTCGGACTCGGTAGCAACAAAGTTGCGAATAAGGCTATCACCGCGAACAATGCCCTTAAGAACAACACACTTGGTGCCCATCGCAAGCAGTGCATCAAGCAGCTCATCTACCTGCTCATCAGTCAAATCCTGACCAGCGTATGGAATGCCCGTCAGAATTGAAGCCTCAGTAAGATTTGGTGTCAAAATATCTGCACCGTTTACCAGGGACTTCATTGCGTCACAAAGCTCTTGCGTATAGGTTGGATACATCTTGCCGCCATCGCCCATAACTGGGTCAACAACGCGAAGTGCCTTTGGATGCTCCTGGTATAAGCGCTGAATGCTTGCAACCTGCTCTGCTGCACCAAGGAAGCCAGAATAAATGGCGTCCAGGTCAATGCCCTCTTCCTGCCATGCATCCAGGTAATCCTCGAGCATGTTGGTGGTGTCGTGCATGTAGAACGTAGGGAACTTGGTGTGTGCCGAGAAAAGCGACGTGGGTACTGGGCAAACGTCACATCCCGCTGCTGACAGAACCGGAATAGCTACGCCAAGCGAGCATTTTCCGTATCCGCAGAGGTCATGCACTGCGGCGATACGAGGGATGTACGAGCCTTCTCGCTGGTACAGAACAGAGTTGGTTTCATTCATTACAGTTTCCTTTCACGTGGACTGATGGACCAACGTTCTAGAAAATCATACTCTATACTGTGAGATGGATATTTGACGTATCCGCCTATTTTATGAGACGTAACAAAGGAGCAGAGATGGCAGATCAGCCTGTTGTCGGCATCATCATGGGATCAAAGAGCGACCTTGCAACTATGGAGGGATGTACCGCTGAGCTCGAGCGCCTTGGCGTTCCATATGAGCTGGTTATCGCATCCGCACACCGCACTCCAGACAAGGTTCACCAGTGGGCCGAGACCGCTGCTGACCGCGGCCTCAAGGTAATCATCGCAGCCGCAGGAAAGGCCGCTCATCTGGGCGGAGTTGTCGCTGCATTCACTCCGCTGCCTGTCGTTGGCGTTCCAATGAAGACCTCCGACCTCGGCGGCATGGACTCCCTGCTTTCCATGGTCCAGATGCCATCCGGCGTGCCGGTTGCCTGCGTTGCCATCAACGGCGCCAAAAACGCAGCTATTTACGCTACCCAGATTCTTGGCGCTTCTCTTCCAGAGTATCGCGAGAAGATCGTCCAGCTTAAAGCCGAGATGGCTGACGCATAAGCTAGCTCGTACCTGCACGCACGCAGACCGCGAATAAAACTCGTACCCGCACGCACGTAGTCCGCGAATAAAACTCGTGCCCGCACGCACCTAGTCCGCAAATAGAACTCGCATGCATGCGTACCTGCATCCGCAATCGCACACGAGACCCGCGCTTTAGGAGACCTAAGGCGCGGGTTTTGCGTATCGCAAAATGTGATTATGCGATGACTTCATAAGATGTACAGAGATTTTTGTTTCGTGCATAGCTAAACTTTTAAGGGGTATGACAAAGGTATGACAAAGAGTACCTTCAGAAGGGAAGTGCATGGAATCAAAAAACGGCAAGCATTTTGCTTCATTCGCCGCTGCTGATCAGACGGCTGGAAATACTCACACCTCAAAAACCTCCGTCGAGATGGTTTCTATGAAAAATTCCGCGTCTTCAAAAAAAGAGGGCAACAAAAAAACCTCTCCTAAAAAGTCTGGCGAGAAACCCACTAAGAAGAAGGGTTTTGCCTACATTCTTTCCACAATCTTGCTGGTAGTTGGTATTGGCCTCTTAGTTGTTGCCGGCGTTATGTTTGGCAAGACTCAGCTTGAATACCACGAGCAAGACGTCATCAACGAAGAGCTTGCTGCATACGCAACAGTTTCCGAGAAAAAAGACGAGGCTCCAGTTATTGATTGGGCTGGTCTTCAGGCAGTAAACAACCAGGTTGTCGGCTGGATTCAGATTCCAGATACGCAAGTCAACTATCCTGTGTATCAGACTACAGACAACGATCACTACCTGCATACAAACGCAAAGGGAGAGTGGTCAATCGGTGGTCAGATTTTTATGGACTACCAAAACAATCCAAATGGTCTCACTGACCAGCAAACCATTCTCTATGGTCACCACATGAGAAACGGCTCCATGTTCCAGTACATTGGAGCCATGAACGACCAGTCAACCTTCGATAAGGTTGAGACAATCTGGTACGTCACACCTACTCAGACATATGAACTTGAGCCGGTATTCACCTATCACACCGATGAAGACGACGAGGAAGTCAGGCAGTTTAACTTTGCTTCTGTTGATGAGTTCAGGTCTTACTTGAAAGATAGGCTTTCTAGGGCAGTAAGCTCGCGTTCTGATGCAGCAGATGTTCTTTCTCGCGCGGATCATGTTCTTACGCTCTTTACCTGCAATTATACTGATCAGTATGGTCGCACCATGCTCATCTGTGTTCCAAAGACTGAGGCACAGCCAAAGGCTCAGTAGTCGGTACGATGACGGTTCAGAAAGAGTTTTGGACACAGTCAGAAGCTGTCAGTCAGGGCAGTAAAATGCTACTTTCTTAAAAAATTGTTACACGCTCCGAACATATTTGTTCGGAGCGCTTTTTCTTGCAAATTTCCAGGTACACTGTATGTATTGTTGCCAGACGTGAGAGGCGTTTGATCAAGGGTGGCTCAGGCCGAGACATCCGGAGGGGATCCAATGGAACTTCACGAGGAATGTGGCGTCTTTGGAGTATGGGCGCCTGACCGTGATGTTGCTCGACTCACTTATTTTGCGCTGCACGCGCTGCAGCATCGCGGGCAAGATTCCGCAGGTATAGCTGTCGGCGACGGCCATACCGTGCTTATCAGAAAAGATACGGGCCTCGTAACCGAAGTTTTCAACAACGACGACCTCAACGCAATGCCAGGTAAAGTGGCTATCGGTCACTGCCGCTACGGTACCGCAGGCGCCAAGGGTTGGGAGTCTGCTCAGCCTCACATGTCGTCCATCGATGAGACCCTCATAGCCCTAGCGCATAACGGTACCCTCGTTAACTTTGACTCCTTGCGAGAAGAACTGTCTTCTCGCCAGATTTCCTTTAGATCGCACACGGATTCCGAGGTAGCAGCCCAGCTCATCGGCTACTTTACTCGTCGCACACACCGTCTGCGCACCGGTATTGCTGCAACTATGAACCTCATCGAGGGCGGTTACGCCATGGTGCTTATCCGCGAGAACGCCCTCTATGCGTTTAGGGATCCTAACGGCATTCGCCCGCTGGTACTCGGCCATATTGGCGAGGAAGGCGAGAATAACTGGGTGGTTGCATCTGAGACGTGCGCGCTGGATATTGTGGGTGCTACGTATGTGCGCGAGGTGGCTCCTGGCGAGATTATCCGCATTTCCGACAGTGGCCTGTCTTCCGAGATGGGACTTTCTCCTCGTCAGCAAGCAAATTGCATCTTTGAACAGGTGTATTTCTCGCGCCCTGACTCTATCATTAGCGGTCGCTCGGTGTATTCTGTCCGTCACCAGATGGGTCGCCAACTGGCAAAAGAGACCCCAGCAGACGTTGACCTGGTAATCGGTGTACCTGATTCCGGCGTTCCTGCAGCTGAGGGTTTTGCACAAGAGCTGGACGTGACTTTTGGCACTGGCTTGATCAAAAACCGCTACGTTGCAAGAACGTTCATTCAGCCTACACAGCAGCTTCGTGAGCTGGGTGTTCGCTTGAAGCTCAACGCGCTTTCGGACGTTGTTGCAGGCAAGCGCATCGTAATGGTAGACGATTCTGTTGTTCGCGGCACTACTTCTAAGCAGATTGTTCAGCTGCTTAGAGACGCAGGAGCTACTGAAGTACACGTCAGAAGCGCATCTCCAAAGGTTATCTGGCCTTGCTTCTATGGTATTG
Organism: Atopobium sp.; assembly: GCA_018380095.1. Classification (GTDB taxonomy): domain Bacteria; phylum Actinomycetota; class Coriobacteriia; order Coriobacteriales; family Atopobiaceae; genus Lancefieldella. The sequence goes on from JAGZUI010000021.1 coordinate 4,394, forward strand.
ATACTGCCGACCAGCACCAGCTTGTTGCGGCAAAAATGACTACTCAAGAGATTTGCGAATATATCGGTGCAGACTCCTTAGGTTTTTTGAGCCTGGAGGGTCTGCTTGCCTGCGTTCCTTCTCGCGGTTATTGCGAGTCTTGCTTTAGCGGCAGGTATCCTGTGGCAATTCCAGAAGACTTCCACCAGAGGTTCTTGCCAGAAAACACCCCAGACAATCTAAACCCATCTTTTGCACGTAAGTTTGACCAGGTAGAACAGCAGTTAATTGACGAGGGCTTTGTCCCCTCAAAGCAGTAAGAAGGAGAATAATGACTACTTCCGCTGATCCAACCAAGCAGATTACCTACGCTGACGCAGGCGTTGACGTTGATGAGGGCGCTCGTGCGGTCGACGCCATCAAGGCTGCTGTTGCTACAACTACTCGTCCCGAGGTCATCGGTGGCTTGGGTGGCTTTGGCTCCTGCTTCTCGGCAGCAGCACTCAAAGACATGGAAGAGCCTGTGCTAGTCAGTGGCACCGACGGCGTTGGTACCAAGCTTGCTATTGCTCAGCTTCTCGATCGCCACAACACGGTAGGCGAGGACCTGGTTGCCATGTGCGTCGACGACATTGTTCCCATGGGCGCCGAGCCGCTGTTTTTCTTGGATTACGTTGCTGTGGGCAAGCTTAAAGCCGAGGCAGTTGCCGAGGTTGTTGGTGGCATTGCAGAAGGCTGCCGTAAGAGCGGATGTGCGCTGGTAGGCGGCGAGATGGCCGAGCATCCAGGTGTTATGAATCCTGACGACTACGATCTTGCTGGCTTTGTCGTAGGCGTTGTCGACAAACCAAAGATCTTAGGTCCCGAGAAGGTCAGTGAAGGTGACGTCATTCTGGGACTTCCTTCTTCTGGTATTCACTCCAACGGATATTCGCTGGTACGCAAGGTAGCCATTGAGGGCAAAACGGTTGAGGAGCTTAACCAGCCACTAGAGGAGCTCGGTGGAGAGTCACTCGCAGACGCTGTTTTGCGTCCAACTACCATTTATGCAGGCGGATTGCTTGCTGCACTCCGCGCAGGAGCTCCTATCAAGGCTATGGCACACATTACCGGTGGTGGAATCACCGAGAACCTTAACCGTGCACTGCCAGCTTACCTTGACGCAGAGGTTGATCGTGGTGGAGAGGCAGGCCCTGCATGGGATATTCCACCAGTTATTTCATACGTGTCTAACGCTGCAAATCTGTCTCTTGATGAGCAGTATCGCACCTTCAACATGGGCGTTGGCATGGCTCTTATCGTGGACATGGATGACGTTGATGATGTAGCAGAAGCTCTCTCTGACCAGGGATTTGAGCCATTTGTCATGGGTCAGATTATCCCAGGCACCGGAAAGGTGGTCTACAACGATGCCAATTAAGCTTGGCGTTCTTCTTTCCGGTTCGGGTACCAACCTGCAGGCCATTATTGACGCCATTGATGCTGGCAAGCTAGACGCAACCATTGAACTGGTTGTTTCTTCTCGCCCCGATGCATATGGTCTGAAGAGGGCAGAAGCAGCTGGTCTGCAAACCCTGACGCTCTCAAAAGAGACGTACGAAGATCCATTTGTTGCAGATATGGTTATTGCCACCGAACTCAAGCGCTATAACGTTGATTATGTTGTTATGGCTGGTTATATGCGCAAAGTCGGCGTTCCTATTCTGAACACCTTCCCTAATCGCGTTCTCAACCTGCATCCGGCGTTGCTGCCAAGCTTCCGCGGCGCGCACGCCATTCAGGATGCGTATGAGTACGGAGTCAAGGTGACGGGCGTCACCGTTCACCTGGCAAACGCTGATTACGACCGCGGTCCTATTATTGCCCAGCGACCTGTTGTGGTTGAGGAGGGTTGGACCGTTGATCAGCTCGAAGAGGCTATTCATCAGGTAGAGCACAAGCTGTATCCTGAGGTGTTGCAGCTCTTCGCCCGGGACAGGGTTCACGTTGAGGGCCAAAAAGTTCGCATAGAGTTAGGCAAGTAAATGGCGAGAAGTGCCCGGATCAAACTGAGCGACGTAGCAACATCGCGTGTCAATAACCTGAACTTTATGAGGTTTATTGCTGCGCTGATGGTCATTGTTTCTCACTGCTATTCAGTAGTCTTGGGCGGCGATGCCGGTAGCTATCTCTTGAAGTTTACTGGTGACCGCTTGAGTCCAGGCGGTGTTTCTGTTGGCGTTTTCTTCCTCTTTGGTGGATTTTTGATTGCACGCAGCTGCGAGCATCATCCTGAGGCAATAAAGTTTTTCTCGGCACGTATTTTGAGGCTTTTTCCTGAGCTTTTGTTTGTTTTGATTCTGACCGCATTTGTGTTTGGTCCACTATTCTCAACGCTTTCACCTGCAGAGTATTTTACTAATACACAGACGTATAAATACCTGCTCAATGGCGCCTTAATTATGGTTCATCAGTTGCCAGGAGTGTTTATTAACAATCCTTCGGGTGACGTGGTTAATGCTGCGCTATGGACGCTTCCTGTTGAGTTTATCTGCTATATCTTGTGTTTTATCAGCTATAAACTCACCAAGTTTGACAAGAAGAAATTTTTGCTGCTCTCGATACCTGTTTTTGCGTTGGCAGCAGTGTATTACGTGAAGTTTTCTCCGCTTCAGCTCAGTGTTGTACGTGCGGTTCTTCTATTTTATCTGGGTGTTTTGATCTGGGTGCTCAGAGACCATATTACTATCTCGCCTGTTTTGGGCCTTGCGACGATTGTTCTGTGGTTCGTTATGGTTTTTGGCGGCATCGATAATCTGGCAATGCTGACGGTTTTCCCTATTGCTTGCTTCTGCCTTGCATACGGAATGGGCAACCACTTTAGTAAATTTGGCACCAAATTTGAGCTGTCCTATGGTATTTACCTTTGGGCTTTTCCTATTCAGCAAGCGTTGGTCCAGTATTTCCCAGCATGGCATCCTTATGTAAATGCATTGGTTGCAGCTTTGCTAGCAACTTGCGGAGCGTTTGTGAATCATTTTGTTGTTACTGCTCCGCTTGGAAGATTCCTTAAAGGGCGCCGTCAGAAAGCTCTTGATGCGCAGAAATCTTCCGAAGAGCAAAATAATGCCGACAAGAATAAGGAACTTTCTAAAGGCGAGAAGTCCATTAAGCAGTAATGGAACGGCTGCGTTACTATTTTGTTGCAAGTAAAAGCTCAAATATTGTTTGCGTATAAACAAATGAGGAAACAAGCCAAATAAGCGGAACAACCAAGTCTCTAATAGTAATAAAACAATCTGATTTAGAGTGTTTTGCTATTTGCGTAAAGATTGCGCACGCAACAGCAATAGCAATAATTACAACTATATAAGGAACAAGAAATTGCTGCTTAACTACAGTTTTAGTGGTAAGCAGCATTATGTTTACAAAGAAGACCATGGCTATAAAAAAGTAATAAAGTGCGAGCACTCCACCGCGGAAGAGGTCAAAATTTGTGCGCTTAAAGATTTTGCTCAAGCTTTGCTTTGCAAGAAGGACATATGCCGCTATGAGATACAGGACAGCCAGGGGAATATAGATAACTTTAAAGAAACCTATAAGTGCCACGTGAACCGTCCTTATCGTTGAGTCTTAGTAAGCTGATAGGCCTGACCGGCTGCCAGATTATAGTAGCGCAGTTAATGCAGTAACAAGTCCAAAGAGAATACCAGGGGCGTTAGCAATCATAATGGGAACATCGCGTTCTTTCTTGAAAGCGCCGTAAACAAACCAAACAATGCAGTTGATCATGGCAACTAGTGGTTGGATGAAGCTACCTTTATTGCCAGCAAGATTGTTGGTAATCTGCGGGATATAAGAAACATACATCATGACTGATAGAATGCTGCCAAATTGACCTAGCTTGTTGAAGAAATTCTCGTCAAAAGAAAGCGCATGCTTTTCTGCCATGTAAAGTAACCTCCAATGCCTAACAAACAGATTGCTGATACTTACCCAAGTACTAAACAAGATATTCGTCAGTTTGTTGCAGAATAACTTGCATCAATCCATTGACACAGCTCATCAAAGTCAACAGAGTCATCTAAAAGCGCAGAGATCCAATTACCGTACTGATTCGCAACGTATTCAAACAGCTTTTCTCGCATAATCTGGCCTCCCTTGTCCACACCTTATTATGATCGACAGCTTCTCTATGGAGAAGTTGAAATTGTCATTATCTCCAGCATACGCGCCCTAAACAGCTATACTAAATGTGTTCGTATATGTAATAAAAAGTCCAAGTGAAGGGCGTCATATGAGTCGTGTTTCTCGTAGAGAAGATGAGTTTTACAGCATGTTCTCTGAGTTTTCTGCACTGATTGTTTCTACAGCAAAACTGTTTGTCTCTTACATGGAGTCATTCCCAAGTTCAGAAGATTATGAAGTTCAGATTAAGAACTATGAGACGCTTTGTGATGACCAGGTAGGAAAGATTATTTCCACCCTTAACACGTCTTTTATCACGCCATTTGATCGCGAGGACATCTCGCGTCTTGCCCTGCTTATGGACGAGATTGCAGATGGTATTGAGAGCGTCTCTGCACACCTCAGCATGTATGACATCAAAGAAATGCGTCCAGAGGCTGTTCAGGTAGCCCATCTAATTCTGTTTGCATCAGAGGAGCTGCAAAAGGCCTTTGATCGTCTCCCTGATTATCACAAGGATGACTCGGTCATTCGCCATACACGCTCTGCAAATGAGTATGAGGACCAAGGTGATGTTGTTTATCGTAACGCCCTGAGCTCTATTTTCAGAAACGTTGATGATCCGATTGAGGTTCTTAAGTGGAAGAGCCTTTTGGATAGACTTGAGTCTACTCTTGACGCTTGCAAGCATGTTGCAAACGCCGTTCAGAATGTCATTGTGAAAAATGGCTAGTATCTTGCTTATTGCGGTACTTGTTTCCGCACTAGTATTTGAGTTCATTAATGGCTTTCACGACACCGCAAATGCTATTGCAACTACGGTGTATACCAAGGCTTTGCCTCTACGCACAGCAATTATCATGTCGGCTATCATGAACTTTATCGGCGCACTTATGAGCGAGAAAGTTGCTATGACCATTGCGTCTGGTCTGGTTGATATTCAGCTACAGCTCTACGTTATTTTTGCTGCACTGATGGGTGCCATTATTTGGGACCTCTTTACCTGGTGGTTCTCAATTCCAAGTTCATCTTCGCATGCGCTCATCGGCAGCCTTATTGGTGCAACCATTGTTTTTACCGGCAGCACAGGTCACATTCTTTGGGCGGGTGTCCTAGAGAAAGTTGTTATTCCTCTGTTTACTTCGCCTCTTATTGGTATGGCCCTGGGCTACTTTATTATGAAGCTGGTATTTGAGATCTTTGCTGATTGGCCACCTAAAAAGGCAAATGGTCTCTTCCACCGTCTTCAGGTGCTCTCAGCTGCGTTTATGGCATACAGCCACGGCAATAATGACGCTCAGAAGACTATGGGAATCATCACGTTGGCGCTGGTAACCGCCGGTCTTCACGACCCTTCTAACGGCATTCCTCTGTGGGTCAAGCTTCTCTGCGCTACAACTATGGCACTGGGCACGTCCATTGGCGGCGGCCGCATTATGCGTACCGTTGGCGATGGCGTTACCAAGCTCACGCCAGTTATTGGCTTTGTCGCCGAAACAAGTTCTACCGTTGCAATTGAGATTATGACTGCACTTGGAGCACCAGTTTCCACTACGCAGGTCATCACCACATCCATCATGGGCGCAGGATCTGCTCGTCGTCGCAGCTCCGTGCGCTGGGGTGTTGCGCGCAAGATTATTGCCGCTTGGTTTGTGACGCTGCCAGCCACCATGGCGCTCGGTGGACTTATTGCATTCCTGACCAGCTTTGTTCTGGCATAACCTATGCTCAATGTTGTACTGGTAGAGCCCGAAATTCCCGCAAATACGGGAAACATTGGCCGCACCTGCGTAGTGAGCGGGACTCACTTGCACTTGGTGGGCCCGTTGGGTTTCTCGCTTGATGACAAAAGCCTCAAACGAGCAGGCATGGCCTACTGGCAAAGCCTTAACGTTTCTGTCTACGATAACTGGGATCAATTTCTGGAGAAGAACGGTCTAGCCCGAGCATCTGGCGCACCTGCTGGGGACGCTGCACACGACGCTGTCTCCACGGTCGACGGCACCTCCGCAACCAGTAGATCCCCGCTACATTTTCTGACTAAGAAAGCTAAAAAGACCTATACGCAGGCAACGTATTGCGATGGGGATTACCTTATCTTTGGTAAGGAAAGCCTGGGATTATCCGAGGAGCTTCTGGCACAGCATGCTGACGAGTGCGAGAGAATCCCAATGCTGCAAGATTCTGCCAGCCTGGTCAATCGCGAGGACTGGAGCCAAAAGCACGATGCGCTTGATGGCGATGACCAGTATGCTCACCCAGCGCTTTTGCAGCAGGATATCTGCGGAAACTTTATCGATCCTAACGAGTTCTCGGTCAGTGCGCTAAACGTTTCAAATGCTGCCGCCATTGTGCTGTATGAGGCGCTGCGACAGATTGGCTTTCCGGGAATGGATGTCTAAGAATTAGTTTGTTGAGTTTGTTTATGATGTAGAACGAAAAAAGTGTCAAGAATGGCTACAGAGGTGAGATGCGTGTTAATTAAAATCCGACAACACCATTAGGTGCTGTCGGATTTCTAAATTAAACTTGCTGCTTAATCACTATAAAGCGGTGAGGAATGTTAATCCGCCTAAAATTACACCAGCAGTATTTGGAATAATGAGAATCCAGTCCTTTTTGGGCTCTTTAGTCCAACCATAGATGACCCAAATGAGACAAGAAACTGCTGCAAATAGCGGCTGAAAAGGTTGAGCCTTTACG
>JAGZUI010000022.1:0-10610 GCA_018380095.1 Atopobium sp.
CTAAGACAACTTTCTTCTTGAATTCAAAACTATGTTTTGCCATAAAAATACCGACCTCCTAATCGTTAGATTTTGGTCTAACTTTTGGGGGTCGGTACAATACTGTGGGCACTTTTTCTACATCTAAACTCTCAAGTTAAACGTAAGGATCATGGTCACGTAACCAAACTCGCTAAATGATGATCATGGCATCACCAAATGACAAGAAGCGGTACTTCTCGTCAATGGCACTTTGATAGGCATCCATAATCTGCTCGCGTGTTGCAAACGCAGAAACCAGCATCATCAAAGTTGAACGTGGAACGTGGAAGTTGGTCACCATGGTGTCTACCACGTGGAACGTAGAGCCTGGCATCAAATAGAGGTTAGTAGTTGCGTTTTCTCGGGCAACCATATCGCCTTTATGAGTCACTGCAGCAGAGTCTTCTGCCTCCTCAAAGCGACGGGCAACAACAGGAGGCTCAGCTGCAGGAATCTGATTATCCCAAGCACTTTCAAGCGAGCGAACACTGGTAGTACCAATGGCAATAACCTTATGACCAGCGGCTTTGGTAGCCTTTACTGCTTCTACAACTTCTGGGGCTACGTGGTAGCGCTCGGTATGAATGACGTGCTTAGTAGGATCGTCCTCTGTTACCAACCTGAAGGTATCAATACCCACCTCTAGCTCAACAGATGCCCACTGGACACCCTTTGCCTTGATGGTTTCAATGAGCTCAGGAGTAAAGTGAAGACCCGCGGTAGGAGCTGCAGCAGAATGCTCGTCCTGCATAGCGTAAACCGTCTGGTACTTCTCTGGGTCTCCCTCGTACTGTGTAATATACGGAGGCAGTGGAACGTGGCCTGCCTCATGAATAGCCTCGTCAAGAGTGCGATCTCCCTGTGCTTCAAAACGCACCAGGCGACCTCCCCTGTTGTCGTCAACAAAGTCCACAATGGTGCCCGTCAACACAACAGGAGCTGAGTCAGGAGCATGCAAGCCACCTGCACGGTATTCAATTACTGCGCCAGGCTTTAGACGCTTACCAGGATTTACCAAGCACTCCCATACACCGCCCAAAGCATCAATGTCTTCTCGACGTTTTAAAAGCAGCGTTTCTGAGACGCCGCCCGTATTTTGCTTTTTACCTACAAGGCGAGCTGGCATAACGCGCGTCTGATTAACTACAACCAAATCGCCCGGCTCAAGATACTCCACAATATCAGTGAAGTGCTTGTGCTCTATGCGGCCATCTTCTCTATGCAGCACCAAAAGCCTACAAGAGTCTCTTGGCTCAGCAGGAGCTTGTGCAATACGTTCTTCTGGAAGGTTGTAATCAAAATCGTCAGTTCGCATGACGTGCTGCCTTTCTTGCGTCACGAGCTTCATGACGCTCTATCTGAGCCTCGGCCGCAGAATACCTACAGCCGCAATAATTTTGTCGATACATACCAAGCTCACGAGACTCTTTTGTAGCCTCAGGATAATACGGACGGAAATCTCTCCACACAGGCGTCAGCCCATGAGCATGTGCGATTGACACCAGCTCATCCTCGCAGGCATCAAAGAGCTGATAGGGCGAGACGGCCAGTGTAGTAGAAACGTATTCAAACCCACGCTCAGCCGCCACACGACAACTCTCCGCCAGGCGGATTGCATAACAAGCACGGCAACGGCGGTCTCGCTCAAATCCTTGAGGGGCAACAGCACGCTCCCACTGCTCTCGAGGATCTGCTGCCACAATCACCTCAACATGAGCTTCTTCTTGAGCCCACGTCAGTAAGGTTTGAAGACGCCTATCATGCTCTTCAATAGGTTGAATATTAGGGTTAGTCCAACAGATAGTTGGCTCAAAGCCCTCTTCTCTCAGATGCTTTAAAGGTTCAAGCGAGCACGGTCCGCAGCATGCATGGAGCAGCAGCGGTGTTCCCGGCTCTACTGAAAGAGTCTCAATTGACTGAAGCATGTTTGAAGCCATTAGTTCTTCTCGCCTTGTGCCTTATAACATTTCCAACCTACTATAGCGCAGGCAGCAAGGCATACAAAAATGGTAACAACGCTTGCTTCAATACCGTAGGCGCCACCCGAGATAAACTCAGATGCTGCAGGATACGCTGTTAAGAGCGTGGTAGGAAGAAGCGTAGTGGTAACCGAGATGCCCAGAATAGGGCCGGTTACAAAGTTCCAGATAAAGTGCATAGCAATGGTCATGAGCAGATTATCGGTAAGCCAAAACACCAAGCCATAGAGAATGCCCATCAAAAAGACTGAGATTGCTGCGGCAATAGAGATGTTAGGCGTTAGTCCATACGTTGCGGTAAAGAGCACTGCTTGAAGCACAAGCGCTACAGGGAAAGAACTCTTAGCTGCAACACCAGTTTGTAGATAGCCTCTAAACAAGATTTCTTCTACAGCAGACTCAATAAGGGTTGCCACAAGTAAGAAGAGAGCAGCAAAAACGTTATAGGAAGCGTTGAAGTTAAAATCAAAGCCTTCAATGAGCATGATAGAACCAAAGGTAAACAGCACCATCAAAAAGCCAAAGGTAACTCCGCGCATAAATCCTGGCCAGGAGCTTACTCGAAGACCCAATGACCTAAAATCTCGCTTATTGACGCGGGTAATCCACACAAGAATCAAGCCACCTGCCAACATGCTTCCTAGAAGACCCAACACGGCTGGAAGGATGTCATTGGCTGGGAGCTCTCCCATAACCATCAGCGGAATATGACACACAAATATAAGCAAAAGTGCAAGGTCAGCCACAAGGAAGGGCGTCACCACAGACTTTGGTGGATCCTTTAGAACAAACTCAAGGCTTGTCTTTGGCTTTTTTCTTCCCACAAACTCTCCTTACATAATTTCTACTCACTATAGTATCGACTTCTGAATCTATTCGTGTAGTGAATCAAAAAAGATTAGAATAAGAAGATAATTTGCGTAATCTACTAATTCCAACTGCGAGGTATCCATGGCCGAAAGCTACGACATGAACAACCGCCCTCATTTTCCTAAGCGCGCTGTCATTACCGGTGGTATGCCCTACGGTAACAAGAATCTCCACTTTGGACATATTGCGGGCGTCTTTGTCCCAGCAGATTTCTTTGCTCGTTTCTTAAGAGATCGTATTGGCCAGAAAAACGTTTTGTTTATCTCGGGAACTGATTGCTATGGCTCTCCTATTGCAGAGGGCTATCGCAAAAAGGTTGAAGAAGAGGGCTACGAGGGCACCATCCTTGATTACGTTAATCATAATCACAACCTGCAGAAAAGCGCTCTTAACGCCTACAATATCTCGCTTGATTTCTACGGCGGTTCCGCACTAGAACCCGCTGCAAAGATCCACGAAGAGATGGCTGATAGCATCATGCACCGCCTCTACGAGCGCGGTAAACTCTCCAAGCTCTCAACTAAACAGTTTTACGATACCGAAGCTCAGACATTCCTTAATGGTCGCCAGGTCAATGGACGTTGCCCCATTAAGGGCTGCAAGTCAGAGAAGGCTTATGCAGAAGAATGCGACCTGGGTCATCAGTTCAATCCAGAGGAGCTCATTGCCCCTGTTTCGCAGCTCACCGGCACCACGCCAGAGCTTCGTCCTGCACCAAGCTGGTACTTTGACCTGCCGCAATACAAAGAGTTCCTAAACAACCTTGTAGAGAAGTGGAAGAACAACCCACAGATTCGCTCAGTTGTTACCTCTACCGTTCAAGAGACTCTGACCGAGCCTATTATCTACATTCAAAATTCCTACCGCCAAGACTTTGACGGCGTCTCCTCTTCCCTCCCAACTCATAGCGTTATTGAGCCAGAAGGCAATGCATCTTCTTTCTCAGTTGTCTTTGAGAACTGGCAGGACAGAGATGAAGCTCGCGAGAAACTCAAAGAGGCTGGAATTCGCTTTAGAACAAGTAAGACGCTTCTGCCCTACCGTATGACCGGCAATATCTCTTGGGGTCTCAAATCCCCTGATATCGAGGACCTCAAAGACCTGACCATCTGGGTCTGGACTGAGTCTCTCTGGGCTCCCATTACCTTCACCCGTGCTGCTCTTTCTGAAGATGCAAGCAAGGGCGGCACGCGCTACTCTTCTGATGAATGGCGCGATTGGTGGTGCAGTGATGACGCTGCTGTATACCAGTTCATTGGTCAAGACAACATTTTCTTCTACTGCATTGTCCAGAACCCGCTGTGGGATGCACTTGATTGGGGTCTTATCACTGATACCCCCGTTGCTAACTACCACATTCTCTTCATGAACAAGAAGGCTTCAAGCTCTGGTGCTATCAAGCCTCCTATGGCTGAAGAGCTTCTTGAGTTCTACACTCCAGAGCAGCTCCGCGCTCACTGGCTCTCGCTTGGCCTTGATCAGCGCGCTGTGTCCTTCTCGCCAAAAGCTTTTGATACTTCCGTATCTAGGAAGGGTAAAGATGGCCAGCCAGACCTTCTGGTAAAAGATGACCCTCGCGTTGTTGATCCAGCGCTCAAGGAGTCAGCATTTCTCACTAACATCTTTAACCGCATGGCTCGTAGCTGCTTGTATGGTGCAGCCAATGCGTGTGGTGGTCACCTGCCTATCAGTGAGCCTCATCAGGAAGTTATCGATGCTGCTCAAGAGATTCTGCTGAAATACGAGCAGCTTGCATACGGTTTTGACGCGCATTCCGCGCTTGCCGCTGTTGATGAGTACGCTCGCGCAGAAAACAAGCGTTGGGGCGAGGCTTCCAAGGCCGCTCAGGGCAATGACGAGGCCTACGACCAGGCACTTGCTGATGCATTCTATGCGCTCAAGACCATCACGCTGCTTATGCACCCGGCTGTTCCGGAAGGCTGCGAGCGCATTGCAGATGCTCTCAACTTCCCACATGAGGAGTTCTTCTCTTGGGAGAATGCCTTTATGGGTCCAAAAGAGCTTGCTACAAAGCTTGGCCAGAGCGCAGAGGAGCACCAGCTTGAAGAGCTCCCTCCTCGCTTTGACTTCTTCAAAGCGCATCCAAGCCAGAAGAACTAAAACGCGGATAGCTAGGAGCATACGTGGTCGAGTTTCCACCCGTCTACCGCCCAAAACCTTATAGCAAGCCAACAGCACACCTGAAGAGTCATCTTCAGGTGTTGCTTGATGACGGCGCAGAAATTGCAACGTTTGTCTACACTCCCCACGCCTCTGCTGGCGAGAAACCCTGTGAAGACCTTGCTTCAACTGCGGCTTATTTAGCATCTGTTCCCGACGATACCTTTGCTACACCCATTGTTTTTCTCCACGGAAACGGTGAAGAACACGGCATCTTTGGAACTGTCATTGATGAAGTATGCAGCCGCGGCTACATCGCAATTGGTATTGATTCAAGAGATCAGGGCTTAAGCACCCGAGGAACTGCCGCCTTTACCTACGAGCAGATGGCAGAAGATGCGTATGTTGTCCTGAGGCAGCTTGGCATTTCATCTGCTCATATTGTGGGCTTTTCTGACGGAGCTATTCTTGGTCTTCTTCTGGCACGAGACTATCCAGACGTAGTTGCCTCCCTCGTATCTATCGGAGCAAATCTTGAGCCTGACACGTTAGGTGATATGACCTGGCTCTATGAAAGTATCGAGGGCAATAAACGTTGGGCAGCTCAAGGTTGGGAAGGCGCTGTTCCAGAAGATGGCTATCCCGTTCCCTCGCCTGCTGAGGCGGCTCGTATTGCAGAGCATCTGGAGCTCATGGTAGATAATCCTCATATTGACCCCGCGTCCCTTGAACACATCTCCGTTCCTGTTGTTGTCATGGCAGGTGAATACGATGAGATTTATCCAGAGGAAACTCGCCGTATTGCTGAGGCAATTCCTACCGCTCGACTTCTCTTCATTCCAGGATGCCCTCACAACGTTCCTAAGGTGTCTCCTGGTGCGGTAATTCGTAGGTTATTTGCAAATTTTGCCTACCTTTAAAAACAGAGCTGGAACTCTAACCTGATTTACCTGCTTTTATTTCAAGAAAATAAAACTTCGGTACTTAATTGTTAAGTACCTTGCTATCTCAAAATTTTTGAGTAAAATACCTTACAAGAATTATTTCTGTTATGGGAGGTACTCATGCATCAAGCACCTACCTCACCTACTCAAGAGATGCGCATTATTCGCAATCTTGGCCATCTAGGTCATTATCTTTACATCACGCGCGGATGTCGTGGCGGTCAACAATTTATTTTGACTGCGCTCTATCGTGATGGAGATATGACACAAAAAGATCTTCTCGCCAAGACAAAGAATACCTCTGCATCTCTTTCAGAAATGGTGAGCAAACTTGAAGCAAAAGGTCTTGTTGAACGTACACGCGTAGACAAAGATCGCAGACAAACACTTCTTTCTTTGACAAAAGAAGGTCGAAAACAAGCAAAAGAAGCTCAAGAGGCCATCGAGTCATTTGAAGCACAGGCTTTGTCGGTTCTTTCAGATGAAGAAAAAGTTACATTCTGCGCATATCTAGATCGTTTAGTTGAACATTGGGACACAATTAACAGAGATGAGAAGGGAGAAACAGCATGTCAGAAGAAGTAACTTCAACTGAAGAACTTGAAAACATGGTTGAATCAACTGAAGCAGAAACTGCTATGGTTCCCTCTGCCCTGACAGGTATTGTAGATGTCAGTAATCTTTCCATTAAAGAGATTGCTTTAGTGCTTTCAAAGAGTATCGGCGAGTTCAAAAGAGACACTATCCTCACTCCTCTCTTTGTGTTAATTGAGACCATCTTAGAAATTCTTATTCCTTTTAGAACAGCTAATCTTGTTGATACGCTTCGCACAGGGGCAGAACTAAACGCTGTCATTCAGTCTGGAGCTGTTCTTGCTGCTATGGCAATGCTGTCGCTGCTGTTTGGAACACTATCCGGTATTTCTGTTGCCAAAGCATCCACGGGCTTTGCGCGCAATCTTCGCCGTGATATGTTCCGTAATATCCAAAATTTCTCGTTTACCACTATTGATGCATTCTCTTCGTCATCGTTAGTAACACGCCTTACTACGGATATTTCTAACGTACAAATGGCATTTATGATGCTCATCCGCATGGCCGTTCGTGCTCCATTTATGTTTATTGCAGCGTTTATTGCTGGCTTTATCATGGGTGGCTGGCTTGCCATTATTTTTGTTGCCGTCATGCCTCTTCTAGGAATTGGTCTCTACTTCATTATTTCTAGAGTCATTCCTATTTTTAAAAAGGTATTTAAGAGATACGACGCACTCAATGAATCTGCTGAAGAAAACTTGGCTGGTATCCGCGTTGTTAAGTCATTTGTAAATGAAAACTTTGAGCGTCAGAAATTCGATAAGGCTTCAGAAGAGCTGCGCGAAGATTTTACAGCAGCCGAGAGGCTCATGGCTCTGAACTCTCCATTTATGAACTTCACTATTTACGTGCTGTTTGTCTTCATTCTGTACTTTGGCTCGTATCTGATTGTTTCTTCTCAGGGAACTGCATTTGGCGTTGGACAGCTTTCTTCGCTTATTACGTATGGCTTTATGATGCTTATGTCACTCATGATGCTTTCCTTTGTCTTTGCCATGATCATCATTGCAGAAGAAGGTGCTCGCCGCATCTGTGAGGTACTTCTTGCAACTTCCACTATTAACAACCCAGAAAATCCTCTGACCGAGGTTACAGACGGATCCATTGATTTTGAGAACGTTGGATTCTCCTATTCCGGTCCAGAGGGTCGAGAAGCCCTGTCTGGTGTAGATCTTCACATCAACTCTGGTGAGGTCATCGGTATCATCGGTGGTACCGGTTCTGCAAAGTCCACGCTGGTGCAGCTCATTCCTCGACTATACGATGTAACCGCTGGTAGCGTTTCTGTTGGTGGACACAATGTCAAAGACTATGACATTGACACTCTTCGTGGTGCTGTTGCCATGGTTCTTCAGAAAAACGTTCTCTTTAGCGGCACCATCAAAGAGAATCTCCTGTGGGGTAACCCTGACGCTACCGATGAAGAGATTCTTGAGGCAGCTCGTCTTGCTCAGGCTGATAGCTTTGTTCAAACCTTCCCTGATAAATATGAGACTCATATTGAGCAGGGTGGCAACAACGTTTCTGGCGGTCAAAAGCAAAGACTCTGTATTGCGCGCGCACTGCTTAGGCGCCCAAAAGTACTTATTCTTGATGACTCTACCAGTGCTGTTGATACAAAGACTGATTCTTTAATTCGCTCTGGTCTTAAAGATTTCTTGCCTGATACCACCAAGATTATCATTGCTCAGCGTACTTCCAGTATCGAAGAATCTGACAAGATTATTGTTCTGGATAACGGCCGCGTTAACGCAATTGGTACGCACGAAGAACTCCTGAAAGATAATCCAATCTACCGCGAAGTGTACTTCTCACAGAACAAGCAAAGTGTTGATGAAAATCAGTCTCAGGAAGGTGAGGTGACTTCTCATGAGTAGGACAACAGAAACAAACAACACAAGACCAAAGCTTCCCGTGGGAAAAATTCTTACTCGAACCATTAAAATGCTCTGGGAGTTCTATCCTGTCCTTCTCCCTATAGCACTCCTTGGTGCTGTTATCCAAGCAATTATGCAGTCACTCCCAAGTGTCTTCTTGGAGCGAATCCTCTCTATCATCTCTAACTTTATTGATAGTGGTGACTGGAGTTCTGCTGAAGGCTTAGTCTTCCAGAACGTGGCTCTTCTCGCCACCTTCTACGTCATTGGACTTCTTGCAAATATCATCTCTACCCAGGGTATGGCTATTGTCACCCAGGGAGCTCTGCAAAAATGGCGTTCAAAGATGTTCTCGCACATGCAAGACTTGCCTATTAGGTACTTTGATACGCACCTCAATGGCGACATTATGAGCTATTACACCAATGATATTGACGCAATGCGCCAAATGATTGGCACCAGTCTTCCAAACCTCCTCTTTACCTCTGTGGTTATCATCGCAGTAGTATTCATCATGTTTTACTACAGTGCACTTATGGCCATGGTTGTTCTGTTTGGATTCTCTTTGATGGGCCTTGCTACTAAAAACCTTGGTGGTAAGTCTGCAAAGAACTTTGTTAAGACTCAGAAGACTACCGCAGATGTTGAGGGACACATTCAGGAAATGATGAATGGCGAGAAGGTCGTTAAGGTCTTTAGTCATGAGGCAGAAACTATTGAATCATTTGACAAAATCAACGATGAGCTGATGGTTGTTGCAAGAAATGCAAATCTTTATGCCAACACGCTTATGCCTATCCTCAACAATCTGGGCAACATTATGTACGTTGTAGTTGCTGTAGTTTCTGGTGTGTTTATTACTCTGAACATTCAAAACGTTTCTTTATCTGGACTACCTTTCACCATTGCTGTAGCTGTCCCCTTCCTCAACATGACACGTCAGTTCTCCGCTCAGATCAACCAGATTTCTAGTCAGATTAACTCTGTTGTTATGGGTATCGCTGGTGCTAATCGAGTTTTTGAGCTACTTGATGAACCAGCAGAGACTGAAGAAGGTTACGTTACTTTAGTCAACGCAGAAACCATTGACGGTAAAGTTCAGGAAGCTGAGTACCGCACCGGTTACTGGGCTTGGAAGTATCCACACAGTGACGGCACGGTTACTTACACCCCTGTTAAGGGAGACGTTCGTCTCTTTGATGTTGACTTTGGCTACGAGCCTGGCCACACCGTGTTGCATGATATTTCTCTTTATGCAAAACCTGGTCAGAAGGTTGCCTTTGTTGGCGCAACAGGCGCTGGTAAAACAACCATTACTAACCTGCTCAACCGCTTCTATGACATTGAAGACGGCAAAATTCGCTACGATGGCATCAACATTAACAAAATTAGAAAGAGCGCTCTTCGTCGTGCTCTCGGTATTGTTCTGCAAGACGTCAACCTCTTTACAGGTACCGTCTTGGATAACATCCGCTACGGCCGTCTTGATGCCACAGATGAGGACTGCGTAAAGGCCGCAAAACTTGCTGGTGCCGATGACTTTATCAGACGTCTTCCAGAGGGTTACCACACCATGCTCAAGGACAACGGCAGTGCCCTCTCCCAAGGACAGCGCCAGCTCATCTCCATTGCTCGCGCAGCAGTCGCAGATCCACCAGTCATGATTTTGGATGAAGCTACTTCCAGCATTGACACACGTACCGAAGCAATAGTCCAGCGTGGTATGGACGCTCTGATGTACGACCGCACCACCTTTGTTATTGCTCACCGTCTTTCTACGGTTAGAAACGCAGATGTTATTGTCGTACTTGACCACGGTCGCATTATTGAGCGCGGTACACACGACGAACTTCTCGCCAAGCGAGGAACGTACTACCAGCTCTACACAGGAGCCTTTGAGCTTGAGTAACGTTGAGCTTATGTAATGTAAAACGCCTTGTCATCGAACTGCCTCCCATTTCTTGGACATAAGAAAGGGGAGGCAGTTCATATGCGGGGGATTTGATTCTGCAGCGTGTTAGCGTTGGCTTTTAGGCCTGGCCCACAAAATAGCGCAGCTTTGGTAGGTTCTGCTGAAGAATCGACATGTTCTTAATCAAGATAGTCAGGCAGCTAGGCGGTCGCACTACCTGATATGCATCTCTATGCATAAACTTCATCTAATATGCTTAAACATGAATAGACTTATATAAGAAATTTAACTA
>JAGZUI010000008.1:0-81717 GCA_018380095.1 Atopobium sp.
TGTGGAATATAAGCGATAAAAACAAATACTCCGATAAAAGCTCCGATAGAGCCTACAAATAGATTGATTTGTTTCTTTGACATAAAACACCTCCTCCTTTGTTATTTTAATTATAAGGAGGAGGTGACGAAAAAGTTACCCTATCCGTGAAATTAGAATTTAATAAAATTGGGTTAGTTATGAAGAAGCGTTTGCGGCCTCAGCGGGTTTCTCGGTAGGCTTCTTTGTAAAGAGCTTGCCAGATTTCCTGAGCTGATAGGCAAGAATCAGGATAGTTACCAGCATAACAAGCGTGCAAACGATGGAACCTTCTGCGCCAAAGCTACCGCCGGTAAGCCAATCCGGGCCACTGCCAGGGGCAAACTGCAGCAAAGAACTGCCTGTAGTGCTACCGCTTACCAGAACTCCAAAGATGTTGCCCTGAGCAAAGTTCCAAGCTCCATGAATGCCAGCGGCTCCCCAGAGATTGTCAGTTTTGATGATATAGAACGTCTCTAAGATGCCAAAAAGAATCAGGTCAATCAGAGACTGCATGGTAAAGCCGCTGTTAAACATGTGCAGAAGACCAAATAGGCTGCTTGAAACCACGATTGCAATAATTTTGTTGGACTTCTCTGCCATGACAGGAAGAAGCCAGCCCCTAGTAATAAGTTCTTCTGTTCCGCCTTGAATCAGCCAAAACGGAATAGTGAGAAGAACAAAGCCGAATGCATAAGGCGTAAAAGTAGTGCCAACTAATTGATAAGATCCGGTCAAAATGAGAATCAGCATCACAACAGAGAAGAGAAGAATTCCTAGAGCAAAGCCTTTGAACAGCTCTTTCTTCCAGTTGTCTTTGTAAAATCCTAGGGTAACAATCGGACGTTTTTCAAAGAGTTTTACCCACAGGAAAAAGAGACCTGCAATAAAGACAAAGGAAAGAAGCGTTACCAGAAGATAGTAGTCTCCAAAAATCTCTCTCAGATTGAGGGAATCGGAAAGGCGATCTGGAAGATCTGGGTGCGCCATGTAGTAAGGGGCAATAATAAGTGCTGCTGAGATGGTCATTACAATGGCGCCAATAATTTGCCCAACGACCAACAAGAAAACGGCTAAAAAGGGACTAAGCCAAGCTGGAGTTAGTCTCTTTGCCTGCTTGACGTCGGAAAACATACGATTTTCTTGCATAAAAAACTCCTAGTAAACGTGCTCAAATCACGTCATGTAGATGACAAAATTTTAGCGACGGTGCAGGCAAACAGTGTCTACCTGCGGTTAGTTCTCCTTATACTCTAAGAGAAAATCGCAACAATCGCCACCGTGGCCTATGGTTTTTGTGCGGCCCCAGATAAGCTGTGGATGCAAATTACCGTATCCTGCATCGTCGCTATCACAGTATGCAGCGGTTATTTCGGGGCAGCCATATTTTTTGGTTGTCTCATAGTAGGGGCAGCTTACAATGTTAAGGCGCGCTTCGTTACCATGACTTTCTGGATATTCAAAGGCAAATCCAGCATTTGATGTGCAGCTTTTCTCGATACCTGATTTAAAGAGGCGAGGAAACTTGCGTGCAAGGCCAAACGTTTTGATGGTCCATTGGAAGAGAGGGACTCGTTTGGCAGCAAAACGCTGGAAATACTCGCGAATATACCAGACGGCCTTTTCTTGTGGGATGCCCTCTGCGCGTAGAGCCTCATATACTGCAATACCAGGGTAAATGCGTTTGAAAGAGTGAGCACGGAGTTCTTTGGAATCGGATGCATTTTCTGTACAGAGCGCCTCGAATCGCTTTTGAGCTGCCTGTGCAATCTGATCCGCTTTTGCCGCGCCGATCTCCTCGGCGGCTATTGCGCACGTTTCTTTGATGAGCTGCTGCACTTTCATATGAGCCTCACTGTTTGTAGAAATGCACTAATGAAAAGCCAGTTAGAACACGCTAACAATTGTACGCTTAAACTTTTTGAATCAACTGCAATTACTTTCTTGCATCCACGGCTAACCAGTATGTTCATAACCTGTATGGGCGAAGCAGATCCAGTAGGGGATTGAACTAAACAGATTTTCTCGCCATGTGAAGTAAATAATACATCTGCTATTTTGATTGACAACGTATACAATTTGTATCAAAATCACCTAAAAAAGGAGCTGATACTATGGCAACAAGTCCTACTCAAATTCGCATCGATAGCAATGTCAAAACAGAAGCAAATGAACTGTTTAAAGAACTCGGCATCGATATGTCAAGCGCCGTAAACATCTTCTTACGCCAGTGCGTTTTGCACGGCGGCCTTCCTTTTAAAGTGGAAATCCCAAAGTTTAATGCTGAAACACTGGCTGCCATGGAAGAAGCACGCGATATCATGTCAGGTAAAATTCAAGCAACCTCCTACAACACCACAGATGAGCTGTTTAAAGATATGTAGCAAATCATGTCTAGGAGTTCTTTTGTATACTCTTCGGGATGATTGATGGAATACTCGCCGTGATATAGGCCTTTCTTTATTTCAAGAATGCTACCAGGCAGTGCCTTATGCAATTGCTCTGCCGAACAGATCATCTTTTTCTGTTCTTTTTCTCCGACAAGTATGTGGATGTTGGCGTGGACATCTTGTAGGTTGGGTTTTATCTCATAGGATGTATTTGCTTCCAAGAATGCAATCATGTTCTCTTTTGAGATTTGAGACGTGTCCCGATAATAGTCTTCAAATAAATCTTTACGAATATGAAGATAGTCAAATTGCATTTGAGCAAAGCACTTCTTTTTCACTAAGCCATAACTTAGAGAAAACATTGGTTTGATCAAGGCATTTGTCAGCCTAGATGGAATGACAGATGCGCTTTCAATGACGGCGTTTTGGCAGATCGAATTTCGTTGCGTAAGCATCTCAACTAAAATCTGCGCGCCAAGGGATAGGCCTCCGATAAGCAGAACCGAGCCACCAAATTCATTATCGATAAAAGAAATGAGCCGACTTGCGTTTTTCTCGATGCTTATAAAATCATTGCCACTACCTGCATGTCCGTCAAGGATTGGCAATACAACGTGATATCGATTCTTCAGTAGTTCAGCCTCGGCCTTATAATTCCACCAAGATAGGCCGCCGCCATGAAGCAGCATGATTACGTCGTTATTTTGTTTTCCAAACTCTATTGTTTTCATAGCTGCTCGATTCGATTTGTTACGCTGATCTAAACCCGCGAAAGCACCACAACACACTCAACGTGCTTGGTGTGAGGGAACATGTCCACAGGGGTCACGCGCTCGATGGCAAATCCGCTGTCGAGAAGAACTTTGAGGTCTCTGGCCTGCGTCACAACGTTGCAGCTCACGTACACGATTTTCTTCTGGGCTAGCTGAGCTGTTGCCTTGAGGAAGGTAGGCGTTGAACCTGCACGAGGTGGGTCAAGAATAATGACGTCAAAGTTCTGACCGTCTTTTGCCAGAGCTTGCATGTAGCGAGTAGCATCGTCGCAGATAAATTCGGCTTCAAGTTTGTTGTTTCGAGCGTTTCTGCGAGCCATTTGAATGTTGTTTTCAACCTGGTCAACGCCAGTGAGTGAGAGGTTGATGCCTTGAGCTTCGGCGGCGTGTGCTAAACAAAGTCCAATGGTTCCTGTGCCGCAGTACGCGTCGAGGACTCGCAGGTTGCTGGTTTGCGCAGAAGTACTGGCCTGCGTATGAGCGTCGGTCAACGCAGCGCCTGCCTGCGCAGCGATGACCTGCTCGGAGCCAGCAAGTTCGGAGTCAGCAAGCGCTCCGTCGATAGCCAGCTGATAGAGCACCTCCGTTTGCTGAGGGTTGGTCTGGTAGAAACTGGTTGGACCAATCTCAAATGTGCAGTCCAGCAGCTTGTCACTCATAGACGTTGAGCCCCAAAGCAGACGGGTTTCTCGCCCTAAGATTGCGTTGGTGCGCTTTTGGTTGACGTTCAAGAAGATGCTGGTCAGCTCGGGGTGTGCTTTGCGAAGCGCGGCAATAAACTCCTGCTCGTGAGGCAGATGCTGACCGTTGACCACCAGCACCAGCATGACGTCGTCGGTGGCATATCCGCAGCGAACCACGCCATGGCGCAGCGCTCCCTTGCCGCGATCTTCCTGGTAAGCGTGAATGTTGAACTGACCGGCAAGATAGGCTACGTCATTGAGGATGGCACGGGCTCGACCGTCTTCTACCAGGCATTCCTTTGAAGCAATAATCTTGTGCGTTCCACTTGCATAAAAACCGGAACGGATCGCGCGGCCTTTACCTGGTGCAAACGGCGTTGCCGCCTTGTGCCGATACGCCAGGGGCTCATCCATTCCACGGATGGGCTCGATAGTTACGTTATTGATGCTTGCCAACGGGGCGAGAAGTTCCTCTACCTGCGTTTGCTTGCGTTTAAGTTGGATAGGATAGGGGACCGAAAGCCACTCACAGCCTCCGCAGCTACGCGCAATAGAGCATGTTGGTGTCTTGTATCCCATAGTTCCTCTCCATATCTTGGATTACTACTATACCGTTTGCAGGCTTTAATGACACGTTGAGGGGATTGTTGTATCTAATCTGTTTCGTCTTTTTGTATCGTTTCCCGTTTGCCTAGAAAACCGTTAAGCTAACAGGCACAGTATTTTGGCGAGACAAAAGAGGTGGACTATGGCTCTCATCAGCAAGATTGGCATCATTGGTGCTAATCACGTCGGCGCTCACGTTGCAAATGCCCTGCTTTACCAGGGACTTGCAACTGAGCTCTACATTAGCGACACAAATGAGGTCCTCTGCAAGGCTCAGGTAAACGACTTGCTGGATGCAATGCCATTTTATCCACACCCTGCTCGCGTCTATGAGCTTGATGACCGTTACGAGGAACTTGCTGGCTGCGACATTATCGTTAACGCCGCTGGTCACGTAGCTGCTGCTGCGGGCAACCGCGATGGCGAGCTCTTTGTCACTACTGACGAGGCCAAGAAGTTTGCAAAGCGCATTGCAGACGCTGGTTTCGATGGCGTTTGGGTCAATATCGCAAACCCCTGCGACGTTGTTACCACCGAGCTCCAGTATCTGACCGGCGCCGATCCAAATAAGGTTATCGGCTCCGGTACCACGCTGGACTCCGCTCGACTCCGCCACGCACTTTCCGGCGCTACCGGCTATCCAGCATCTTGCATCAACGCTTGGATGCTCGGCGAGCACGGCAACGGCATGTTTGCTTGCTGGTCACACGTTTCCATTGGCTGCCTCACCCTCGACGAAGTTGCAGCTCAGGCAGGTAAGACCTTTGACCTCCCAGAGCTTGAGCAGGCTGGTCGCATGGGCGGATACGTTACCTACAGCGGTAAGCAGTGCACCGAGTATTCCATTGCAAACGGCGCTGTCGAGGTCATCAAGGCTATTGTCCACGACACCAAGCTGATCACGCCAGTCTCCACGCTGCTCAACGACGTGTATGGCGTTTCTGGCTTCTACTCTTCACTTCCTGCGGTTATCGGCGCCAATGGTGTCGAGAAGGTCTTTGTGCCCGAGCTCTCCGACTCCGAGATTGAGGCATGGCGCAAGTCTTGCGAGCATGTCAAGAGTAACATCGACCAGCTTGGTTGGCTTGAGGTAGACGCTCGTATCGACTAGCGCACCACGGGTTCCGCACCGGCTGCGGCCACGACGGGCGCGAGCAGCACCTGCGAGCATAGCCTGCGAACAGGCAATAGTGCACACCGAACACACCTCGGGGTTTCTCCCGAGGTGTGTTTTTATGCAACCGAGCTGTTCTCCTCCATCTTTTGATTGCCTCTAGTTATGAGCCTGAAAACCGCATCAAGTCTGAGTAAAACAGCTCAGACTTGGCGAGAAAAACCGGCAAATAGCTCAGACATGACGCGCTTTTCCGGCGAATCGCTCAGACTTGGCGAGAAAATCAGGCTCCATAAGAGTGCTCGTGAAACTAACCTCGGATTCAAAAGTCACGTCCCGAAAGGCCCGCCTGAAAAGTGCAAAGAATCTGTGTTTGGGACACAGATTCTTTGATGAAATCAGGCAGAATCCACCGATTCTTTGATGTTTTCAGGCAAACGTTACAGATTCTTTGCAGAAATCAGGCGCGCTTAGTCCAAGCCTTACAGATCGGTTACTTTTCTCGAAGAGACGAACTTCTCGCCACGTGCCACACGAACCTTGCGCGACCAAGCGCTCACCTCATGTCGCGCATCGAGGTCAACAAAACATCCTCCTTACCTGCGATTTTTAAACAACATTTAAATAAAAATTTCTATTGACTTGTAATCAATGTGATATCACAATGATGCCAACATGAAGCTCATTGTCACAAAGGAGATCTTATGAGCACCGAGAAAATCATTAAGTCCAAGAGTGGTTGGCTGTTCCTGCTGATTACCATTGTTCTTTTTGCAGTTGCAGCCCTGTTTACGCTGAATTTTGTCCTCAGCGCTATCGCTGCAGACAGAAATCCTCGCCTGGACCCATCGTTCCCAAGCATCATTGGCGCGCTGGTATTTTTCTTTGCCGGCCTGTTTGTTTCAAGTGGCCTGTTCAGCCTCCAGCCTGGTCAGGCAAAGGTGTGCGTGCTATTTGGTAAGTATATTGGCACCGTTAAGGACGAGGGCCTTCGTTGGGCAAATCCTTACTACGCCAAGACCCTTTCTACAAACGTGGGTGATCTTTCCTCGCTCGCCTCAGGCACAGGTGTCCCAACGGTCAACGTGCACACCTCCATCATTTCTACCCGTGCACGCACGCTGAACGGCGAAGTCCTCAAGGTCAACGACCGCATGGGTAACCCAATCGAGATCGCCGAGGTTGTTGTTTGGCGCGTGAGCGATACCGCAAAGGCCCTCTTTGACGTCGACGACTACGACAGCTACGTTACTATGCAGGCAGAGACCGCGCTCAGGCACGTCGCTAGCATCTACAGCTACGACCACATGGAGGACGAGTCCGAGTCCAACACCGCAATTACCCTGCGCTCTAACATTGAGGAGGTCTCCGAGGCGCTTCAGTCCGAGCTGAGCCGCAACCTTTCCGTCGCTGGTATCACCGTTGACGACGCTCGCCTCACGCACCTGTCCTATGCTCCTGAAATCGCGCAGGCAATGCTCCGCCGCCAGCAGGCAGAGGCAATCATCGCTGCACGTAAAAAGATCGTCGAGGGCGCCGTTTCCATGGTTGACATGGCTCTCACTCAGCTTTCCGAGAATGGCGTTGTTGAGTTCGACGAGGACCGCAAGGCTGTCATGGCCTCCAACCTTATGGTTGTTCTCTGCGGCGAGTCCGAGGCTCAGCCTGTGCTTAACACCGGTTCCTTGCAGCAGTAAAGCATGGCGAGAAACCCATGGCACCGCGCAAACAATATCCACTTCGTGTAGCTCCAGAAGTCTGGGAGGCGGTTGAACGCTGGGCGCAAGATGACATGCGTTCAACCAACGCTCAGGTAGAATGGATACTTCGCGATGCCCTAAGAAGAGCAAAGCGATCTCCAAAAGCTCAAGACACTCGTGTGAATAAGACAGACAAAATGGAAGAAGGAAACTAACATGGCCGACAACATTCCACAGCCACCTGTTCCTAACGCTCCCGTACCTCCCGCTACGCCTGCTGCACCTGCCGCGCCCGCCGTGCCCGCAGCTCCTGCTGCTCCTGCGGCTCCCGCACCCGCTGCTCCCGCCGCTACGCCTACTGCGCCTGCAGCTTCTGCTGCACCGGCCCCTGCACCGGCAGCCCCTGCTGCCCCAGCAGTACCTGGCGAGGTTGTTCCCGTGTTGAGCGTCCAGCACTTTACCAAGAAGTATGGCTCTAAGGTGGCCGTTTCTGATCTTTCGCTCGACGTTATGCCTGGCGACATCTACGGTTTTATCGGCCACAACGGCGCAGGTAAGACAACGCTTATCAAGTCCATCGTTGGCGCTCAGCCATTTGAGGGCGGCGTCATCTTTGTGGATTCAAAGAATGTGCTGGTTGACCCTGTTGGCTCAAAGCAGGTCATCGCTTACGTCCCAGATAACCCAGACATTTACGAGTTCATGAGCGGCATTAAGTACCTCAATTACGTCAGCGACATCTTTGGCGTTCCTGCGGAGAACCGCGTCGAGCGCATTACTACGCTGGCCAACCGCTTGGGCATCACTGATTCCCTGGCAAATGCTATTGGCAGCTACTCTCACGGTATGAAGCAGAAGCTGGTTCTGATTTCCGCCCTGCTCCACGAGCCAAAGCTCATCATTTTGGACGAGCCATTTGTTGGCCTGGATCCAGCAGCAAGCTTCGAACTGAAGAAGATGCTGCACGAGCTTGCCGACCGCGGATCTGCCGTGTTCTTCTCGTCACATGTTCTTGAGGTTGTCGAGAAACTCTGCAATAAAATTGCAATTATTCGTCAGGGCAAGCTTCTTGCTGCAGGTAAAACGGACGAGATTCGCGGCAATGCTTCTCTTGAGGAAGTCTTCCTTGGTCTTGAGGCTGGCGCTCCTGGCGTTTCTGCCGAGATTGCTCAGGATATGGCTACTACGAAGGACGGCGCCGCTGTTCAGCCAGTCATTCCTGGCGCACCTGTAGCAGCCGCGCCTGCAGCACCAGCTGCACCTGCCGCACCTGCGGCCCTCGCTGCACCTGCAGTCCCAGCAGCACCTGCGGCGCCCGCCGCACCTGCGGCCCCCGCTGCACCTGCAGCACCTGCAGCGCCAGTCGCGCCTGCAGCACCAGCCGCACCTGCAGCACCAGCCGCGCCTGTGGCTCCAACCGTGCCCGGAGCACCAGTTCCTCCAGGCGCTCCAGTTCCTCCCTCCTTCCCTAAGGAGAACTAGTCATGGCAAACAATGTTCCACAGGCTCCTCAGCGCCCCGATGTGCCTGAGCAGAACCTGCAACTATCAGGAGATGTCTTTATTCCAGCTCAAGTAAGTGCTGGTCAGGTTCCTGTTCTTGATCGCTCTGAGCTCAAACTGCCTTCCAATCTCAAAGTGTTCTGGATGCTGCTTAAGGTTCAGATCACCATGATTTGGACTACGCAGGTTATAGGCGCTCGAAAGAATTTTGAGAAAAAGGTTGGCGCAAACGCTCTGCCTATTGTCGGTGGTGTTTTTGCCGTTGTTGGCGCGATCTTCATGATGGTTTACATTTACGGCATTGCGACAACTTTAGCCATTGCCGGCTTCACAAGGCTGCTTCCTTTAGCAGGAATTCTTGTTGGCGCTCTACCTGGTGTTATTTTGACGTTTGTAAAGGCCAATGGCGTGCTTTTTGCGTACAAGGATTACGACTTTATCATGTCGCTTCCAATCAAAAAGAGCACCATTATTTATTCTCGCGTAGCAGCTCTGTATGCTGCAGAGGGTATCTGGTCTATTGTCATTATGCTGCCAGTCTTTTTGGCTTACTTCACCTTTGAGGCTGTTACACTTCCACGTTTGATTGGTGCCTTGTTCGCGCTTCTTCTTGGGCCGAACCTTGCGGTTTCTGTAGCTATTCTCTTGGCTTTTGCGGTTGCAGCCCTTGCTGCAAAGCTGCACTTTAAGAACTTGGGAATGGTCATCGGTGGCGTTTTTGGCCTTTTCTTTATGGTCGCTTATCTGTTCGTTATCTTTACGGTATCTTTCAATGTAGACAAGCTTGCCTCAGGTGTGGTGGGTAATTTCAAGGACACCGTCTTTAGCATTGCAAGTTCAGTTGGAGTGATTTATCTTCCATCACTGTGGATTGCGGATTTCTTTAACTCCGGCTCCCTTGTCAGTTTCTTGCTGTTTGTTCTGGTATCCGTTGGAGCGCCTGCGGCAATTGTGGCAATCATTTCTCGCTTCAACGACCGCATTAATGCACTAGTAAGCGAGGATAAGGTCCAGAAGAAGTTCACCACCAAACAGATTTCCACCAAGTCCGCGACGCCTTTTGTTGCTCTGATCAGAAAAGAGATTCAGACCATCACGGGTTATCCAGCAGTCTTTATAAACATGCTTTTTGGCTGCTTGTTGATGGTTATTCTCGCCTTTATTTCTCTGTTCTTTAGCACGTCGTCTATCGTGGCCTACTTTGTTCCTGCGTCCGAGGTTCCGCACTATCTCCCTTTGGCAAGAACCATCTTTGGCATGGTAACCACCTGGTTTGGCACCTCGATGTTCTGCGCTGCCAACTCCGCTGCTATTTCGTACTCGCTGGAAGGCCGCTCAAACTGGCTGATGGCAACCATGCCCGTATCTTCAAAGCAGATTTTTGGCGCAAAGATTGCCGTGAACATGCTTTACGTGCTCATCTTTAGTGTTGTGACTCAGATTTTCTTCCTAATTCCTGGTCACATCACCCTTGAAACGGCGCTGAGAAACGTTATTCTGCCGCTTTGCATTGTGTTCCTGGTGTCTAACGTGGGTCTGGCCATTGATATTCGCCGACCAAACTTTGACTGGACTTCTGTTGTTGATATCACCAAGAGAAGCCTTTCGGTCACAGTGTCTTCTCTCGTGGGTACGCTGGGCTCCATGTTTGTTATCGGCGGCACGTTCATGATGATGATTATCCCGGTTATGGACTCGTTCAGCTCTTCAGCAGGCGTGGTCAACGAGACGCTTCCTAACATCATCTTTGTCACGCTGTCGTTGGTGAACGCAATTATCGGCTACTTAATCTTTAACAACACCGTTCACCGAGGAGTCAGAATCTAACTTTTGTGATGCGCAGGGGCGTCCTCGTGGAATTTCACGGCTTCTACCTGCGGTAACAACACAAAATCTTCTGTCGAGAAGAAACTTCGAGGCACTCACCACATGTCGTTTATCGAATGGTGGGTGTCTCTTTTTGTGCTTTGCGGTACGGTAGGGTGGCTAGAGGTTTTCTTGTTCGGTAAGTAGCAGGAAGGGCCGAAGCATATCGCGCTAGACTCGGGCGCGAACTATCGGCTGACCTTCTCGGCTGCTTGCCGCAGTCAGAGGAGGCATCATGGCCGAAAAAAATGTTTCTAAGGTAAAGAATGTGGTCCTGGTGGGCCAAGGTGGCGTGGGCAAAACCATGCTTGCCGAGGCAATGCTGCATCTGACGGGTGCAACCACTCGTTTAGGCGGCCACGCAGGCACAAAGCCCACGCTTGATTACGATTCGCAAGAGTCAGAGCGCGGATTCTCTATCTCTACTACCATCGCACCAATTACCTGGGAAAATACACGTATTAACGTGCTCGATGCACCGTGCTATCCTGACTTTGTAGGCGACGCCTATTCGGCAATGAGCGCTGTTGAGACCGCGCTTTTTGTCGTAGATGCAGCTAGTGGACCTGGCACTATTACTACCAGGCTTTGGTTTGCCGCCGAGGACCTGTCACTGTCTCGCGCGCTGTTTATTAACCGCCTGGATCGCCCTGATGCAGATTATGAGACTGCAATGGCTATGCTCCAGGATCGTTTTGGTTCCTCACTTGGCGCGGTAACTATTCCAATGGGCTCCGGCGAGGCATTCTCTGGCATCATTGACGTTGTTCATCAGAAGGCTCGCAAGCTGGTAGATGGCAAGCCCGAGGTCACCGACATTCCTGCCGAGTTCCAGGCAGAGGCCCAGGCCGCTCGCGCTGCCCTGACCGAACTGGTTGTTGAGGCAGACGACGAGCTGATGATGCGCTACCTTGAGGGCGGGGAGATTACGCAGGAAGAGCTTGAGGGCCTGCTGGGCAAGGCTCTTATGGAGCGCATTTTTGTTCCTGTCTTCTCGGGTTCTTGCGTTCGCGAAGAGGGCGTCATCTCCCTGCTTGATGCAGTTGATGGCTGGTTCCCAACTATGTCCGACTTTGGCCGTATTCCGCTGGTAAACGGCGAGCAGCTTGATATTTCCCCTGATGACGAGCGCCCTGTTGCGTTTGCCTTCAAGTCACTGCAGGATCCACAGAACGGCAAACTTACCTTTGTAAAGGTGCTTGCAGGTACTGTTTCTACAGGTTCCGAGCTTATCAACGCTCGCACACGCAAGCCCGAGCGCCTTTCTCACCTGTATCGCATGTGCGGCAAAGAAACGGCTGATGTGAGCACCGCCGCAGCCGGCGACATCGTAGTAGTTCCAAAGCTCGAGGCCATGACGGGCGACACGCTCTCTGTTACCGGCAAGGTTGAGGCCGCCGCATTCAGGTTCCCCAACTCCCTGTACCGTACGGCTATTGAGCCTGATGAGCGCGGTACCGAGGGCAAGCTCTTTGCGTTCCTGGAGAAGGCCGCCGACGCCGATCCAACCCTCAAGGTTGAGCGCGACGAGGACACCGGCCAGACCATTGTTTCTGCAATCGGCGAGGCACAAGTAGCCGTTCTTCTCGAGCGTCTTGAGCAGCGAGCTGGCGTTTCCGCACATAAAGTTGCGCTTCGCATCCCATATCGCGAGACGATCCGTCGAGTTGCAAGTGCTCAGGGTCGGCATAAGAAGCAGACCGGCGGTTCCGGTCAGTACGGCGACTGCTGGCTGCGCATTGAGCCAAACCCAGACGCCGGCTACGAGTTTGTCGACGAGATTGTAGGTGGCCACATTCCTCGCGGCTTCATCCCCGCCATTGATAAGGGCGTCCAGGAGACCATGCGCGAAGGCGTTTTGGCTGGTTATCCTATGATTGACGTTAAGGTTGCTGTCTACGAGGGCTCTTACCACCCAGTTGACTCCAACGAGATGGCCTTCAAGACGGCTGCTCGTATTGGTTTCCAGAAGGCCGTTGACCAGGCAGAACCTGTTCTCCTGGAGCCTATGGCCCACCTGGAGATTACCGTTCCAGACAGCTACGCAGGTTCCGTCATGGGCGACGTCTCCGCTTCCCGCGGTCGCGTAGAGGGAATGTCTTCCGGTACCGGTGTTTCCGCTGGTGAGACCACCATTAAAGCAACGATTCCATACGCTGAGGTTACCGATTACGCTACAAGGCTGAGGTCCCTTTCGCGCGGAACGGGTGAGTATACCGTTGAGCTGGCAGGATACGAGCAGGTACCACACGACATTCAGGCTCGTCTTGCTGCCGAGTATGCCGAGCGTCGCGCCACTGGCGAGCGCTAGCCCGCAGGTAGATGTAACGTTTCGAGGAAGAGCTCTCGCATCTTTCAGGTGCGAGAGCTCTTTTTGCGTTTCTGCAGCGTGTTGGTGGCGGCTTTTAGGCTTGCCGTGCAAAATAGTGCGGTTTTGGTAGGTCTTGCTGAAGAATTGCCGTATTCCTAATCAAGATAATCAGTCAGCAGGCGGTATCACTGCCTGATATACATTTTTATGCATAAACTTTATTTAATATGCTTAAAAATGAATAGGAATATATAAAAAATCTAACTATAGGTAAATTCCGCTTCTAAGGAACACACCTATGACAGATATTCTGCACAATTGCGGGCATATTACACACCTAATGAAGATAATCTGCACGTTTGAGGTATTTTCAGTGTAATGTATACGTCTTTTTGACAGATTATCTGTCATAGGTGTGTTCAGCCATTAACAAAACAGTGCAATCAACTAAGTAATGCTGCTAAAACCAAATTACGAGAAATTCTTGGACGTGTTCTGGGTAAACCAAAAACATAACTTCGCACATTAAAGCTATGTTTAGATTGCCACGTGCTTGACCTGCACATCTAACGCGTCGCTCGCACGGCGTGGTTGACCGTGCGCGTCCCGAGCGCCGACGCATCCCGCGTGCCCCGTGTACCCCGCGCTCTGCGCGCCCTGCGCACACCGCGGATCCCGCACGTCACGCAGCAAACAAGCTGCTCATTTCTGTATCGTTTAAAGAAAGGCCGCACATGTGCCTAGAGAATATCAATGGACCAGAAGATGTAAAGAAGCTGGACGCAGAGGCTCGCAAGGTGCTTGCGCAGGAGATTCGCGACAACTTGCTGGTCATGGAGTCAAAGCACGGCGGCCACTTTGGTCCAAACTTTGGCATCGTCGAGGCAACTATCGCGCTTCATACCGTGTTCAATTCGCCCGTTGACCATATCGTTTACGACGTCTCGCACCAGACGTATCCCCACAAAATGCTCACCGGCCGCAAGCAGGCATACATGGATCCCGCGCTCTACGACTCGGTGTCCCCTTACACCGATCCCGCCGAGACCCCGCACGACCTCTTCAAAATCGGCCACACTTCCACGTCCATCAGCCTGGCGCTTGGCCTGGCAAAGGCTCGCGACATCATGGGCGGCAAGGAAAACATCATCGCTGTTATCGGCGACGGCTCCATGTCGGGCGGCGAGGCGCTTGAGGGTCTGAACGTTGCTGGTGAGCTGAACAGCAACTTTATCATCGTCTTCAACGACAACCAGATGTCCATCGCCGAGAACCACGGTGGCATGTACGACCAGTTCGCTGAGCTGCGCCGCACCAACGGAGCTGCCGAGAATAACCTCTTTAAGTCGATGGGCCTGGACTACCTGTATGTCAATGACGGCAACGACATCGAGGCTCTTATCGCCGCATTTGAGCAGGTAAAAGACTCGACTCATCCAGTCGTGGTCCACATCAATACGCTCAAAGGCAAGGGCTACGCTCCCGCGGAGGCAAACAAGGAGAAGTGGCACTGGCACATGCCGTTTGACATCCAGACTGGTCAGAGCCCTGCATCCGGTTCTTCCGAGTCGTATGCCAGCATTTTTGCAGAGTATGCCCTCAAGCGCGCAAAGACTGACTCAAAGTTCTTGGTGCTTATGTCGGCTGTTCCTGGCTTGCTTGGTCTTACGCAGGAACGTCGAGAAGAACTGGGAAAGCACTACCTTGACGTGGGCATTGCCGAAGAAACTGCAGTTGCGATGGCTTCCGGCGCGGCTCACGCGGGCGCGCACGTGATTTGGGGCTCAAGCGCAACCTTCATCCAGCGCACCTACGACCAGCTAACTCAGGACCTGGCGCTCAACCAGAATCCTGCGGTTATCGTGGGATCCGGCTCCATTAGGGGCTTGATGGCCGCCACCCACCAGGGCCTCAGCAGCATTTCCATGATCGCAAACATCCCTAACATGGTGTACCTCGCGCCGTCCAACGCCGAGGAGTACATCGCCATGCTCGACTGGGCACTTGACCAGGACAAACACCCCGTCTACATCGCAATTCCTTCCGGTCCTGTGGTCCATGCCGAGGGCTCCGTCCGCACAAACTTCGACAACCTCAACACTTACGAGGTCACGCGCGAGGGCTCCAAGGTGGCCGTTCTTGCCCTGGGCGATTTCTACGACCTTGGCGAGAAAGCCGTTGAGGCCCTCAGCTCCACCTTGGGAATTGAAGCCACGCTGGTCAAGCCATACTTTGCCTCGGGCGTTGACCAGAATCTGCTCGACAACCTGGTAAAAGACCACGACGTCATCGTGACCATTGAGGACGGCATCATCGAGGGCAGCTGGGGACAGAATATCGCTAGCTACCTGGGAACTTCTTCCGCACGCGTGCTGAACTACGGCGTCAAGAAGGCTTTCTACGACCGCGTCAACATCGCGGACCTTATGCGAGAAAGTCATCTGGATCCCGAGCTGATTGCTGCGGACATCAAGCAGGTGCTGGGCCTGTAGGCGTGTCGACGCTGCTGCCTCGGTGCGAGCCTCGTCTGTGCTGTGTACCGTTGCAGCATTGCCCGCGTTTCTCGCGTCACATCAAAACTGCAACAAAAAAGAGGGACCGCATCTGCGGTCCCTCTTCTGTATCAAGTGAATGCGCTGTTGCGGTGCGCTATTGCGACCTGCCGCTCGGGCGTACCTTGCGGCACCTTGCGACGCGCCGTCGCGACGCGGCGTGCAGCTAAAACCTTAAGCCTTAAGAGCGCGGCCCATAGCGTCAGCCTGAACGATAGCTGCATAGAGCTCGTCAGGAGTGACGTCGCCAGCAAGGTTGTGGATGGTCTCGCCAGGAACGCAAGCAGCCTCAGCGATCTTCTTGATCTGCTCGTCAGTGGTGATGCCAACCTCCTCGAGGGTAGTTGGAAGACCAACCTCAAGGCAGAAGTCCTGGACCTCGTCGAACTCCTCCTGAGGAACGCCCTCAAGAACAAGCTGGACCAGGGTACCAAAAGCAACGCAGTTGCCGTGAGGTGCGCTGTGGCCACCAAGGGAGGTGAGGCCGTTGTAGAAGGAGTGAGCTGCTGCGCAGTTAACGTTGTCAGCGCCGACGCCACTCATGTAGACGGTTGCCTCGCAGATAGCCTCAAGAGCTGGGGTTACAACGTTGTTCTCGCAAGCCTTAATTGCCTGTGAACCGTAATCGCGAAGAGTGAGGTAGCACTCCTTAGCAATTGCCATACCAACACGGGTAATGCCGGTTCCCTCGAGGGAAGGAGACTCGGTGCGGATGGATGCGCGGCCCTCAAAGTAGGTGCCCAGTGCGTCGCCCATGCCTGCTACCAGGAAGGAAACAGGTGCGTTAGCGATGATCTGAGTGTCGACCATAACTGCATCTGGGTTCTGTGGGTAGAAGAGGTACTTGTCAAAGGAACCGTCATCGTTGTAAATAACGGAGAGGCCGGTGCATGGAGCGTCGGTAGCTGCAACGGTAGGAAGAATAACGATGCGCTTACCAGCGTAATATGCGGTTGCCTTTGCGGTGTCAACAGCGCTGCCGCCGCCGATAGCGACGACTACGTCGATGTTGTCCTCCTCGACGATAGCCTTCATGTGGTTAATCTCGCCGTTGGAAGAGATGCCACCGAAGACCTCGTAGCGACGGTAATAGTCGCCCTTGCCCTCGAAGCTCTGCTCGATCATGTCGTGGGTTGCTTTGTAGCCGCTGTTAGAGCAAACAAACAGGAAGCGCTTTCCCATGTAGCCCATCTCTTTTTCGAACTCGAGACAAGCATTTTTGCCCTGAACATACTTCAGTGGCTCACGCATTGCGCGTAGCATTTTCATAGGTTCCCCTCTCCGGATACGTTTTAGACCTATGTAAATTATGGTAACACTGTCAAAAGAACATAACAGCAAGGAAAATATTTAGATTCGGACAAAGTGAAAATCTAGATTCCAGCATGGAAAGAATTTAGATTCGGACAACTTCTGGAAAGTTTACGTGAACATACATTCACGAGCCGGCAAATGATATCCTTGTAGTGTCAAATTTTCGCACTGTGGTCTTTGGAGGACACATGCTTAGTTCTGTCGAAATTAAACCCGATGTCTACTTTGTAGGCGCCCTTGACTGGAACGCTCGCGAGTTCCACGGCTACACCACTGAGCAGGGCATCACCTACAATGCATACCTTATCCTGGACGAGAAGGTCACGCTCATTGACACCGTCAAGCGCCCATTCTCCGAGGAGCTGGTCGAGCGCATTAAGAGCATCATCGATCCAGCAAAGATTGACGTTCTGATCTGCAACCACATTGAGATGGACCACTCCGGCAGCGTTCCTCGCATTCTGGAGCTTGCGCCAAACGCCGAGGTCTACGCAAGCGCACCTCAGGGCGTCAAGGAGCTTAAGGCTTTCTATGGCGAGAATATCAACGTCAACGGCGTAAAGACGGGCGATACGCTCAACATCGGTAAGCGCACCCTGACCTTTGTGCAGACCCCAATGGTCCACTGGCCAGACAACATGGTCACGTATTCCGACTACGATAAGATCCTCTTCTCCAATGACGCATTTGGTCAGCACTACGCTTCAACTACTCGCTTTGAAGATGAGTCCGACTACTGCGAGGTTATGAAGCAGGCTCGCAAATACTATGCAAACATCGTTCTCCCTTACGGTCGTCAGGCTGACTCTGCTGTTACCGCAGTTAAGGGCATTGGTCTGGAGAACATCGATATTATCGCCCCAGCTCACGGCGTTGCATGGCGCTCCCACATCGCCGACATCATCTCCAAGTACGAGGAGTGGACTACCGGCAAACTTGAGGAGAAGGCCCTGGTTGTGTACGACTCCATGTGGGGTTCAACTGACAAGATGGCTCACGCTCTTCTGGACGGTTTTCTGGCTGAAGGCATTCCTGCCCAGCTCATCGACCTCAAGGAGACTCATATCTCCAACGTCATGTATCACTTCTTGGATTCCAAGTATGTCTGCGTTGGTTCGCCTACACTGAACTCTAAGTTCCTGCCTACCGTTTCTTCGTTCCTGACTTATATGAGCGGTCTGTCTCCAAAGAACGACCACCGTATTGGCTTTGCGTTTGGTTCTTACGGCTGGGCCCCACTTGGACCAAAGATGGTTCAGGCCGAGCTTGAGGCAGCAGAGTTTACTATGCCACTGCCTGTTCACGCTATCGGTTGGCTTCCTTCCGACGAGGACCTGGATGCCGTTCGTGCGCAGGTCAAGGATCTGGTTGAGGCCGGCAAGCAGCTCTAATCTAGCGGTATATTGAGTGAGACCCCCACATTCACGCTGAATGTGGGGGTCTTTTGCTGCTAAGGGTCCAACTGGGCAAAAATGATGTAAGTGACCCAGAAGCGACTCCGAAGTGGTAAAAAATGCGTTTAGTTGGGGAATACAGGTTTCTGCATATAGCGTTTGCCCAGATAAAAATTTTCAGTGCGGTAAAAAATCGTCTTAGTTGGGGTTATTTTGGCAAATTTTTAATTTTCAACCCCAACTAAACGTGTTTTTTACCGTTTTGGGCACATAATTTTAGACGTAAAAGTTACGTATTCATGTGGATGAATTATTCAGGCAAGTTATTCAAATTTTTGTATCAAATACTGAGAACTGCTTGTTAAGCAGATTCGACGGCTGTTTGTTAACCGAATCCACGGAGAAACCAGCGATTGATGCCATCAAAACGGCATCGCCGCACCTGCCGTACCTGTCGCATGGCCACCGTACAACCGCTCATTCAGCTGGTGTCATCGTGCGACCGCCCATTCAGCTGGTGTCATCACGCTGCCGCTTCCGACACCGCCAGTCTTCCAGCATTTCGTGGCGAGACTGTGTCAAATTCCTGCAGACTACAAGGTAGAGCGCGTTAGAGTACAATAGACTACACAAAAAAGTAACTTCGAAGAGGTAGGTGCCCATACATTCGATGGACATTGCGTTAAGTATTGCAATAACTCTGCTGCTTACCCTGGTAAACGGCTTCTTTTCTGCGGCTGAGATGGCCATTGTTAGCTCTCGTCGCGCGGCGCTTGAGGCGGACGTGGACGAGGGTGATCCAAGAGCTCTTGCTGTCATTGACATTGCCACTGATCGCGGATATTTCCTCGCAACAATCCAGGTCGCAATTACCCTGGTAGGCTTCGCTTCCTCGGCATTTGCTGCAACAAGCCTTTCCGAGCCATTCGGTGCTTGGCTGGTCAACATTGGCGTCCACGCTGACCTGGCGCTTCCTTTGGCTGTCGTGGCTATTACGCTGATTGTTTCCTTCTTTTCCGTGGTTATCGGCGAGCTGGTTCCAAAGAGCATCGGTCTAGCAAACTCCGAGGCAGTGGCCAAAGCAGTCGTCGGCCCTATGAAGGCGTTCATGCAGATTGTGCGTCCACTCGTGTTCATCACGTCTGCCTCGGCAGATGCGGTTACCACGCTGATGGGCATTGACACTACCAACGACCATCAAGAGGTCACCGAGGAAGAGCTCCGCTACATCGTCAAGGATTCCGAGGACCTTTCTGAAGAAGAAAAATCCATGATCCACGAGGTCATCGAGATGGGCGACACTGTTGTCCGCGAGGTAATGGTCCCGCGCGTTGACATGACCGCCATGGAGGACACCGCAACTATCGCCGAGGTCCTGCGCGTCATGCGCCAGACGGGCTTCTCGCGCATCCCTATCTACCACGAGAATATCGATCGCATCGTGGGCATCGCTCACATCAAAGATTTGCTGGAGCCGGCGCTTGACCAGCACGCTAGCGACGAGAAGATCGCGCGCTTCGTGCGTTCTGCTGACTACGTACCCGATACCAAAGACATCATTCCGCTGCTCACTGAAATGCAGACAAGTCGCGACCAGATGGTCATCGTGGTTGACGAGTACGGCGGAACCGCTGGTGTTATCACCGTTGAGGACATCGTCGAGGAGATTGTCGGCGAGATTGAGGATGAGTTTGATCCGGACAACAAGTACCTGACACAGCTCTCTGATAGAGAGTGGCTGGTAGATGGTCGTTTCTCGCTCAATGATGCAGCTGAACTTGGATGGCCGGTAGGGGAGTCCGAGGAGTACGAGACTATCGCGGGCTTTGTGCTGGATTTGGCTGGTCATCTGCCTCGTCCGGGCGAGGCGTTTGAGAAGGATGGCTACGTATTCCGCGTGCAGTCGATGCGTCGCCGTCGTCTTTCTTTGCTGCGCGTAATTGCGCCAGAAGCACAGGTAGACGGTGAATCTGAGCCAACTGGCGAAAACTCTGACACATCAGAAAATGAATAACTAAAAGAATGATTACAATAGAGTGAACCAATAGAAAGAGGTTGAAATGGCGCAGTTGATTTCTATCAAAAAAGTTGTGGTAGGACCTAAAAACTTGACCGCTACTGTTGAGTTTTCGGCCAAAGCGCCACGTTTGACCTCGGAAAATGCTGAGGCAACTGAGCGCGTACTTGAGCTTTTGCCAGGTCTTTCCGAGCACCTGTGCTTGGGTGACGCCGATGCTCGCTTTGGCCTTGTTGCCAAGGACACCGAGGTTGCGCACCTGCTTGAGCACGTAACCGTCGAGCTCCTGGCCCTGACCAACCTTGCGGGAGACGTTGCTTCCGGTAAGACTTCCCTGGTAGATTCCCGTCGCGGCCTCTACGAGATCATCCTCGCATGTCCAGACGACGTGCTGGTTGCAGCCTCGCTTTCCAGCGCTGTATGGCTCCTCAACTGGGCATATGGCAACCAGGAGGACGCCGACCCAGACATCAATGCAATCGTCTCTGGCCTCGTTGCGCTCATCCAGAGCCTTGACGGCGAGAAGACCGATGAGCTTGCAGACTCCTCGGAACCTGAGGCGGACGCTGCGCCCCAGGTAGAGAGCGTAGACGCAGAGGATTACGCTGCCGACAACTCCTCCGAGGACGTCGCTGATGCCGCAGCAGCTGATGCAGTTGAGGCTGAGGCTGCTGACGCTGAGGAGAACAACGCCGAGGTCGCAGGTATTGACGCAGCCGACGCCGACGCCGAGCCCGTAGTCGACACCGAGTCCGCAGACGTCGCCGACCCCGCTGCCGACGCCGATCCCATCGCAACTGAGCTCGCCGAGGCAACAGCTGCCGAGGACGCCACTGACGACTCTGAGGTCACCGACGTCCCAGACGACTGGAACATGATTAACGTTCCTCGTCCAAAGCCCGTTCGATAAACGCCCGTATTGCGGTATGATTACGTACAGCGTTTTGCTGTTTAACAGGAGGTACTTATGAGCAAGAAGTCTGCTGGTTTCTTTCTAGGCGCTATTTTTGGTGCTGCTGCTGGCGCTGTAGCTGGTCTTTTCCTGGCTCCACGTTCCGGCGAGGAGACTCGCGCTTTGGCTGCAGATGCTGTCAATGACGCATGGGATTCCGCACTTGATTCTTATGAGCGCACATCTAAGGTTGTGAGCACTAAGATTGACGAGGTCAAGCCTACTGTTGACGCAAAGACCGACGAGCTCCGCGCAAAGGTTGACCTTGCTCGCGAGCGCATGGATCAGCTCCGTGAGTCACTTTCTGACGCTGTGACCTCTGCTTCTAATACTGTCGCAGATGCTGCTGATGTTGTTGCAGACTCTTTTGTTGTTCCAGAGCCAACCGCCACAACCGCTGAGGCTCAGGCTGTTCGCATCGAGAACGTTGAGTCCCACGAGCAGGATCACGCTGGCGAGGGCTACCAGGAGGCATAAGCCTCACTTACAAGCAATGTGACGGGACGCCTTATGACGTCCCGTTTTTTATAGAGAGGTTTCACGTGAAAACAACCGAGCTCCTTGGTGCAAAAGTCCTTCTCCCCAAAAAGCCTGCTACAAAGGGTAAGCATGCAGGAGAAGAGCGTTTTTCCAAGCTGGGAAAAATCCACAACGTGGTTTTTGCGCCATTCAAACAGAGCCAGTCTTCGCAGGTAGTGGGTGTGATGGTTCAGAAGCCCGACATTGCTGGCATGATTAAGCAGGACGACGCTTTTGTCACGTTAGAGTCTCTAGAGACCATTGAGCATGGCCTTTGTGTAAAAGATCCCGAGAATAACGTTGATAAAGCGGCAATTAAGCGCCTGAACTTGGATTTTGATAACTGCATTTTGTGGCACGGCATGGAGGCTCGCACCAAGAGTGGAAAGAGCTTGGGCTACGTGAGCGGCGCCGAGTTTGACCAGTTCACGGGCGTGGTTTCGGCATTTCTTGTGGGTGACGGCGCCGGATCAGAGGCACTGGTGGGCTCCTTTGCCATCAAGCCAGAGTGGCTGCTAGGCTACTCCAACGGCGCCATGGTCCTCTCAGACGAGGCGGCAGACGCCCAGCTCACCGGCGGTCTTGCGGCAAAGGCGGGCGAGGGTTATGCCGTGGCAGCCGCTAAAGCTTCCGAGGCCACGGCTAAGGCTGGCAAAGCTGTTGCAGAGGCTACCGAGAAGGGTGCGTTTGCCCTGGGTAAGACGTTGGCCAAGGCAAAGCGTGCCATCGAAGATGCTACCGAGCCTGACGCAGAAGACGATTCCGAGCGACCAGCGCCGGTTGCTGCAGAGGATGTTCGCCTCGAGAAGCCATCTGCAGAGGAGCAGGCCGCCGCGGACAAGGCTGCCGCAGAAAAGACCGCCGCGGACAAAGCCGCTGCTAGCAAGTCCGACGCTAAGGCAGCGAGTAAGTCGTCGGCACAGGCCACCGCTAACAAGGCGGCTAAGGGCTTTGGCATGCAGCTTGGTCGTATGGGCAAGATGTTCTCTGACTTCAAGGACGAGTTTGACAAGGCAAGCAAGTAATAAATAGCAGCTAAATGCATAAAACAATAGGGCGAGAAGACCGATCTTCTCGCCCTATTTTTGTGTTGCAGTTGCGTGACGCGCGCTACAAGCCCATGGCCTGCAGAATGAACATCACAATGGTCAGGATGATGACGGTGACGATGGTAAACCAGGTCAGCGCGTTCCAGATGCGACCGTTGGCGTACTTGCCCATGATGTGTTTGTCGGCCGCAATGATGACCATAAAGATAAGCAGAATTGGCAGCAGAATACCGTTGATGACCTGGGCGGCCATCATGATACCAAAGAGGCTCATGCCTGGAATCAGAACAACCA
Source organism: Atopobium sp. (assembly GCA_018380095.1). Lineage (GTDB taxonomy): Bacteria > Actinomycetota > Coriobacteriia > Coriobacteriales > Atopobiaceae > Lancefieldella. The sequence continues at coordinate 23,055 of JAGZUI010000008.1, forward strand.
GTGCAGAAATAACCAGCACGGTTGTAATAATGCCGTGGTAGACAGGGGCCTCCTGCCAGCTACGGTCGGCTCCGCGCTCCCAACCAAATGCCTCGCAGATAGCGCTTGCGGTAATGCCTGGTAGAACGCATGCTGCAAGGAAGGACGCGCCAACCATACCCAGCGCGAAGAGGGTACTTGCATACTGACCTGCAAGTGGTTCAAGAGCGCGAGCAGCGTCGGCAGCAGAGTCAACAGAGATTCCGCGAGGGAAGAGGACAGCGCCGGTGGTCAGCATAATGAACCAGGTGATGATCTCGGCCAGGACTGCGCCGGCAACATTGTCTGCACGTTGTGCGGGAATATCGCTGGTATCAAGGTTTTTCTCGACAACATTTGATGCAACCAAGAAGATCATATACGGACTGATGGTAGTACCAATATTTGCAACCAACAGAGAAATGTATGACGGTTCAGCGGAAGGCTGCGGAATGATGGTGACGCGCAGAGCCTCGCCCCAGTCTGGTTGAGCAAGCACGCCAGCCACCACGTATGTGACAAAAATGCAGCTAATTGCCAGTAGAATCTTCTCGATGCGGCGGTACGATCCGCCAACGGTTAAGAGCCACACCATCAGTGCGCTGATAGGCACCGAGACGTACGTTGGGATGCCAAAGAGCTCCATACTGGACGCAATACCTGCGAATTCGGAGAAGGTAACAGCAATGTTGGAAAGCAGCAGTGCGCCCATTGCCAGTGTGGACAGGCGGATGCCAAAGCGCTCGCGCACCAGCGATGCAATACCTTTACCGGTAACACAGCCCATTCGAGCTGCGGTTTCTTGAACCACAATCAGCAAGAAGCACATGAGTGGCACGGTCCACAGCTGCGAGTAGCCAAAGGTAGCGCCCGCGCTGGAGTAGGTTGCAATGCCACCGGCGTCGTTACCAGCAAATGCGGCGAGAAGACCGGGACCCATTGCCATCAAAATGTACTTGAGGCTGTTTTTGTTGACCGGAGCCTTCTCTTTAGATGAGCGTTTGCCTTGCTCGACAACGCTTCCGTCGCTCGCAGTAAGCTGGCCAGTCGCATCTTGCTCTGCAACCGCGTCCTTCTCTGCAGCAACGTCCTGCATTGCAACCGTGCTCTTTACCTCTGCATTCTCTTGCGCCATTTACATCACGCTCACAAGTGAGAGAGCGTAAGAGAGGACGAAGAATGTCACCACCGAAAGGCTCATGGAAATCAGGGTAAGCGTGAGACCTGAAGTTTCCTGGTTTTTCTCTTCACGATGGCGAAGTACAGCCAAGAAAATTGGGGTTAACAGGAAGGAAATAAGCGTAGAGCCAGCTGCTGCGCCAAAGATCTGAATAATGGTCTGGTCAAAGAGCGCGGCGTAGAATACGCCTGCATTTGGATCGTACGGATGGAACAGAGCCTCTAGCAGGGCGTGAGCTGCGGCACCAAGGATACAAATGAGGCCGCTGACCAGAAGACCCAGTAGAAGCGAGCGGAAGGCAAAGCCCAAGATAGAAGGAGACTTCTCGCTGCCAGGATCGTCTGTGAGGAAGAAGTTTGTCACGTAGTTGACGGTATTCTCGCTCAAGTTCAGTGAGATTGGCATAGTAATAGTGCAAAGAGCTGCGAAAATACCCATGATTGGATTAGATGTTGCAGCTGTTCCTACAAAGGCAGCAATCACAACGGAGGCAACCCAGAACAAAAGCCAGAGGTTGCGGTGGAGGAACCAAATAATGTTGCGGCCACGGTCACCAGAGTCGGAATCGCTCCTACCGCCACCAACGATCTGCAGGTCCTCAGCGTGCTCCTCTTCAAGAACGTCAAGGGCGTCGTCGACGGTGACAATACCCAGCAGGCGGTTGTCATCAGAAACAACAGGCATGGCCAGCAGGTTGTATTTTGCAATGTTTCGAGCAACGTCCTCCTGGTCGTCCTCTGGTGAGGCGGTGACCAGGTTCTTATTAGCAATCTCCTCCAGACGAGTTTCTGGCTCGGAGACAATCAGGCGGTTCAGCGTAACGGTTCCGGACAGGCGGCCGTCCTCGTCAGTAAGGTAGAGATAGCGGACGGTCTCAAAGTCTTCGTCCAGGTTGCGCAGGCGATCAAAGGCGTATGCAACGGTCTGGTCTTCAGGGACAGAAAGCGCCTCAGATGTCATAATACGGCCGGCGGTGTACTCACGGTATCCCAGCAGCTGCCTAATAGCGCGCTGCTCCTTAACACCCATCAAGCGCAGGAGTTTCTCGGCACGGTCATAGCTCAGCTCGGAGACAAGCTCGGCTGCGTCGTCTGGGTCCATCTCGGACAGGATGCGAGATGCTTCTTTTTCGTTCAGGCCACCGATGAGCTCAACCGCCATAGCGTCGTCGTTGAACTCTGCCATTGCGCCGGCTCGCTGCTCGTCATCAAGCTGGGCAAACACCTGGCTACGCAGGCGAGAGTCCAGGCGCTCGATGATGTCAGCGACGTCAGCAGGGTGCAGTTCGTCCAGCGTCTTGTGGGAGACGGAGAGCTTGACGTTGGAGAGGTCGCGCTCAACCAGGTCCATGTAACTCCACGCAATAATGCGTTCCTGCATGGGGTGACCCATGGCGCGCGCAATGCGGGTGACCAGGTGCTCAAGCTGGGGAGAAAGGCTGCGCAGCAGACCGCGTGCGCCAACCTCTGCGCCCAGAAGACGCAGCTGTGTTGAGCTGGTATCGGAAAGCTTGAGGTCGTTTACGCGAACAACACGAATACCACGTGTATCAACAATCTGCTTGTTCAGAATATCTCTGGCCAGAAGAACTTCGTTAGGCTGCAGGTACGAGAAACGAATCTCCGTTGAAGGCACCTTGAGTCTAATGACATCCTCGTCGTAGGTATCAACATACTTACGCCAAGAAATCATCATTGGCGTGCGGCCAGGGCCCATAAAAGCAAGGGAAGTGATGCGAGGAAAAACTTCTCCGGTAGCAATTCCAAGGTCGGAGACAGAACCGATTTTCTCGCCATCTGAATCTAGAACCGGATTACCCATTAACTGGGAAAGATAAATCATGTGTGCTCCTTACATGCGTCCGAAGACTAAAGCGTGGCATTGGCGAGAAACTCCGCGTAATTGCCACGGGGACTGCATTGCGATTTCACCCCTCACGGTGCAAATCGGCACACCGCAAGAGGTCAGCGACTGTGAGGTCGAGGTTTCATGCTGACCTTTCTCTTCATCCAATAGAACGTGAATTGTGCTTGCGAGGACAATTCACAGATGTAACTATTTTAACGATTTTCCTGCAAGGCTGTAAAGACTCTTCACATAATCTAGCTGCTCGGATTTGGTTGTAACCGGCGTACGAGCAGCGCTCGGCCAGTTCAATCTGCGAGGCAACACTGTGCACAAAAAAGCCCGGTACCTGCGGGAATGCAGATACCGGGTTGTACTGGTACAAAGTGTAAACGAAGCAGCTTTTAGAACTGCACGTTTGGTGCCTGACGAGCGGACTCGTCGGTAACCTGGAAGCTTGTACGTGGGGAACGTCCACCAGCAAGAAGGTTGTTTGGGAAAACAGCGATGATGTTGTTGTAGTTCATGACAACATCGTTGTAGCTCAAGCGAGCATAGCTGAGGCGGTTCTCGGTGTCAGTAAGCTCTGCCTGGAGCTCCAGGAAGTTCTGGTTAGCCTTGAGCTCTGGGTAGTTCTCAACAACAGCAAACAGGTTGGTCAGAGCATTGGAAAGAGTGCCGGAAGCCTGCATCTTCTCTTCAGGAGTGCGTGCATTTGCGACTGCAGCGCGAGCAGAAGTAACTGCCTCAAAAGTCTTAGACTCGTGAGCTGCGTAACCCTTAACGGTGTTGACCAGGTTAGGGATCAGATCGTTACGACGCTGAAGCTGCGTATCGATAGCTGCCCAAGCGTTATCGCACCTGTTGCTTGCGCGAATGATGTTGTTGTGAATGCTAATGGCCCAGAAAACCAGAAGGACAATAACTACAACTGCGGCAATAATCATGCTAAATCCTTTCAATCACTGACAATCCTGTGTCAGCCATCCATTTGGACAGGTTAATTATACCCAAAACTAAAAATCTAAGGCGTTTTTGATTAAAGCTTTTAACTTGTTAAGGAGTCTTTCGGTGAACGGAATGCTCGCCCACACACTGGCGAGAAGAACGTTGAGCTAGAAATGACGTGGAATGGAGTGTAAGTTCTGAAGGTAAAACGTTAAGTTGAGGTCCGCCAAAAAATGGCGGAGAGGGAGGGATTCGAACCCTCGGAACGGGGACACCGCTCAACGGTTTTCAAGACCGCCGCATTCAACCACTCTGCCACCTCTCCAAAGCGGTAATATCCTACCTCATAATTCAGTTTTTTGCGAGTAGGGGATTTGGTAAGTTCGGTTTTGCTTCATAATTAAGTGAAGACAAATAAGCGTCAGAGTCATGAAAGATTTATGTCAGAATCGCGACAGATAGGCGTCAGGTTCGTGACGGATTCGCGTCAGAACTGCGTAAGAATTACGACAGCAACCAGACAAGAGAGGAGCAGCTATGAGTAACGAAGCGCAAGAGCCTTTGACCCCACAGGCTGCTCTTGATCAAAAGTACATGAAACTTGCTCTTGAACAGGCTGAACTTGCAGCTCAGATAGGAGAAGTACCTATCGGCGCAGTTGTAGTGTGCGATGGAGAGGTTATTGCCGTTGCACATAATCGCCGTGAGATAGATAACGACCCTTCTGCACACGCTGAGTTTCTCGCCATGCAAGAGGCTTCAAAAAAGCTTGGCCGCTGGAGGCTTTCGGGCTGCACGGTGTATGTGACGCTGGAACCTTGCTTGATGTGCGCGGGATTGATGGTCAATGCTCGTATTGATCGCTGCGTGTTTGGCGCGTTTGACCCCAAGGGCGGTGCAACGGGTACGTTGTTTGACGTGAGTAGCGATCCAAGACTTAATCACGAGTTTGCAGTCTCAGGCGGAGTATTAGCAGACGAAGCATCTGCCCAGCTTAAAGCGTTCTTTAAAGAGCGCCGTAAAAGCAAAAGTTTGGAAAAATAAGAAGTCTGGAAGAACTATTTAAAAGATATTTTGATTCCAGTAGCGTTTATCAGCAAAGCTTCCAAACCAATGAAGATTATTACAAGAATGAGCTTTATAGCCATTGAGATACTGAATACAAAAGATAGAGACGCGCTTACTAATAGAAATAATGCAAATACAGAGATTGTAATCAAAATCAATTTGTCATTACTTTCAGCGTCCTGAGCCTGAACTGCGTCTCCTTGGATATTTTGAACAGTTATTTTTTTATCAAAGGCTATGGAGAGCGTGATAAAAGAATTTATAAGCACGAGGAGAGCATAGAGGTACCAATAGTTGTAAGAAACGAGAAGATAAAGAACGCACCCAGATAATACAGTCCTAAAAAATGAAACTTTACCCGTTCTATAAAATGAATGAAGACCAGCAAAACCGCCAATAAAGGCTAATAACCCATAGGGTAAGTAGGACTGGTATTTGCTCAAGGTTGGTTGTTTAGATAAATTCCTGACATCCGTCTCATCCATAAGAGCCTCCAAAGTATGCCATAAATACTCTTATAAATTAGTAAAATAATATATAAGAGTATTATATCACAATATGGAATAAATATCATAAAGCGTTCTTTGAAGAATGGACTGTAGGTTTTAAACCACCTGGAAAATGAAGAAATCAAGGTAGTGGCTCTCGGGAACACCCCAAAGAATTGGGTGGTCAGGAGCTTGCTGTCGCTCTTCAACTTGTTTGAGCTGCACGTTGGTATGGTGAGCTGCCTCGGCAATTGCCTGGGCGAGAAGATCTCTGGTCATGAAGTGTGAGCAGGAACAAGTTGCCAGGTAGCCACCTCGGGGCAGTAGCTTCATGGCCGCTGCATTAATTTCCTTATAGCCACGCATGGCGCTTCGAACCTTGTCGCGTGTCTTAGTGAATGCGGGTGGATCCAGAATGATGAGGTCAAACGGACCTCCCTCTGCTTTGAGCTGAGCGCGGTCTTGCGCTAACTTTGGTAGATATTCAAGAACATTTGCGCAGGTAAAGTCCATACGGTCTGCTAAGCCGTTGAGCTCCGCATTTTGGCGCGCAAGGTCAATAGCAGTTTGGCTGACGTCTACACAACGGACAAATTCTGCTCCACCAGCTGCGGCGTTAAGACCAAAAGGACCAACGTGGCAGAAGCAATCCAACACGCGGCGACCTTGTGCAAGCTGACGAACTGCTCGACGGTTGTATTTTTGATCCAAGAAAAAGCCTGTTTTCTGGCTGTTCTCTAGGTCAAGATTGAACTTGAGTTCGTTTTCGGTTGCAAGAACGTGAGTTGAAGGCAGCGTAGGGGTGCTTTCTGCAATCAAGCTATTCTCGTCCGATGAAGAGCCTGTCCACCAGCCTTTATATTGCGGAAGTCCCTCTTTAAGGCGAGAGGGGGAGTCATTTCTTTCGTAAATGCCGTCGATTACCTGACCGTCTGCAGAGAAAACTTCAAGTAGCAGTGGATAGATAGCATCACGCAGACGCTCCATGCCAACGGTTCCTACCTGCGCAACAAGCACATTCTCGTAGCGGTCAACGATTAGGCCAGGAAAGCCATCGGCCTCAGAGAAGATGACACGGCAGCAATTGGTATCGGGCTCAGTCCCTGGTAGAGCGCGGTTTCCCATAGTGGTTTTGCGGTGTTCCCACGCCCAGCTGATCTTACGACTCCAAAATGCTTCATTGAGCCTATCGTTGGCGTTTCTTGTCACAATTCTGACGCGAATCTTGCTCATTTCTGACAGAAGACCAGTTCCCTGGTAGGTGCCGTTCTCTTCAAAGACATCAACGATGCAACCGTTTTGAGTACGCTCGCCATTTTCTGGAGACGGCTCTACACGAATAACCTCGCCCTCAAAGACCCAAGGATGTCCGCCTGCAAGTGCGCGAGCAGCTTTCTTGGTGATAATAACCTGTGGATAAGGGCGGAGTTGCTTCATGATGGTCCTTCTCGCGAGAAGCGCTTACAAAAAAGCTGGGTGTTTGCGAGCGCCCAGCATCTATGCTCAAAAGTTACAGAATCAAATTGCAGAGAGCCATAATGGGGAATATTGCCTGTTTAATGGCTGCGGAGCGTTTGTCGGGAGAAGTTACATAGAGAAGAATTGCGGCAAATGCCATTGAACATACAGCAAAGATAACAAGCGCTTTACCTGCTGGATTTCTGATGGCCATCAAGAAGACGCCAACGAATACCTCAATAGCAAGAAAGAGATTGTAAAATCCCTGGTTAAAAGCTATTTTTTCGGTGCTCTCTGCCTCTTCTTTTGTCATGTTAAAGGCCTTGAGCGTGCCGTCAGAAGTCCAGGCAAATGACTCAAGATAAAAAATAACTACATGAAGAGCTGCTGCTCCAAGAGCAAAAATTACACCAACGCCATTAAAAGGGCCCATTTTGATTCCTTTACTGTATGAGCTGACTGCATCTGATTATAGATTACGTGTGTCGGCCATATCTGCCGCCAAAACCAAATCCTTTGCCTCTTGATCTTGAGCCTGAGAACATCGATCGCGTGGTCTTGGAGGTAGAGCGGGAGTCCTGGAGCATAATGCGCCCCGCATCATAAGAAAAGCCAGGTAGATCCCATGAAGGAATGAGCGCTTTTGTAAAGTATTCAATTTCTCTGAGTGGCGTGACCTCATCTGGTCCCATAAAAGTGAACGCCTGACCTGCGGCTCCTGCACGGCCTGTTCGGCCAATGCGGTGAACATAATCCTCAGGGTCAAGCGGCACGTCAAAGTTAATGACTGCGTCAATGCCCTGGATATCAATGCCGCGACTCATGACATCGGTTGCAACAAGAACCTGAATGGCGCCACTACGGAATCGCTCCAGCGCTCTTGCGCGAGCCTTTTGCGGACGGTCCGCATGCATAACGTCAACCTTGAGACCTGCGGCTTTAAGGTTTTTGTAAATGCTGTCAACGCGCGACTTTGTCCTACAGAACACCAGCACACGCTCTGGCGCAGGATCAAATGAGTCGATAAGCGCCTTTAAGAGCTGCGGTTTTTGTCCCTGAGTGACCGAGCATAAATGTTGCTCGATTGTTGCCGCAGTCTGTCCGGTTCTTGCAATCTCAATGCGCTCTGGATCTTTAAGCAGCGCGTCTATAGTCGATGTAATTGACGCGGGGAGCGTTGCCGAGAAAAGCAACGTTTGATGCGCTTTGGGCAGCTGCTCCATAATGCGGCGAACGCTTGGCCAAAATCCCATGTCGAGCATACGATCCGCTTCGTCGAGCACCAGTACCTGGATGTTCTCAAGGCTTGTATGCTTTTTGTCGAGAAGATCTATCAGGCGGCCAGGTGTTGCCACCAGTACATCGCAACCTTTTTGCAGCGCGGTTATCTGGTGTTTATAGCGAGCGCCACCGGTAACAATGACGGCCTGCTGACCGGTGGATGCGCAAACGCTCTTGGCAACGGCATCAATTTGAGCAGCTAGCTCTCGCGTTGGCGTGATGATGAGCGCGCGGGGAAATGCGTTGCGCTTGGCGTTGTCACGCTTGGCACCGCCGCGTTTGGCGTTGCGCCCGGCGGTTGCGGTGTGCTTGTCGGCCGTGTTAGGCTCCTTGGCGTCGGGCTTCTCGGCCCCATCGGGTTTCTCGACAGCAATGCGCTGCAGCGTAGGCAACATAAACGCTGCAGTTTTACCTGTTCCGGTTTGCGCAGACGCAACAACGTCCTTTCCCGCGAGGACGGCGGGAATTGCCGCAGCTTGCACGGGAGTAGGCGCGTTGAACCCAAGTGTTGCTACGCCTGCCAGAATTTGCTCGTTTAGCCCGAGCTCGGCAAAAGTTATTTCCATATAAACAAGTATACTTATGTGCAACGATTAGCCAAAGGAAGTTGCCATGCCTATTAATATTCCAGATGGTTTACCAGCTAAGAAGACACTGCAAGAAGAGCGCATTTTTGCGCTTGAGGAAGAAGTTGCAGAGCACCAGGAGATTCGTCCACTGCGCCTGGCAATTTTGAATTTAATGCCAAAGAAAATTCAGACCGAGACACAGATTCTCCGCTTGATTTCAAAGTCTCCTATACAGGTTACGTGTGACTTTATGCGTATTTCTTCGCATGAATCTAAAAACACTGCAGCCGACCATCTGGTTACGTTTTATTCAACTTTTGATGACTTCAAAGATAAAAATTATGACGGTTTGATCGTTACCGGTGCTCCTATTGAGGACCTTAAATACGAGGACGTTGATTACTGGGATGAATTCTGTCGCATTGTTGACTGGTCTCAGGAGCACGTCTTTTCTACCATGTACCTGTGTTGGGGCGCACTAGCCGGCCTCTATTACCTGCACGATATTCCCAAGAAGATGCTGGGCGCTAAGCTTTTTGGTATTTTCCCGCAGCGTTTATGTGATGAGTATTGCTTCCTCACCAATGGATTTGACGAGGTACATTACATGCCACACTCTCGTCATGCTGCGATTGAGACATCAGCTCTGGTGGATCATCCTGAGCTTGCGGTGCTTTCCGAGGGATTTACCAGCGGACCTGCGCTTCTCGCCACAAGAGACTTTCACGAGATTTTTGTAACCGGTCATTTTGAATATGATCGCGATACGCTTGCAGAAGAGTATTGGCGCGACTTCCACAAAGGCCTGCCTATTCGCCTGCCAGAGAACTACTTCCCTGATAATGATCCAGAAAAGCAGCCGCTGTTTACCTGGCGCGCGCACGCCAACTTGCTGTATCGCAACTGGATTAACTGGGTGTATCAGATGACGCCATACAACACAGACGAGATACCTGCGGCTATTGCGGACCTTCGTCAGCGTGTTTCCGAGGCTGACCCTGACGCAAGGATGACCGGTAGGTTCTAAGCAGGCATTTACACGGTGACCGAATTGCCAGCGCTTGTAACTGGTTGGACGCCATCAATACAATAAAATAATTGATTAATACACGCGTATGAAGCTACGTGTAGAAACACGTATAGAGAGGATACGTTGATGAAGGTTGTAATTGCTTCAGATATTCACGGCGCTGCCGACTATTGCGAGAAACTCATGCAGGTCATTGAGGAGGAGCAGCCAAAGTACGTTTTGCTTCTTGGAGACCTGCTTTATCACGGTCCTCGCAACGATCTTCCTGCAGATTATGCTCCAAAGCGCGTCATTGAGATGCTGAATAGCATTTCCGATAAGGTTATTGCGGTCCGCGGAAACTGCGAGGCAGAGGTTGACCAGATGGTCCTGGACTTCCCTTGCATGGCTGACTACAACATCTTGTTTGATAAAGATCCAAAGACGGGAAAGCAGTTCACCATCTTCTTTACGCACGGCCACGTTTTTGGCCCTGGTATTCACAACAGCGTTGATAAATGGCCTCAGATGCCAAGCCTCGACGCATTTGTGTACGGACACACGCACAGAAAAGTCAACATGCAGAGCGCGGACCACCCAGAGGTCACCGTGTTCAATCCAGGCTCTGTGGGCATTCCAAAAGACGGTACTCACAGCTGCGGAATCTACGAGGACGGCGAGTTCAGGCACGTAATCCTCGGCGAGTAAGTCTGTGTTATCCACACGCAAAAAATGGCGAGAAGATCAATCGGTCTTCTCGCCTTATTTGTGTCTTGTGACGTGCGGTTTTCTAGTCAGCGTTACTTCCTAGAAAGTGTGTCAGTATTCCAAGTACTGCTCTGAGAGCTGATGGTTACGGTTCTTCCACCGTTGGTGGAAGAGAGGGTGAACGGCTCGCTTCTGCCACTGACCTGGCCGTTAAAGTCAAGTTCAAGCTTTGACTCGTCACCGGTCCAGGTGCCACGAACCTCTGGCTGACCACCAATGCGCCAGATGACCGTGCCGTCCTTCTGGATAACAACCTCCATGGACTTACCGTCAGTACCAGTGCCGCTGTAAGTGCCAACCCACTTCTGAGCCTTTTTGCGATCTTCCTCGGACTTCTTATCCTTATCTTTTTGTTCTTGCTCTTTTTTGGTCTTCTCGGCCACGCCAGATTTAAGAGTTTCACCCTTCTTTATCTGGTCAGATACGCGAGAGTGGTATGAATCATAGGTTGAATTGTTGCCTGTATCGTCTCCCCAGATAACCTTCTCGTGCTCAATATCTCCGAGAAGAGCCTGTAGCTCAACAAGCTTATTTGCCACAGACTTTTGATCCATAGTATTTGCGGTATCTGTGTCGTTGAAGCTGTTTGCAGTTAGTCTGCGCTTGTAGTCGGCCTCAAACCAGTCGCGAATGCTCTTCTGTCGATCAGAGATTGAGCTATTCAGAACGTTGATTCCTGTATCGTCACTGCCATTAGGCATACGGAACTGTCCGTTTTTCTGATCAGTCTGAATCTGTTCTTCAATTTCATTGAGTTTCTCGTACTGGTTAAGAAGTTCAACACGACTGCTGTCACTACGAGGATCAACGCCAACGCTCTCAATCTGCTCCTGATAGGTTGCAATGCGCTGCTGGACGGCGCTGCGCTTGGCTGCGTCGTCTTGATGGGACTGAATGACCCAAGCAATGGCCAGTACACCTACGACCAGAACGGCCGCAAGCAGGCCAAATGCCACCTTACGCAGAGAATCAGAGCCGTCCTTGGTTTGCTTGCGCTCAACGGAACTAGGTCCGCTTGAAACAACGGTGAACTGCGAAGGGTCGAAGTGCGAAATAGCAGTTGAATCAAGGTCATCGGCGGTGAAGACGTCGATGCGATCTGGGTCATTAATGAAGGTTGTGGGCTCCTCGGCAGCAGCGTTGGAGTTTGCGATTACGGTAGGGTCTGCGTCAGCATCTGTGTCAGCGTCTGTAACGGCGTCCGAGTCGGTGACAGCGGTAGGTGCCTCATCTGGGGTGATGTAGGAGTCGTCTGCCGATACCTCTAGGAGCGAGGTTTCTGCAGCAGTGGCATCTTCGTCATCGACTGGATAATCTGCCAGGACAGTTGCGTCTGGATCAGTTACGTCTTGATCAGTTGCGGTGTCAACTGGTTCAGCAGCTTCTGCTGGTGCGATGACCTCAGTGGCTGTGGTGGAGTTGTCGGGTGCGGTTTCTGGTGCGGGTTCTGTGGACTCGGCGAGCGCATCGGGTTTCTCGACGTCAGCGGCGTCCACGACGTCCGAAAGCTTCTGTCCGCAGTTGGAACAGAACTTTGCGTGCTTGCTAATTTCAGCTCCGCAGTTGGGGCAATTCATAGAGTCGCTCCTTAAATCGCCAGTTAGACTCAGTGGCTTTTAATTACACTGGGTTACTATTGTAGCGTTAACAGGAGAAACGCCAAAATGTTTTTAGTTTTGATGGCGCCTGTACGCGCTGAGAGCTGCGTAATGAGGTCCGGTGCTAAGCGTTCCGAGTTGCAGATTAGAGCGCAGATTAGAGCAGAGAAACACCAGCTTCAGCGCAACAATCCTCGGTTTGCTTGTCCCAGATAGATGCCTGTACCTCTCCGACGTGCGCTTTTTCTAGTAGCAGCATGCAGAGACGGCTCTGGCCGATGCCGCCGCCAATGGTAAAGGGCAGCTCGCCGTCAACGAGCATCTTGTGGAACGGCAGCTCAAGGCGGTCCTCGCATCCAGCGATTGCCAGCTGCGACTTAAGTGCCTCGGCGTCAACGCGGATGCCCATACTGCTGATCTCAATCGCAGAGTCCAAGGTCTCATCCCAGAACAACAGGTCACCGTTAAGCGACCAGTCGTCGTAGTCGGGTGACCTAAAGTCGTGAGGTTGGCCAGAGTTCAGAGCACCGCCAATACCCACGATAAAGGTGGTTGGATGCTCGCGAACAAACAGATCTTCTCGCTGCTTGGGCGTCTGGGTAGGGTAGAGGTCCTCCAGATCCTGCGAGGTCACAAAGGTAACCTCTCGGCTGAGCTGCGTGTTAAGCTGCGGATAGTGCCACTTGAGCTCGTCTAGTGTGCCACAGATTGCCTCGACAATGCGACAGACGGCGTCTTCCAGTGTATCGGTATTGCGCTCGTCCTGCGTGATGATGCGTTCCCAGTCCCACTGGTCCACGTAAATGGAGTGCAGGTTATCGGGCTGTTCGTCGCGACGGATAGCGTTCATATCGCAGACCAGACCGCGACCGACGGCAAAGTTGTAGCGCCAGAGTGCATAGCGTTTCCATTTTGCGAGCGACTGAACTACCTCGGCGTTCTTGCCTACGTTTGGCAGATCAAAGGCAACAGGATGCTCGACACCATTGAGGTTGTCATTCATGCCGGTAAGCGGGTCAACAATCAGCGGAGCAGTGACGCGCGACAGCTTCAGCGCAGCGCACAGCTTGGTCAGAAACACGTTCTTGACCTGCTCAATTGCTTTCTGAGTATCGTAAAGCGAAAGGCTTGAACGGTAGCCCTCTGGAATCTTGGTCATGTGGTCTCCTTGGAAGAGAGCGCTAAAAATTCGGTTGCGCTGATTTTGCCTTCTTTCCACAACCCTTTGGCGAGAAACCCGTGTGATTTAACCGTTTTGTCAAAAAGACGGATACAAGACGTGTGCAGTAGAAAAAAATAAATGAAGGCTATTGTGGGACTGTGAACTCAAATATTGCATCTCAAAAATTTTTAGAAAGTTTGTATACCTCATTCAAAGAGGGGAATATAAGTATTAAATAGTAATCATTCCTATTTAGTGGGAACCAGATAGAAAGGTTTTAACTATGCTAAACGATAAGCTCAATGTTCTTCTCGCTAACTACGCAGTTGAGGCGCACAAGATTCACAACTTCCACTGGTATGTCAGCGGCCCTTCTTTCTACAATGTGCACACCGACCTCGACGAGGTTTACGGTTCAATGTATGACCAGCTTGACGAGGTTGCCGAGCTCATCCTGATGAATGACGGCTCTCCACTTGGCTCTATGGATTCATTCCTCAAGAACGCAACTCTTTCCGAGGCTGCAGAGGGCTTCAAGAATCCTCAGGAGATTTTCGAGTCCATTCTTGCTGACTACGAGGCAATTCGCGCTTTCGCAACAGAGATCAAGAAGGATGCAGATGCTGAGGACAACTTCCTTGTTTCCGCAGCTATGGATGAGCACATCGCTCTTCTCTCCAAGACTATTTGGATGATTAAGCAGTCCAACAAGTAAGTTTGGCCCTTGGTCAGTTAACCTCTGGGTGGTCGATGAGCGCGGCCCTTGGAAATAGCCAGCTTCTTGGCAAACGACCAGCTTATTGACAAACGACCAGATAAACGTTGTGTTTCTTTCTTTCCCTTATGAACTAAAAATGCCGTCGGGTTTCCGGCGGCATTTTTTGTGGGTGCATCTGATCCAAAACCGATGCAATTATGTGCGTAGGGCTGGCTTTTGTAGATTTTTGGAGCTCGATTAATCCAAAAGCGCACTAATTATGTGTCGAGAAGAACGATTTTGATCCAAAACCCACCTAATTATGTGCCTTTCGGCACATAATTACCTCACTTTTGGATTGACTAGACACATAATTACCTGGGTTTTGGATCAATCGACATTGGAAAATCTACGACGGGATTTGATGTTGAAGTAGCTATGGCTTAGTGTCCACTTTGTTGGACACATGAAATCTTATGAGTATCTAGATTTGTTGCAACAGAGAAAGGAGTTGTAATGGGTCTTGATGCATTTGTTCGTTGCAGGTGTTTTGAAGAGGGAAAACTTAAACCCGGTCCAATACCTTTTGAAGACCTTTACATTGATGATGAAGACTACATCAGCTCAAAGTTTTTAGATCAAAAGCGTAAAGAGCTTAGCTCTGAACAGTTTAGGGAACGTTATGGAGACCTAGAGAGTGATTTTCTCGATTGGATGGATAGTGCCTGTGAGCATGAGTATGGAGAAATTTGTTCTGAAAGAGTTGGTAATTTTTGTGGCTTGTTAAGCATTGATGCCGTTTTAAGTTCAGATGAGGGTGAGTCAAAGTATCCGTTATTAAATAACATGCTTCCTGATGGCAATGGTGGTCTCTATCCTGTTGAAAAAGCACAGCCTACCCTTGATGAACTTGATAGATTTATAGAAGAGCATGCAAAGATTCAGGGATATCAGCTCATTGATGAGGAAACGCATAAAGTCCTTTTTTCTTGTGCGGTAGATGACGGTTTTTGTATGTATAGCGATGACAGCATTGATTATGGATTCACAGAAGACACTTTGTATTTCCATCAACTTAAGCCTTCACGTATATTTTACGCTGACCATTTTTGCCAGATTCCAGCTGATGATTACGAACAAACGAAGAAAGTAGTTGTTTTTTGTGATGATCAAGATGACTGTGCATCAAACTTTAGAATGACTTTACCGGGTCCAATTGATAGTGAATTAGATAATTCTGTCTTAAGAAGATTTTCTGTTAAAAAGGCAACTTTAGATTTCAAAGAAACCGGTCATTTTTGGCGGCTAAATACAATTAGGAACCTCCTTGTAGCATCTATAGAAACAAAACACCCTATTTGTTGGTGCTAAAAACATGCTCTTTTATAAAACGTATGAGTTGCTCTATCGAACTGTAGCCTTTTATTAACTACCTAGAAAAAGAGGGCCGCCACCGGGCAGCCCTCTTCGCGTTTGCGCTGGCGAGAAGAACGTCACGCTTGAACGATCTTCTCGCCAAATGCTGGTTTTTCTCGCCAGATGTTGATTTTAGTAGGTAGGGTTCTCTACCTCAACCTTGTCGACCTCCTGGAAAGGAGCAAGGGTTGAGACCATGACAATTGGCTCGTCATAAGGGTTGTTGACGTAGTGAACCTCGCCGGGCTCAATGTGGATGAAGTCGCCAGCCGAGAGGGTGTGGACCTCGCCGTCAACCACAATGTCAATCTTACCCTGGAGGATGTGGAAGTTCTCCTCCATGATGTTGTGGTAGTGGGCCTGGAAATCCTGGCCTGGCTGGAACTGGACCATGGCATAGTTCATGCGAGGGCCCTTCATCAGGTACTTAGGGCCGTGATCTCCGCACCTATACTCAAAATCGTTCTCGTTGACAATAAACATCTTGCTTTCCTTTCAGGCGCAACTTGTACTGCGACCAAACGTTCTTTTTGCGTGCCACGCGTAACCGCGGCGCGGTGGAGTCCCGGCGTTTACAGACCAGGTGCTCTCCACATGCTCTTGACCTTGCCCTCTTCTGCAAGCTCAAGCTGACTCTTGTAAACATCCTTCCACTGGACATACAGCTGGTCGTAAACAGCCTTGTTGTCGGGGTTAGGGGAGAATGTCTTATCCCATTTAACAACGCGCTTTGCACCCTCAGCGATGCTTGGGTAGATGCCTACGCCGTATCCCGCAAGGACAGCGGCGCCCAAGGCAGTTGCCTCTTTGACCTCTGGAATGCGAACGTTCTTGCCAGTAACATCGGCAACAATCTGTGCCCACAGAGAACACTTGGAAGCGCCACCTGCAAAGATGAGCTCGCTTGGCTCATTGCCCGTAGCTTCTTTGACCAGCTCAATATGGCCGCGGACGAGAAGGGCGGTGTTCTCCAAAATTGCGCGATAGAAGGTGTACTTATTGAAACGCTCTGGATCAAGCTCAAAGTTGGTGAACGTTGGGCTTGCGTGGATCCAGTGGATGTAGTTCATAACGTCACTGAAGCAGCAAAGCATACCGTGGCTACCAGCAGGAATCTCTGCAGCGCGCTCGTTCATGACCTCATACACGTCATCAATGCCGCGCTCTTTTGCTTCGGCCTTTTCTGCCTGGCAGAAGCCGTCACGATACCAACGCATAACCAGACCAGGCTTGAATGCCAGAGCTTCGTACTGCCAAATCTGTGGAATAGCGTGGCAGTTTACACGGACGCGATAATCTGGGTCTGGAGTGCTCTTATCGGTGTTGAACTCGTACTGCCAGAAGCTACCACCAAAAACGCCAGCCTGGCCAGGCTCGCAAGCGCCAACGCCAATCATGCCCAGCTGGCAATCACCGCCGCCGACAACAACAGGTGTACCTTCGGCAAGGCCCGTCTCTGCTGCGGCGTCTGCAGTTACAGCGCCAAGAACTTCTCCACACTCGATGACCTGGCCAAACAGGTCGTCGCGAAGACCGCACTCTTTAGCAATCTCTGGATCCCAGGCGCGTTCTTCCAGGCTCATGATGCCGGTGGTACTGCCGTTTGATGGCTCAACTGCCAGAATACCGGTGAGCTTGTAAGCAAGCCAGTCGTTGAACATGCCAATCTTGGCCGCCTTGTTGTAGATCTCTGGCATCTTGTTCTTAACCCAAAGAAGACGAGGTAGAGCGCCTAGTGCATAGGTCTGACCACTCTTCTGGTAAATCTTCTTCTCAAGCTCTGGGTCCATATCAATGAGCTGCTTGACCTCGTCAACGCTTCGAGCGTCAACGTTAGCGCACGCCCAAATCTCGTTGCCGTCCTGGTCATACAGGAGGATGCCCTCGCGCATGCAGGTGGTGGAAATACCAGCGATTTCTTTAGGATCAATGGAGGTCTTTGTCAGAACCTCTTTGATGCAGTCCAGAGCAAGCTGCCAGTCAGCAACCCAATCAAAGTCCATGCTGCCAGGCCAACGAGGGTCCTCGTGGTGCTCCCACTCGCGCTGAGCAACCCCAACCTGCTCACCGTCAACACTAAAGAGAACGGCGCGAATACTTCCTGTTCCCGCGTCTAGTGCAAGAAGATACTTGCTCATTAGATCCTCCTTGTTTACGAAAGAAGCAGCTCAGCAGCGGTGTCTGAGTCCGTAATCAACACGTTCAGATAGCCGCCGTTAAGCACTGCCTTAATTGCCGTAACTTTATCTTTGCCACCAGCAACGCCAACAACGTTCTTGAGCTGGCGAAGCTTGTCTAGATCGGTACTAATAACGCGATCTTCAATTTCTGTCTGAATAAGATTGCCGTCTTTATCCATAAAGTGATTCAGGACGTCGCCGACGGCTCCCTGCATCTTAAGTACGGTCAGCTCGCCCTCGTTAAGGATGCCGTTACGCAAAACGGTAGCGCCCTCAACTGCGGCGCCGATGCCGACCACACTCATGTCTGCATATTCCGTCATAGTGGACACGTCTTGCAGGCTTTTCTCGTCAAGAAGTGCATCGCGCACTTGGCGAGAAGACACAACCAGTGGAGACGGTGTCAGGAACAGGTGCATGGAGTAGGCGGTTGTGCCAACGGATGGCAGGTAGTAGCTCACGCCACCTGTAAGGCTTACAACGTTGAGCGATTCCTCGCGGTTTTTGGCGAGAAACCCCAGCATGCGGCTGACGGTATCGCCGTAGCCAATGTTGAGGTAGCCGTCCTCGCGCAGGTGATCGGAGACGTAGTGAGCTGCGCCTTGAGCAATAGACTGGTTAATAGCGGAGCTGTCCAGGGGAGTGGGAACCACAAAAGCATCCTTGAGGCCAAAGCGGTCAATAAGGAGCTGTTCTGCGGAAACGCGCTGGCTATCGTTCTTTCTGAAGCTGAACTGAACAATGCCCTGAGCGCGGGCCTCTTCAAGCAGACGAATAACTTTTGCACGAGAAACGCCCATGACCTCAGCAATCTGAGCCTGGGTGTTATCTTCCATGTAGTAATACCATGCAGCCTTGGTGGCTAGTGCATAAGTTTGTTCGTCCATGTGTCCTCCTGTTGATACTTTTGTTTAATGATAAAACATTTGTATCTAACATACTAGACTTCATTATAGTAATTATTCTCCCTATTAACAGGAAGATATACTACAAATACCATAATTACGTATAGAGGTATTGCGGACTATTGTTCATGATACAATCAAAAATACCATTCACGGCAGTATTAATACCGTTTGCCGTGACGGTGCTTTGAAGAATGCCTATTTATAGATATCTTCAAAGTGTGAGATTTTGTACGGCCGTTTGTTATTTTTTGGTAGGAGGTACTATGGGTGAAACTTTTGACATCGATGTCGATGCCACTGACCCAAAGTCGCCTGAAGGAAAAGATGTGTGCGAGCAGTGTGACACACTTCTTTCCGTCCGCGGAATCAAGAAGTCATTTGGTTCCAACGAGGTATTAAAAGGCATTAACTTAGATTTGGCGCCAGGAGAGGTCATCTCTCTTATTGGTGGCAACGGTTCCGGTAAATCTACCCTCATGAAGATCATCATGGGTATTTACTCCGCCGATGAGGGAGAAATTTCTATCGATCGTCAAAAGGTTGATATCTCCAACCCTAAGGCCGCGCTTGCACACAGTATCTATATGGTTCCTCAGGAGCCAATGCTGTTCCCTAACATGACCGTTAGAGAGAACATCACCATTGGTTTTGAGGCTCCAAAGGCAGAGCTCAACAAGATGCTCGAAGACACCATGAAAGAGATTGGCTGGGAGCTTGATTTGGACCGCAAGGCAATGACACTTTCCATTGCTGAGCAGGGCATGGTTGAGATTCTCCGCGGTCTTATGCGTCACTCCGAGATTCTTATTCTGGACGAGCCAACTTCCGCACTTACTTTTGATGAGGTACAGAGCCTCTTTAAGGTAGTCCAGGAGCTCAAGCAGAAGAACATTGGCATTATCTACATCACACACCGCCTGGCAGAGGTCTTTGAGATTTCTACCAGCATTGGTATTCTGCGCGACGGCGTTATGGCTATGCGCGGCAAGGTAGAGGACTTTACGCGAGAAGATCTTGTACGCGGACTTCTTCCACCAGACGCAGCAGAGATTAAGAAAGAGATTGCCGAGAGCGCAAACATTGATTACGACGCAGAGCCAATCTTTGAGCTTGCTGAGTTCACGGGCTACGGTTTTGCTGACGTAAACCTCAATATTTATCCAGGCGAGATTGTTGGTCTCGCAGGTATCGTTGGTGCTGGTAGATCAGAGATGGCTACCACAATCTACGGCATGGATAAGGTTTTGGGCGGCAAGGTATTTGTCGACGGCAAAGACATCACCGGCAAGTCCACCAAGGACGTCATTGCTGCAGGTCTGAGCTATGTCCCAGAGGACCGCTTTAACGACGGTCTGTTTAGAATTCGTGACGTTGCCGAGAACACCACAAGCTCTCTGCTTGCTAACTCTTCTCTTGGTAAGTTGCTGCTTAACCGCAAAGAAGAAGATAGGGTTTCTCAGAACTACGTTGATAACTTCCGCACCAAGGTCACAGGCCTTGATCAGGAGGTAGGCGGCCTCTCTGGTGGTAACCAGCAGAAGATTGTTATTGGCCGCGCATTCTCGGTTGCTCCAAAGGTTGTTATTTTGGACGAGCCAACCCGTGGTATTGACGCTGCTGCTCGTGGCGATGTGTACGCCGTTTTGCAGGAGCTCCGTAAGCAAGGCGTTTCTATTCTTTTGATTTCTTCTGACATGGAAGAGATTATTGAGCTTGCTGACCGTGCGTTCACCATGTACCAGGGGCGCATTAATCATGAGTTCAAAAAAGAAGAAATTACGCAGGACAACCTCATGTCCGCTGCATTTGGATTGTAGGAGGTGACGTATGGATCTTGTAAAGCGCCTTCTCAAGGCTAGGGGACTGAGCAGCCTCGCATTCCTGATTGCTCTCTTTATTATTGTTGGTGCAATGAATCCTGCATTCTTGACGCCAGCAACAATTGCTGCCTGCTTTAACACGTCCGTTGTCTACACATTGGTCGCTGTTGGCGTGGCTTTCACCCTGTTCATTGGTGAGATTGACGTTTCTGTTGGTTCCAACCTGGGTCTTGTTGCTGTGGTAGTTGGCAGCATGCTGAGAGATGGAACTCCACTTCCCGTTGCTTGCCTGGTAGGTATTCTTATTGGTGTAGCAATTGGCCTGGTCAACGCCTGGGGCGTTGCCGTTATGAAGGCTCCATCGCTCATCTTTACCCTGGGTACCAACGGTGTTCTGCGCGGTATTGTTTACGTTTACACCAATGGCCAGTGGGTTGAGAACCTTCCTAAGGAGTTCAAGGACTTCTCGGCAGTAACTGGTATTGGTGACTTCACCGTTTACTACTGCGCAGTTATCGCGCTGGTTATTCTGATTCACTTTGCACTAACCCAGACCCGCCGTGGTCGCTGGTTTGCAGCAGTTGGCGATAACGCTAACGGTGCAACTCTGGTTGGTATTCCAGCTCTTCAGACCAAGATTCTGGCATACGTCATCTGTGGCGTTATGGCAGCTATCGGCGGCATCATCTTCTGCAGCCGTATTGGCTTTGTTACCCCAATGAGCGGCAATGGTTACGAGATGAAGGCTATTGCAGCTTGCGTTCTTGGTGGCGTTAGCCTGCTTGGTGGCGTCGGCTCCGTCCTTGGTGCAGCTGTCGGTTCCGTCATCATGGCATCCATCAGCTACCTGTTGGTCTTCATGGGCTTCTCGTCAAATTACGACAACGCAATTACCGGCGTCATCCTGATTGTCATTGTTGTTGTGGACGCTCTGCTTCAGCATCGCTCCATTGTTCAGAACAGGCATGCTCGTCTGAACGCACGCGTTTCTCCAAAGGCAACTTCTGAGGTTCTTGCAGAGCAGATTGCAGACTTTGGTGAGGCAGCTATGAGCCCTTTGGGTAAGAAGGGCGGTGTTCGCTAATGATAAAAACACTTAAGGGATTCTTGTCCAAGGGTCAGACAAGCTGGAACATGATCCTCATCGGTCTGCTTGTGCTTGAGTTTGTGATTTTTGGTGCTGCAAACGGTAAGTTCTTGCGTCCAGCACTGCTGTTTACCAGCATTAACGATAACCTGCCAGTCTTTATGATCTCGCTCTTTGTAACGCTTGTTATGGTTACCGGCGGCATCGACATTCAGGTTGCGTCTCTGGTTGGCCTCACGTCCATCACCATTGGCGTTGGCTGGCAGGACTTTGGTCTTCCCATCTGGGGTGCTGTAGGCGTTGCCTTTGTCCTGGTTGTTGCTTGTGGCGCACTTTCGGGCTTCTTGATTGCGTACTGCCGAGTGCAAGCAATGGTTGTTACCCTGGGCGGCAGCTTCCTGTACTCCGGCCTGGCGCTGCTTATCTCCACACTCTCCAAGACCGAGAGCTACCAGGGAATTGGTGGCTTCCCCGAGGACTTCAAGTTTGTATCTAACTTCCAGCTCTTTGGCGTCATCCCATTCCAGTTGCTTATCTACATCTTGATGCTGGTTATCGCGTTCATTCTGCTGCACAAGACCAAGTATGGTCGTCGCATTACTCTGGTTGGTGTTAACCAGAGCGCAGCTGAGTTCTCTGGCATTAACAGCCGAGCAGTCATCATGTCCACCTACATGCTTTCCGCAGTTTCTGCAGTTATTGCAGGTGTTGTCCTGACCGCTTACCTGGGTACCGCTAAGTCCGACCTTGGCGCCGACCTTACCATGGACATCATCACCGCAGTTGTTTTGGGCGGCACGCTCTCCACTGGTGGTAAGGGCTCCATTGTTGGTACCGCACTTGCTTCGTTTGTTATTGCATTCTTGCGCTTCGGCTTGCCACTGTGCTTCAAGGTAAGCCCACAGTACCTGGATATTCCTGTTGGTGTCCTGCTGGTTGTTGTCATCGTTGCTCGATCGGCAGCAAGCGGAACAAATATTGGTGCGTTTTTGAAATCGCTGCTTTCTAGCAGCAGTAAAGCCAAGGCATAAGCTTTGGGGAAATTGTGCCTTAGGCACAGACAAGGGAGGTTACCTATGCAAGAGATTACTCGTCGTGGTTTTATTGGTGCCGCTGGTATCACCGCAGTTAGCGCTGGCCTCGCTCTGGCAGGCTGCAATAATGGTGGTGGCGAGAAGAAGGAAGAGACCAAGAAGTCCGAGGGTGGCGGAGACGTCAAGGGTAAGACCGTAGCATTTATTCCTAAGGTCACCGGCAACGCATTCTTCGAGTCCGCAAACAAGGGCGCACAGGACAAGTCCAAGGAGTGGGGCTTCACCGTTGACTACATCGGCGACGCAACCGCTTCCGTTTCCGCTCAGGTTTCCGTCATCAACCAGGCAGTTGCTAACGGTGTAGACGCAATCAGCATCTCTACCGTTGATGCAAAGGGCGTTTCCGACGCACTGAAGAAGGCAACTGCTTCTGGTATCGTAGTTACCACTTGGGACTCTGACGCTAACCCAGAGGATCGTACCCTCATGGTTTCTCAGGGTACTCCAGAGATCCTTGGCCAGATGCTTGTTGATATGGGCGTTGCTGGCCTCAAGGAGCGCGGCAAGGACCCAGAGAAGGACGAGATCACCTATGTCTGGCACTACTCTCAGGCAACCGTTACCGACCAGAACTCCTGGCAGGTAGCTGCACAGAAGATCATCAAGGAGAAGTATCCTAAGTGGAAGAACGTCCACGAGAACTACTACTCCAACCAGGACGCAGAGCAGGCAATCACCATTGGTGAGGCAATCCTTGACGCTTACCCAGAGATTGACCTGATCATCTGCAACGACTCCACCGCTCTTCCTGGCCAGCTCCAGGCTGCAGAGAACAAGGGCTACGACGCAAAGAAGATCACCATCACTGGTTTTGCTTCTCCACAGTCCATCAAGTCCTACTGCGAGCACGGCACCATCTACAACTGGGGTCTCTGGGACTGCGCAGTTCAGGGCGCTATGGGTTGCTACGTTGCAGCATTCCTTGCAGCTGGTAACGAGGTTAAGGTTGGCGACACCATCTCCATCCCAAGCATCGGCGATGTTAAGGTTGAGCCTAACGACTCCATCTCCGAGGGTGCAAAGACTGGCGAGAAGAACAACGGCGTTGTCCTGCTTCCTGAGCGCCTTGTCTTCACCAAGGAGAACATGAACAACTACTCCTTCTAATCAAGGCGTAAGTTCACGGCTGGCGAGAAGACCGATCTTCTCGCCAGCTTATGAGGTAATTCAGCCGCAGAGGGAAGCGGCTCCTAGGGCGGTCGCCCAAAGAGGCGCGTCCAAGAAGCGCGTTCTCTTACGAGGCAGCTTCGCCGAAGAAGGCGCCTCCTCTGCGAGCTTTAAGGTTTTATTGAAAGGATTTTCATGGCAGATCTGGACGGATTGAAAGTAGCTAAGGATTATCACGTAGACACTCCTTTTGCTAACAATCAGGGATTTTATGTAAAGGGTGCAAACAACCTCGACTGGGGTATGCAGAAGCACCTCTCCAACATCTTTGATCCAAAGAGCGGCAATACTGTAATGTTCGCATTTGACCACGGTTACTTCATGGGTTCAACCGCTGGTCTCGAGCGTCTTGACCTGCTGCTTCCACAGCTTGCTCCTTATGTTGACTGCTTCATGGGCACCCGTGGCGCAATCAGGACCTGCGTTTCTCCTGAGGTCTCTAAGGGCATTGCTCTTCGCGTTTCTTCTGGTTCTTCTATGCTGCAGTCCGACCTCTCGCACGAGGTTGTTGCTGTTGACATCGAGGATGCTATCCGCATGAACGCAGACTGCATGGCTGTTCAGACCTTCATCGGTGCTGATGGTCAGCTCTCCAGTATTGATAACCTGAGCCAGGTCATTAACGCTGGCTTCCGCTACAGCATTCCTACCCTTGGCGTTTGCGCTGTTGGTAAGGACATGGAGCGCACCGGTCGCTTCTTCAAGCTTGCAACCCGTATCATCGCTGAGATGGGCTGCCAGATTGTTAAGACTTACGACTGCGAGGACTTCGAGGAAGTCGTTGCAGCATGCCCAGTTCCAATTGTTGTTGCTGGCGGCAAGAAGCTTGCTGAGCGCGACGCTCTGCACCTTGCATACGACGTCATCCGCAAGGGTGCACGCGGCGTTGACATGGGCCGTAACATCTTCCAGAGCACCCATCCTCTGCAGATGGCTGAGGCTGTCCGCATGATCGTTCACGAGGGCGCAACCGACGCTCAGGCATGGGAGTTCTTCGAGGACGCAACCCACTAAGCGCGCACAGGTCCACGCGACCTCCAAGTGCGGCGTTGTCGCGGCACGAACGCGCTGCGCTAGGCACGAAAGCGCTGCTCACACGTGGCTTTCTCATGTGGCGAGAAACATACTGACCTTGAGCTGGTAATCCTTTCGGATTACCAGCTTTTTTCTGCAGCGTGTTAGCGTCGGATTAAGCTTGCCGTGCAAAATAGTGCGGTTTTGGCAGGGTTCGCTGAAGAATCGCCATGCTTTTAATCAAGATAACCAGACAGCCAGGGGTCTCCCTACTTGATATGCATCTCTATGCATAAACTTCACTTAATATTCTTGAAAATGAATAGAGAAATATAAAAAATCTAACTATAGGTAAATTTCGCTTCTAAGGAACACACCTATGACAGATAATCTGCACAATTACGGGCATATTACACATCAAATGAAGATAATCTGCACGTTTTAGCTATTTTCGGCGTCATGTATACGTCTTTTTGACAGATTATCTGTCATAGGTGTGTTGTGGAGATCTGAAATTTGCCTCCTGAGTCGATGACGAGAAGACCCGATTTTTTCGTAAGCTATTTACCTGTGGTTTTATGTAATTGCATAATTTATAAGTTCGGAGATTTGTACAAAAAGTTTCATGGCAACTTTCGGGTCGCCTTTGAGCCACATTTTTAAAGTCATTGGTACTGCCATGGCATTCTTAGAAAGTCAAAAGATATTTGAACAGCTATTTATAACCCCTCTCTGAAAATTTAAATCAGCTTAACAGCGATTTAACACCCCTTCTGTTGTACTAGATTTAGGAGAAGGGAGTATTTATGAAATCAAAGCAAGCTTGTGGCTGGAGCTGTCGCCTACGTATCCTGCCTATTCTATTTTTGCTGCTAGGATGTGCATTTGTAGTCTATGGCGCTTCTCGTGGAGAGGTTAATGTCGTATTGGGAAAAGCGGTACGAATTTGCCTTGAGTGTGTAGGTATTGGTTAGGTGACCTGCGGTGAAAGTGCTCTCAGGTATTAAATCTCTTGGAAAGAAAGTGCAAAAATTTGTCACTAAAAGAGGTTTTGTGCAGGCGTGTGCAACCTTTCTAACCAACCCTCACCTAACAAATTTTGCTAAGGGAACTATTTATACTGGTCCTGCAAAGTCAGTCTGTGTCCCTGGGCTTAACTGTTATTCCTGTCCGGCAGCTACGGGAGCTTGTCCCATTGGAGCATTTCAGGCGGTAGTTGGATCTTCTAAATTCAGCTTCTCGTATTACATTACGGGCATTTTGATTCTTATTGGAACTTTGCTGGGCAGGTTTGTCTGCGGATTTCTGTGTCCATTTGGCTGGGTACAAGATCTTCTCCACAAGATTCCATTCCCAAAAAAAATTAGCACTAAAAAGCTCAAAGCCTTGCGCTATTTGAAGTACGTCATATTAATTGTGCTTGTCTGGGCTCTACCGGCCTTGATTCAAAATTCCGTAGGAATGGGAGAGCCTTATTTCTGTAAGTATGTTTGTCCACAGGGAATTCTTGAGGGAGCAATTCCGCTTTCTTTAGCAGATGTCAGCATTAGGGCAGCTCTGGGCACACTTTTTACGATGAAGTTCAGCATTCTGGCAACTGTCGTACTGTTGAGCATCATGTTTTATCGTCCTTTTTGCAAATGGATTTGCCCGCTCGGAGCTTTTTATTCTCTGTTCAATCGCATCTCAATTTTGCAGTATCGAGTTGACGAGAAGACCTGTGTAAGCTGCGGAAAGTGTGTGCGTACATGCAAGATGGACGTAGATATTACGAAGAATAACGCAGCCCTTGAGTGCATTCGCTGCGGAGAGTGCATAAAGGTCTGCCCTGTTCATGCGATTGATGCAAAGCTCATGTTAATCAACA
Organism: Atopobium sp.; assembly: GCA_018380095.1. Classification (GTDB taxonomy): domain Bacteria; phylum Actinomycetota; class Coriobacteriia; order Coriobacteriales; family Atopobiaceae; genus Lancefieldella. The sequence goes on from JAGZUI010000008.1 coordinate 49,697, forward strand.
AGAAAATTGAGCAATCGGAAAAGGTTGCTACAGCAAAGCACTTGGCTAATCTACAGGCGACAAGCTCAATAAAGTAAGTGTCATAAAACGTGCATAGCTACGTTTCGTACGTAGAAAAGACAGAAAGGACTATGAAATGAAAAAATTTGTGACAAAATCCCTGACGTATGTCGCTGGCCTGCTTATGGCAGTTGCGCTTGTTGGATGCAGCGTTGGCGGTACTGGCAATACAGGCACAACAACCACTCCAACTGCCGAGCAGCAGAATTCTGCTGCAGTTCCACCTGAGGCAGCATCAAAACTGCACCTCAAAGACGGCGATACCTTCCCAGATTTCAAGGCAACAGATATCACTACTGGCGCTACCTATGACAACACCGTATTTGGGCAGAATAAGGTCACTGTTCTGACCTTCTGGTTCAATGGCTGTACTGGCTGCATTCAGGAGATGCCAATGCTTCAAGAACTTGCTGATACCTATAAGGACAAAGGTGTCAATGTCTTGGGTGTAAACGCCGAAGCCGCATACACGGACGACGCTAAGAAGGAAGCTGTGAATATTCTCCAGAAGCAGGGCGTTACCTACGGAAACGTCGCTCTTGATCCTCACAGCGATGGCGGTCGCGTTATCGAAGGCCTCACAGCGTTCCCAACCACTATGGTTATTGACCAGAACGGTAGACTTGTGGGCGATCCAATTACCGGTGGCTCCAGCAAGCTTCAAGGCAGCGAACTTCAAAAGCGCGTTGACCAGGCTCTTGCTCAGTCAAAGTAGGTTATAGAAACTTACATACCGCTCGCGGCACACGGCGAGAAGAACTTCTCGTCGTAGGGTTCAATCGGTTAGCATTTGAAGTGTTGTATGAAGTACGCCTGGGCTGAGTCACTTGAGCTTGGTCCAGGCGTACTCTAATGCTTGCAAATAGCATCAAGCTGCATTTGAAAGGAAAGAATTGAAAATCCTTGTAGTGGAAGATGAAAAAGAGCTTCTTGCCTCTATTGGAGAGGGGCTTGAGCTGGACGGTTATTACGTTGATCTTGTCGACAACGGCACTCAGGCTCTTGAAATGGCTCAGCTTGAGCAATATGACCTGATTCTACTTGACCTTAACCTTCCTGGTATCGATGGGCTTGATTTGCTGCGAACGCTACGAGCGGAGCACTCAGAGACTAAGGTGCTGATTCTTTCTGCGCGTTCATCGGTGTCTGATCGCATTGTTGGATTAGACGCGGGTGCTGATGACTACCTTATAAAACCCTTTGCGTTTGGTGAGCTCGAGGCCCGTATGAGGACACTCTTGCGCCGCGAATATACGCATGGAGAAGCGTCTTTGACGCTGGGAAAACTTCGGTTTGATACTACGGCTCGACAAGTTTTTGTTGGAGACACTCAGGTTAATTTCACCAAGAAAGAACTTGCAATTTTAGAGTATCTGATGCGACATGCTGGAGCGGTTGTGAGCAGTGAAGAGCTCATGACTCATGCGTGGGATAGCAACGTGGACTTATTCAGTAATTCTGTGCGTGTTCACATTTTTTCGGTACGAAAAAAGTTACGAGAAGCTCTTGGATATGACCCAATTTCTAACAAAGTAGGAGAGGGTTATTGCTTTAAGAGGGACAGCGATGACTAAGATAAGTGAAATAATCCCAAAGCCAATGCGCTCGATACGTGCCCAACTCACTCTTCTTATGGTGGGCTTATTGGTGAGCTGTTGCGTTGTTTTGACTTGGCTTGTGTATCGTTCGACTTCTGAGCTGCTGGAACTAGCTGCAGCCAACGCCATCAATCAGGGAGCTCTTTCTATCGTTTTGGATGTAGATGCTATTGAACGCTCTATTTTGTTTGACGCATTGGGTATCTTGCTTGTTGTGATTGTTGCAGGAAGCTGTGTAGCTTACTTTTTAATAGGCCACTATACCAAGCCAGTTCAACAACTCTCTGCTCACATGAAAGAAATTAGCCCAAATACATTGTCTGATTCCATTGAAATTGAGGGCGGTGGAGAAGAGATTCAAGAGCTGGTTAAGTCATTTAACCAGATGACTGAGCAACTAGATGAAGCATTTGCAATGCAGAGGCGCTTCTCGGCTAGCGCAGCTCACGAGCTCAGAACGCCAATTGCAGTACTGAGGACCAAGCTGGATGTTTTTAAGAAAAAGAAGCGAGAACAGCGTGAATATGACGAGCTTATAACAACAATGGAGATATACATTGACCGCCTATCTTCCATCATCACTGATCTTTTGGAATTTGCGGAGACATCTGAGCTAGGAGAGACTGAGGACGTTTCTCTTGATTCAGTAGTTAAAACGGTCGTGGATGATCTTAAGCTAGTTGCCCAAAATAATAAGATCAACATGCAGATTGACGTACAGCCCAAGGCTCAATCTGAGGCACAGACCTTTATCGTTAAAGGAAATACCAATCTGCTATACCGAGCTCTTTACAACCTGGTTGAAAATGCCATTCGCTATAACCATAAAGAGGGGTCAGTCAACATTGCCCTGGAGATTGAGGGCCAGGAGTGTCTTGTTACAATTGCCGATACAGGAGTAGGTATAGCACCTGAACAAAGAGAGCTTGTATTTGAGCCGTTCTACAGGGTGAATAAGTCACGATCCAGAGAGTTTGGCGGTGCGGGTATTGGTCTCTCGCTGGTTAAAACTATCTTAAAGCGACATGGAGCTTCCATAACAGTCTCTGAAAACAACCCTCAGGGTTCTGTATTTACAATCAGAATTCCACTGGTAGACGCTGTAGATTCCGATTAGCACTTCACATACGCCGCCGTTTGGAGATAAGACGAAATACCAGCTTATGGCGAGAAGTACAATGGCTAGAATAGTTCTTAGCGCATAGATACCCTAGTGATGAAGGGGAGTTACGTATGGAGTTTATTCTAGATACAGCTGATCTTGAGGCAGTTAAGCAGCTTGATGAGCTTTTGACTATTGATGGAGTTACCACCAATCCTGCAATCATCACTAGAAGTGGTAAGCAACCCGAGCAGGTAATCAAGGAGTTAGTGGAGTATCTGTTGCCTGAGCAGAAGTTCTTTGTGCAGGTTGTTTCAACTGACTATCAGAATATGTTGGAAGAGGCTCGCTATATATGCGGCCTTCGTCCCGAGAATACCTATGTGAAGATTCCTGTGACTCGCAACGGATACAAGGCAATTAAGCAGCTCAAGTCCGAGGGCCTCGGTGTTCTGGCAACGGCAATTTATTCTGCGGACGAGGCATTTTTGGCGGCTATGAATGGTGCGGATTACCTTGCTCCTTATGTAAACCGTATGTGCAACTACGGTGACGGCATCGGTCAGGTTTTTGATCTTATGCAGATGCTTGAAACCCACGGACTGAATTCCAAGATTCTTGCTGCATCATTTAAGAATACTGAGCAGGTTCATGCACTTATTTCTGCAGGTATTGATGCAGTTACTCTTCCACCCGATATTGTCTATACCATGATGGATCATCCTGGAACAAAGATCGCTGTTGATGAGTTCTCCGCCGCATGGCGCGAAGCTTATGGTAGGAATACGTTGCTGGGATAAGTTTGGTTAAATAAGAGAGCTAAAAGATATTGAAGAGACATAGATATCTTTAATCATGACTCTTCAATATTATTTTTTTAGGCCTTTTATTTTGAGGAATAAAAATACAGCCGTTGTTGCATTCCTTTACTATACCGAGAGAAATTAGCTCTTCGATAATTTCATTTTTAGACTCTTTAATTGGTCTGGTTGCCTTTAACAGGCGAGTAAGAGCAGGGTTATTTATTGAGTAAAGTAATTTGAACAGTTGGTTGGTGTCATTCTTATGCAATTGAATCAAAAAAACTTGTTGAAGTGGATTTAAGTAGTTGATTAAAACTTTAACCTCATCAATTCTTAAATTCAGACCTTCAAAATCACTTCTGTCAAATGTATTAAGCTGCTCTGCAACAGCGCTAAGAACAATGCTATTGGATTTGTGCTCACAAATTAAAGCGGAATAAGATGAGTGCTGAATCTTATCATGATTAAGTAATAGTGTCACTAATTGGTCAGAGTATGAGGCTTTAAATACGACTTGTTGTACAAGTAAATTTATTAAAGAATCTATTTCATTTTTACCTTTTGAGTTAACGACAGAATCTAAGATACTAAGGACAGTTTCATTGTCTGTTGAGTACGAGTTAGCGATACTAATATATGAGTTGAGCTGATTTATGTATACAGCAGTTTTTGTCTCTAGAGGTAAAGAATTAATCTGGTTATAAGTGGAACTATTCAAAAAAACCTTATCGTTTTCTGCAAGAATTTGAATATTGGAAACGGGGGCATCGTTAGGCAAGCTTTTTATAGACCTTGTTTTTATAGAAGACATAACATCACGAATAAATAGTTCTGGCAAGTTATAGCGTTCAATCATGCGCGTGGCAGCATCAGATTGAGACGAATTTAAAGTAATTTTATTTGGAGCTCCACTCTCCAATTTACTTATAAAAATATCACAATAGGAATCATGGTTAAAAGTCTCATAGTAAGAAATTACGTTGAGAGATGTTGGGATGATGACACTATGGTTAATTAATGATTGCCAGAGAGTTTCAGGAAAATCTTGTATGTTTGAGCAATTCCCATTGTAAATTTCAATTACCGTATTTTGCTGGTCGGAATCGGATAGTGCGTTAATAATTTGTATAAATGCAGATTCAGAGCACGAGAGCGATGTCTGAGAAGTGATAAATTCTCTATAGAATTTATCTGGGCATTTTAATAAATTGTCTAATAGAGAACAGTTCTTCAATGGAAGAGATGCTGTTAAATCGATAAGATTGTTATCTGCGATATCTACAACATTATCAAAAGTTTTAATAATATTTTGTATGTTATTAATGCTAAATTCAAAACGATTTGAATCAACTATTTCGAGTAAGTAGTCTACATCGTCGGTATCGATATATTTAATGGCTGTATCTGTTTCTTCGAGCAGAGATAGTAGTGTAGACGCCAAGGCTTTAGAAGAAGGACAGAAATTTCTTAGAAGTTCTTTTTTGTATCTTCCAGAATTTGTTTTTAGTTCCAAAGTGATGGCATCGAATAATTTGGGGTTTGTTAAACTGAGATAGCTTACGTTCAGCAGGCTATCACTTGATGCCTCCTTATCAGAAGAGGTATCAAGTTCATTTTTGATAAATGACAAAATAAGTGAAGATTTATTAAAATCATCATCTGTAATAATTTCAGTAATTCCGCCATTTGAATTATTGGTGAATAAAAACATACCCATTTTTGTAATTTTTCTACAAATTGAGTTCAAAGTTGGCAGGTCATTATAGAGAGAGGTGATTCCTCTAAGAAGCTTATCATGAAGATAGTTTTTTCTTAATGCGTAAGAGTAGAGGGAGACGTTAGCAAAAATTGGATTTTCTAATGTGTTTTCACCATACAGTAAAAGTAGACTTGACGGGCTATCGATTGAATAATCAGGTTTTGATTTATTCGATGAAGATACATTTAAATACCACTCAAGATCCTCTGGCGAAATTAATGAACCTTCAGGAAGTCCCAGTAAGTTGATGACATCTTTTCGAAGATGATTTTTTGATATCAAAAAATCGATAAAACTTTTGAATTCCAAAAATTGAACGTTTGAAACGATATCTGCGTTAGAATCCATGTTGTTGATGAATCGATATGTTTCATCAACCTTAGACTTCAAGACAGAACTAGAAGGGTAAGAATCCTCGCTTGAAAAGAGAGATTTTGAAATTGGATCTTTTCTTCCGAGTAGTGATTTGTAAAAATGAGGATAAAGACATTTCAAAGTTACAATAGAAAACAATGACTCACATCTGCTTTGATTCTCACTTGGAGTTTTTAAAACTGACTTATATATTTGATAGTTATTACAGATGTTTTTAACTTGGCGCATTTGAGATAAAAAAAGCGAAATACCAGTCATATATTCAATAGAAAGCTCGATTTTATTGGCCTTGACTAAATTTAATTGATTCAGTAATTGGTCATAAGAATTTGATGTTGAAATTGTAGGAATGACTGGAATGATGATGTCAAAAAATTTGTCCCGTGATTCAGAAGTCAGTATATCTTCAGCTAAACAGTAGACAAATTTGATTGGTGTTTTACAGTATGTATTTACTATTTTATTTAGATTTTTTAAATGAATTAATATTGATTTATCTTTTAGTCTATCAAGGTCTTCAAAAACATAGATTGTGTTTTTTGATTTAGAAAAAATACGAGTTAGTTGAGGTGCATACTCTGTAAAGAGGGTTAAGTCTTCCTCATTTGAACTACATTTTAATGAAATTGCCTTATACGCGATAGACTGGATATCAAAAGGAAATCCATTAAAAAGTAATAATAAAAAGTTTATCAGAATTAAAAATAATATAATAATATTTTCAAAATATTGATAAAAAGGCAGCCAGATAGCCTGTATTGAAAGAAAGCTGGTGGAAATAAGTAATGAAAATAGAAATAGAATGAGAAGAACTAGTAGAATTCTCTGAATGTATCTGAGATAAATTCTCATGTTTGAATAGTTAGAGAGGTAATCCCACTGATAGGGAAATTTACAGTGATGTCCTTTTATTGCAACTATAAGTTGTTCATAGATTTGTGCTTCTACTTGTTTGCAAATAGAACTTTGTGAGTTATCTTTGCCTAAAAAATCAAAATCGGCCAAGGAGATATATAAAAAATTTTTTTTGATTGATTTGTGCAAAAAACTGTTAAGAGGTCGCTTTAGAGAAAAATTGCTGATGTTAATTCCATGTTTATCGTATGAATTATAGATGGATTTATCAAAAGTTTTGATGAATGAACTCTTTCCAGCGCCCATTGGCCCCATAACGGCAATATTTGTAGATGGATTATTTTCAGAAAGAGATAGTTGAAATAGTTCGGCTTGTTTCTCATTAAAGTCTGCCGAACTGGTTGGATAAAAGAAATCTTTATCTTTAAAGCTATTAGTATTCATAAAACCTCCTTTTAAATAAAATAGTTTTTTATTTAAAAACTAATAGTTACAATTCCACCAGCGGCTACAAAACGTCGGTGAAAAAATCTACTACAAACTGACTTAGATTATGTATATAAGTCAGACATAGGGGTATAAGCAAAACCGTAAAGCAGAAACACGGTATGTGTTCACGGTTAGCTTGTGCCCCTTTTTAGGTCATCTACCTGTGGGGTTTCTCGCCAAACGGAACACGTACATAGGAAAGGATGATTCACAATGGGTAAGATTCTTGGAATTGACCTGGGTACTACAAACTCAGCTATGGCTGTCCTTGAGGGTGGAGAGCCAACTATTATCGTTAACGCAGAGGGAGACCGCACAACTCCTTCCGTCGTCGGCTTCCGTGCTGACGGTGACCGCATTGTTGGTAAGGCAGCAAAGAACCAGGCTGTAACCAACCCTGTAAACACTGTCTTCTCCATCAAGCGTTTCATGGGCCGCAAGTTTGACGAGGTCCAGTCTGAGATCAAGACTGTCCCTTACAAGGTTAAGGCTGGCACCGATGGCCGCGCTGTCGTCGAGATTGACGGTGTTGACTACACTCCAGAGCAGATCAGCGCTATGACCCTTGCAAAGATGAAGGCAGACGCCGAGAAGTACCTCGGTGAGCCTGTAACCGACGCTGTCATCACTGTCCCAGCATACTTTAACGACGCACAGCGTCAGGCAACCAAGGACGCAGGTAAGATTGCTGGCCTCAACGTTCAGCGTATTGTCAACGAGCCAACCGCAGCAGCTCTTGCTTACGGTCTGGACAAGAAGGACCAGGACCACAAGGTTCTTGTCTTCGACCTCGGTGGCGGTACCTTCGACGTTTCCCTGCTTGATCTTGCAGACGGCGTTGTTGAGGTTCTTGCAACCAACGGCGACAACCACCTGGGCGGCGACGATTGGGATCAGCGTGTTATCGACTGGCTTGCAGACAAGTTCAACTCCGATAACAGCATTGACCTCCGCAAGGACCCAATGGCACTTCAGCGCCTCAAGGAGGCTGCAGAGAATGCCAAGAAGGAGCTCTCCAGCGCTCAGCAGGCACAGATTAACCTGCCATTCATCACTGCAGACGCATCTGGTCCTAAGCACCTTGACTACACTCTGACTCGTGCAGAGTTTGAGCGCATCACCCGCGATCTTCTCGACCGCTGCAAGGCTCCTGTAACCAAGGCACTCCAGGACGCAGGCCTTCAGCTCTCCGATGTCAGCGAGGTCATTCTGGTTGGCGGCTCCACTCGTATGCCAGCTGTTCAGGACCTGGTCAAGAGCATGACCGGCAAGCAGCCTAACATGTCCGTCAACCCAGACGAGGTTGTTGCAGACGGTGCAGCTGTTCAGGGTGGCGTTCTTACCGGCGACGTCTCCGGTATCCTGCTTCTGGACGTAACCCCACTGTCCCTGGGCGTTGAGACCCTCGGCGGCGTTGTTGACAAGGTCATTGACCGCAACACCACCATCCCAACTTCCAGCACAAAGGTTTACTCCACCGCAGCTGACAACCAGACCTCCGTTGAGATTCACGTCCTCCAGGGCGAGCGCGAGATGGCTTCTGACAACAAGAGCCTTGGTAAGTTCAACCTTACCGGTATTCCTGCTGCTCAGCGTGGTATCCCTCAGATTGAGGTTACCTTTGACATCGACGCAAACGGCATCCTGAAGGTCACCGCTAAGGACAAGGCAACCGACAAGTCCCAGGAGATCACCATTTCTGGCTCCACCGCTCTGTCCGACGACGAAGTTGACCGCATGGTCAAGGACGCAGAGTCCCACGCTGAGGAAGACAAGAAGCGCAAGGACGAGATTGAGGTCCGCAACCAGGTAGACTCCCTGGCATACAGCACCGAGCAGACCGTTAAAGACCTTGGCGATAAGGTCCCTGAGGATCAGAAGAAGGCTGTTGAAGAGGCAGTTGCTGAGGCAAAGACCGCACTTGATGGCTCCGACATTGAGGCAATCAAGAAGGCTGGCGAGAAGCTCACCGAGGTTGGTCAGAAGCTCGCAGAGATTGTCTACGCAGACGCTCAGGCTCAGACCGCAGGCAACAACGGCGCAGCAGGCAACCCTTCTGAGCCAGACGTTGTTGATGCAGACTACGAGGTTGTCGACGACGATAAGAACCAGAACTAATCTGAGTTTCTCGGCATATGCGCTTGGGTAACTTGGTGCAGCAGCTGGTAGACAATGTGATATGACTCGGAGGCGGCTGGCGGAAACGTTTGGCCGCCTTCTACACATAGGGAGGTGATGGCAGTGGCAACAGAAGATCAGAACAAGGTTGACACTACCTTTGATAACGAGAATAACGGTGATGAAACCGTAGGCGCCGTCGGCGTTGTGGGGGATGGTTCCACAAGTCAGACGCTTGACGGCAACGCAGCTGCTGCCAATGGCGCAGCTGGCGCAGGTCGTTCGATGACCGAAGAAGAGATGGTTGCAGAGGCAATTCGTCGCGGAGAAGAGACGGCTGAGGCAGAGATTGCTGCCGACGCTCAGCGTGCAGCTCAGGAACGTGACCGTCTGCAGAACGAGCTGGACTCGGTCTCTGACCAGATTGAGGCAGCAAAGCAGCAGGCAGCTGAGGCAAATGATCGCTTCCTTCGCCTGCAGGCTGACTGGGATAACTACCGTCGTCGTACCGCTCAGGAGCGTCTTGATGAGCGCCAGCGCGCAACAGAGAAGCTGGTAGTTGACCTTCTCCCCGTTATTGATGACCTGGAGCGCGCTATTGAGCATGCGGACAACTTGACCGACCCTGCAGCTCAGCAGTTTGTTGAGGGCGTCTCCGCAGTATGCAATAAGCTTGTGGGCGTCTTGAACAAAGAGGGTGTTGAGGTAGTTAACCCTGTTGGCGAAGCCTTTGATCCTCTATCTCACCAGGCAGTGAGCCAGATTGAGGACACCGAGGCATATGATGAAACCGTTGCTCAGGTGTACCAAAAGGGTTATCGCATGGGAGGCAAGGATATTCGCACAGCGATGGTTGTTGTTACTCACGGTGGCCCAAAGCGCCCAGCTGAGCAAGAAGCTGTGGATGGCGCAGACGGCGCAGATGGCGCCGAGGCTGCAAACGGCGCAACCGAGTAAGACAGAGTAGTTTAGAGAGGAGGCCGTGCTGAATGGCAGGTAGTAAGACTTTTTATGATGTTCTTGGCGTGAAGCGCGACGCCTCGAAGTCTGATATTCAAAAAGCGTTTAGAAAACTTGCAGCTAAATACCATCCTGATAGGGGTGGCGATGAGGCCAAGTTCAAAGAGATCTCGGAAGCGTACAACACGCTCTCTGATGATAAAAAGCGCCAGGAGTATGATCAAATGCTCGCATTTGGCGGTATTCCTGGAGGTGGATTTGGTGGTCGCCAGGGTGGGTTCACCTATACCACCAACGTAAACGGCGCTAATTTTGCCGATTTCTTTAGCGGCTTTGGTGGCGGCGCAGGCGCGGGAGCTGGCGGCTTTGACTTTGCCGATATTTTTGGCGGGCGAGCAAACCGTCCAGTTGCAGGCAGCGACCTTACTATGTCCGTAAACGTATCGTTTGACGAGGCGTTTAAGGGCACTTCTCGCAAGGCAACGTATCGCGTGCCTTCAACTGGTGAGGAGCAGTCGCTGACCATTAAGGTGCCGGCCGGCGCTTATGACGGCATGAAGTTGCGTTACAAGAAGCACGGCGAGTACGGCGTTAACGGCGGACCAAGAGGCAACCTTGTGGTTACCATCAATGTTGCAGCTCATCCGGTCTTCTCGCGAGATGGCGCTGACGTGCGCATGAAGCTGCCAGTAAGCATCTACGAGGCAGCTTTGGGTACTTCGGTTGACGTGCCAACGCCCGATGGAACTACGGTGCGACTCAAGGTTCCTGCAGGTACGCAGAGCGGAAAGACGTTTAGGTTCAAGAACTTGGGCGCTCCTCGCGTAAAGGATCCTGCAACTCGCGGCGCGCTGTATGTTTCGGTGGACGTTAAGGTTCCAACAAAACTTTCCAAGAAGGAGCGAGATGCTCTTCAGGCGCTGCTTGACGCCGATGAGCGCAGCTACCGAGAGGAGCGGTAATGGCTCGAAAGAAGGATGACGGTCGTAACAAGCCGCTCTACATGATTAGCGTTGCGGCCGAGCTCACGGGCATGCATCCGCAGACGCTGCGCGTGTACGAGCAGAAGGGCCTGATTAACCCCGGCCGTTCCAGGGGCAACACGCGCCTGTACTCTCGCGCGGACATTGACCGCCTCAATCTTGTCTCAAAGCTGACAGACGAGGGCATCAACCTTGCTGGCGTTGTGCGCATTTTGGACATGCGTGAACGAGCTCTCGAGAAGGACGATCTTATCGATGAGTTGCGTGAACGCATTCGCGTGCTTGAGGATGAGCTCCACGAGTACCACATGCGCGAGCGCATCACCTCGCTTGTTCGTTATAGCGAGACCAGCCCAGAGATGGTAATGCAGCGCCTGCTTGGTATGCCAAGCTCCACTCCTTCTGACGCTAACGCTGCCGAGGGCGACCTGACGCAGCCAAAGGAATTGTAAGACAACGAGGCAAATGCTACTAGTAAATGACCAGCTCTTCACGCGCGTATGTGGGGAGCTGGTTTTTTGTTTGGTTACCATTTACCGAATACCGAATACCGAATACCGAATACCGAATACCGAATACCGAATACCACATGCAGTCATAACCTTTTTAAAACGAAAGCTCTTTTAAGGGAGATGTCATGCTTAAATACCTTTACGCTCAACAAAAGAGCAAACTAATATTCTTTGTAGTCTTCTCTCTTTTAAGTAGTTTGTTTGAAATTGCACTTTCATTTGTAATGCTTCAATCCGTTAATCTTGCCATGGATGGCAATTTGTCGGATGCACTGAATGATGGACTCTGGTTTGGCCTCTATATATTCTGCTATTTTATTGTCGACTTAATTTGCAGGCGTTTGCGCTGGTCAGTTATACAGGGCTGCCAGATGCATTTACGCGATGAACTGATTACAAAGATATTCAATCGTTCAATTCCTGAGTTTCACTCATTCAATACAAGTCATTGGCTCTCAATTCTTACTAACGACCTTGATTTACTTGAGGAAACATATTTCCGCGTCTTTATTGATCTCTTGATAGATGTCTTTTCTGGTGTAGTAAGCCTAATAATCTTGTTGTTTATTTCACCGTGGCTCGTACTGTTCATTTTATGCATGATAGCTGTTCAGATGTTTGTTCCCAACACAATGTCTGGAATCATTTCTAATAAACGAAAAGCACAGTCTGAGTCAGCTGAGCATTTTATTGCTACAGCAAATGAGCATCTTGAAGGGTTTGATCTGCTCAGAAGCTTTCATCTAACAGAGGCCTCACGGGTTGCCATGAGCAGTGCGAATCAGGCTTGGGAAAAGCAGAAATTTGGTGCTCGGTACTTTAGTTCTTTAGCTCGCTTACTTTCATTTACTGTGGGTCAAATTATTTACATTGGAATTTATTTTATTGGCGCCATTCTTACCCTTAATGGATTGATGACAGTAGGAATGATGGTGGCCGCATCTCAGCTTGTTGTCTACATAGCAAATCCTATTCAAAACATAAGTGATTCAATTACTGATATGAGAAGCGCAAAAGAGATAATTACTAAAATACAAACGCTTCTTAATGAAGCCCCAGTTACAGAAAGTGGGGCAGAAAATACCCCTGAGCGTTTTGCTAATCTAACGGTCAATCATGTTTCGTATGGCTATGACAAGGACAAATTAGTTTTATCGGATATTAGTTTTAATTTGGAACATGGCGGAAAGTATCTACTAGAAGGAAGTTCGGGAAGCGGAAAGACAACACTAATCAAGCTGCTAACAGATGCTCTGAGTCCAGATAGCGGAGATATTTGCTTGGATGGCGTGCCAATCAAGCAATTCAAAAGTGAGCAATACGCTCGATTTATAATCCCTTGCTCTCAGCAAACGTTTATTTTTAATGCAACTATCAGGGATAACGTCACGTTGTTTTGCCATGACTTTACTGATAAAGAAATTATTGACGCTATCAGCAAGTCGGGCTTTTCTGAGATTCTCACCAGATACCCAGACGGAATTAATCATGTGATTGATCAGGCCGGAAGCAGTCTTTCTGGTGGAGAACGACAGAGGCTAGCTCTTGCGCGAATCTTTTTGTTTAAGCCACAAATTGTGATTTATGACGAGAGCTTTGCTCATTTGGACGCCAACTCAGTTCAGAGCCTCATTGGTTTGATCTTAAAAGATGAAGAAAGAACCGTTGTTATGACGTCTCATCAAGTGACCCCTGAAATAAGAGAGCGCTTCAAGTCTCTTGTTTTAAAAGACGGAAACATCCAGTCAGCAACCGATTAACTTACTGCTTCTTGACCTAGTTGTAATACGTGAATACAATGATATAACTAGGTAAAGGAGTGGCCATGGACAGCATTGTAACTGCTCGTATTCCTGTTGAAGTCAAAAATCAGGTTTCCGAGGTTCTCGAATCGCTTGGGTCAAACACCACCAAGCTGATTAATGCAGCGTTTGAATATGTGCTGGTAACAGGCAGGCTTCCTGATGCTTATGAAAGCGCTTCGTTGGAATCTTCTGCCAAAAGGTCTTCTCGCCAATTGAGCGAGAAGGACAAAGAGCAGCTCTCGGCACTCTTTGGAAAGATTTCCGTCCCCGCACCGGCGTCATTTTGGAATGATTTGGGCGACAGTACCTACAAAGAGGCAATCAGCGAGTGGAGGTCAAATGACTATGAAGCTCTTGATTGATACTAACGTTTTGCTGGACGTCTTTTTGTGTAGGGAACAGTTTGTTGCTGATGCGAAAAAGCTTTTCATAATGAAGCAGTTTAGGGACGCTGAGCTGTGGATAGCAGCTCAGTCATACACGGATCTCTACTATGTGGGCGCTAAGGCTCACGGCTCTGCTCACATGCAAGAAATACTAAAAGAAGTATCTCCGCTGCTCAACGTGTGTTCTCTTGATGGAGCGGATATTTCAAATGCACTGTCGGAGCAGTGGGAAGACTTTGAAGACTGTCTTATTTGGCGCGCAGCAAAAAAGATAAAGGCAGATTATATCGTCACAAGAAACACGGCAGATTTTGTTCGCTCGGATATACCAGTGCTTACACCTGCCAAGTTTTTCTCGACAATAGAGACTGAGCAAAATCTTGTCTATGAAGAGGCTGAATTTTAGAGGCAGTAAGGCGCGGGTAGGGCTGCAAAAGCTTAACGCTTGGCTGCGAAAAAGCTCAGAGCGCGGCTGCGAAAAAGCTCAGTACCAATCAATAAGAAAATCTAATACAAACACACTTAGATATGTATTAAAAGTCGTGCTTGGGGGTATATAGAATCCGATGAAGATTCAGTCCCCGGCACGATTTTGTTTGGGGTAGGAGGGTGATTTTATGAGACTAGATAAATGGGCCGTAACCGCCCAGGAAGCACTGCAGGCAGCTCTTGGTATTGCTGGCGATGTAGAGGCTTCCGAGGTTGCACCAACACACCTGCTCAAGGCGCTGCTGGACAGCAATGAGCGCAACCTGCGTTCTATCTTGGAGAAGATTGGCGCAGATTCTGATGCAATTGCCACGCAGGTAGACCAGGCAATCTCTAAGGCTCCAAAAGTAAGCGGAGCACAGATTGGCATTGGTAACGACCTTCTTAAGGTTATCAACGAGGCCGAGAAGCTTGCCACCAAGCTGGGCGATTCCTACGTGACCTCCGAGCATCTGCTCACTGCGCTGGCAAACGACAACACTGATGCAGGTAGGATTCTTCGCGACGCCGGCGTTACTGCTAAGCGCGTGGAAGAGGTCTACAACGAGCTCCGTGGCGATGAACGCGTAACCTCTCAGGACGCAAAGCCGCAGTTTGAGGCCTTGGAGCAGTACGGTCGCAACGTGACCGACCTTGCTCGCCAGGGAAAGCTTGATCCAGTTATTGGTCGCGTCGAAGAGATTCGCCGTACCATTCAGGTTCTGAGCCGCCGCACCAAGAACAACCCTGTTCTTATCGGCGAGCCTGGTGTTGGTAAGACCGCAATCGTAGAAGGCCTGGCAGAGCGTATTGTTTCTGGCGACGTTCCAAGCACCCTGCGTGACAAAGAGCTTGTTGAGCTTGATATGTCTGCCCTGGTAGCAGGCGCAAAGTATCGCGGTGAGTTTGAGGACCGCTTGAAGAGCGTGGTAAAAGAGGTGGCCAAGTCTAACGGCCAGATTATCCTCTTCATCGACGAGCTCCACACCATCGTGGGCGCCGGCGCTTCCGAGGGATCCATGGACGCTGGTAACATCTTGAAGCCAGCACTTGCTCGTGGCGAACTTCGTGCAATTGGTGCTACTACGCTGGATGAATACCGCAAGTACATCGAGAAGGACGCTGCTCTTGCACGTCGTTTCCAGACCGTACTTGTCTCCGAGCCTTCTGTTGAAGACACCATTTCTATTCTGCGTGGCCTTAAGGAGAAGTACGAGCAGCACCATCGCGTCCGTATTACGGACTCCGCTTTGGTTGCAGCAGCGGACCTCTCTAACCGCTACATTTCTGACCGATTCTTGCCAGATAAGGCAATTGACCTGGTAGATGAGGCTGCATCAAGGCTTCGTATGGAGCTGGATTCTATGCCAGCAGAGATTGATGCGGTTGATCGTCAGCTCACTCAGATGCAGATTGAGGAGCAAGCTCTGATGAAGGAGGAGGACGCTGCTTCTAAGGAGCGCCTGGAAAACCTCCGCGCAGAAATTGCTACGACGCAGGAGAAGCTTGATGGCATGAAGGCCAACTGGCAGAACGAGCGCGGCGCAATTGACCTGGTACAGGACTTGAAATCCCAGATTGAGGACGCAAAGACGCAGATGGAGCGCGTGACCCGCGAGGGTGATTTGGCGCAGGCATCTGAGCTTCGTTACAGCACCATTCCAGAGCTTGAGCGTAAATACGATGAGGCAGAAAAAGCCCTTCTCGCCAAGCAGGAAGATGGTGGAATCCTCAAAGAAGAGGTCACCACGGACGAGATTGCCGAGGTAGTTTCTTCGTGGACGGGAGTTCCTGTATCCAAGATGATGCAGGGCGAGATGGACAAGCTCAAGAACCTTGAGGACCAGCTTCACCTGCGCGTTATTGGTCAGGACGACGCTGTTTCCGCAGTTGCTGCAGCAGTTCGCCGTTCTCGCGCAGGCCTGGCAGATCCAAACAAGCCTCTGGGCAGCTTCTTCTTCCTGGGCCCAACCGGCGTAGGTAAGACTGAGCTGGCAAAGGCGTTGGCAGAGTTGCTGTTTGACGATGAGCGTTCGCTGGTCCGCATTGATATGTCTGAGTACATGGAGAAGTTCTCGGTCCAGCGTCTTATTGGCGCACCTCCAGGATACGTGGGCTATGACGAGGGCGGACAGCTTACCGAGGCAGTTCGTAGGCATCCATACTCCGTCATCTTGCTGGACGAGATGGAGAAGGCTCACCCCGACGTCTTCAACATCTTGCTGCAAGTGCTGGACGACGGTCGCCTAACCGATGGTCAAGGTAGGGTAGTGAGCTTCAAGAACACCATCATTATCATGACCAGTAACGTTGGTTCGCAGTTCATTGCTGGTGCCGGCGCAGAGGGCTTCAACGAGGAGTCCAGAAAGCAGGTTATGGAGGCGCTGCGTAGCTCCTTCCGTCCTGAGTTCTTGAACCGTATCGATGACGTGGTAATCTTCCAGCCTCTGGGTCTTGAGGACATTGAGCACATTGTGGACATTC
Source organism: Atopobium sp. (assembly GCA_018380095.1). GTDB lineage: Bacteria > Actinomycetota > Coriobacteriia > Coriobacteriales > Atopobiaceae > Lancefieldella. The sequence continues at coordinate 66,454 of JAGZUI010000008.1, forward strand.
AGCTCAAGGATGTTCGTAGCAGACTTGCTAACGAGCGCATGACGCTGGAGCTTTCCGAGGCTGCTAAGCAGTCGCTGGCTCTTGACGGCCTGGATCCTGTTTACGGCGCTCGTCCTCTGAAGAGACTCATTCAGCGTCGCGTTGTTGACCAGGTGGCAAACTTGATTATTGCGGGTGAGCTGCATGAGGGCGATACTGTTCTGGTTGATACTGACGAGAATGGCAACTTGGTTGCTCGCAAGAAGTAAATGAGGCTGCGTATGTGTGACGAAACTGGCAAGCTGGTGAACCAAACGTCAGAGGCCAAGGCGCAAGCTGCATCGGAGGTTACGGCGCAGGCCTCGGTCGCTGCGACGGTCAAGCCACAGGTCACAGCACGCAAGGACGTTGTGACGGCCACCGCGAAGGCCGCGACGCACAAGGACGCAGATTCCAAGAAAGCGCAGGTTGTTGACCCGGAGTTTGCACGCGCAGAAAACGAGGACGATGATGGCTACGACCCGTATTCCGATCGTCGCCCCGTGAGCGATCCGCTCTTTGAGCGCGATCCCTGGAGCTAGACGATAGGGTTTCTCGCCAGGCGCGCTCTTACTGCGCGCTAAGCTCTACGAACAAAGCCGCTGGTACACGAAGTACCAGCGGCTTTTTGCGTGCGGAGCCAATTGACTTGCGATTGCGAGCCTGAAAAATGCATGAAGTCTGAGAAAAACAACTCAGACATGACGAGAAAAACCGGACTGATTTTCCAAAGAGTGTCACATCTTCTCCGATTCGTATCCCGTATAGAAGGGTCAAGCAAGTGTCGCATGAATTTCATTATATACAAGACAGCTTTATTTAGAATCAGTTGAAGGACACACGTAAGATGGAGAAGTTGGAGTTTAAATGCACTTTACTCGAATATTCCTCTCCACAATCTCTTATGCCCCCAAGGTATCGATCGGAATAACATATATCCCATCCGAGCGCCGTCTACGCGCCATCGTCCCTTTACCGAGCAGCACAGCCATAAAGCTAGGCTTAGGATTTCTTGCTGCAGGATTAGCAGCCACCTTTCTCGCAACTCTTATGAGATTCGCAGCCGCATCTTCCACTTTAGATTCCCCCATCTTGATTTCAATGGCTGCCCATCGACCATCCGTCAATTCAATAATGGCGTCAACCTCAAGCCCATCGGCGTCCGCATAATATCGTAAAGATCCCCCATACGACTTAGGCAAAGCGGAAACGTAAACGGACAAATCATGAATGCAGAGTGACTCAATCAATAAACCAAAAAGCTGTCCGTCTTTAAGTAAGCGTGAAGAGTCGACACCTAATAAACTGGCCACGAGAGACGTATCGCAGAAATATCGTTTTGGTTTCGTGCGCAGCCTTGACTTTGACCTGATTGGCGCATCCCAGCCCGAGAGCTCCTCAATAAAATAGTTGCGTCTAAACTCTTCAAGGTATGAGGATATGGTCCCATCCACCGGAGCTATATTGTCAAAGGCAGCAATATCATCTCTCACGGTACCCAGCGTTGCACTCGTTGCTACATTTCGAGCAAGAGATGCAGCTATGCGGCGGGACAGAAGTGGACTTTTCCCAGCGCGAGGCATGCTTACATCAAAAAGTGCATTAAGATACTCATCGGTAACGGCCCTTGGATCCGCCAATTTTTTTGTTTGAAGAGCTGGCCACCCACCGCGGCATACAATATTGGCTAAATCGGCGAGATCAATATGAGATTGCGCCGGCTGGAAGGAATCTTCAAAGAGTCCCAAAAGAGATACTGCTCCCGTAGAATCTCCAGTCTCTGCAAGACTCATAGTATGCATACGCAACCGTGCAATGCGTCCTGCTCCACTATGTCTTTTTTCATCCTCGGGAGGAGTGGAGGAGCCTGTCAAAATAAACTGTCCCGGCTTATTTGCACTATCATCAATCCTATGACGTACAATATTCCATATAGCAGGTATATCTTGCCACTCGTCAATAACATGAGGGGTATCACCAACAAGAGCGAGCTGTGGATCATCCATATAGATCTGTTCGGATTCATCCACACGTGTCACACTCTCGCCAAATGACTGTGCCGTCCAGGATTTCCCCGACCAACGAGGACCACAAAGTTCTATACCACCAAAGGTATCCAGAAGGACCTGCACCTGTGAATCAATAATACGAGGAATGTATGTTTCCGGCTTAAACTTTGAATATCTCATAAGACCCCCTTCCTCGTAAGAACTATTGTAATGCCTGATGATAGCACAAATTCAACTCTTCATTTATGATTTTCGAGGATTTCCATTTATGATTTTCGAGCTAACTCAACTATGTTTTTCGAGCCATTACGTTGATGATTTTCGAAGGATTAACCGCAGTGAGGGTTCACTGAACACCATTGCTCTTTCTAAAGTCCACCGGCGAGAAACCCTTGTTCCTTCGAAATGCTTCCGTGAACGCACCCGGTTTGCGGTAACCGACCGCCTTACCGACGCTTGCAATCGGAAGATCGGTTTCCTTGAGCAGCCGAACAGCCTCTTCCATTCGTTCCCGTATGACATACGCAGAAGGTGAAAGCCCCGTCGCGGTTTTGAACAGCCTTTTCAGCTTGGTTTGCCCGATGTACAGCTCTGAGGCAAGCCGTGCACAGGAGAGGTCTCCACTCAGGTTGTCGGCAATGTAGGCACTGATATGGCAGATAGCGCGTGTATCATCCTGAGACAGAGCCTTATGTTCTTCGCTTCCATCTTCTCGGGTAGCGTATTCCATAACAAGAGCGACAGCCTCTGCAATCACGCCCTCATAGAACAGCACCGCGGCAATTCCCTTGCCCTGATACGCACGTGCCTTGCGGAGCAGATCGACAAGTTCGGGAAGATCATGTTTTCCGTCAACTTTGATAAAGGCTTCCCGGACATCTCTGATATCCCCAAACCTGCTTTGTAGATAATCCCGATAGTAGTCGGGAGAAATAGTGATAGACGAAGCCCTTGCTACGGCCCCTTTTGAGAATCGCATCTCATATTCTTCATTCTCACCCCCAAGATATACCATGATGGCCCCCGGAGCGAGCGGCGCACCCTGACGTTGCACCATACCCTTGACATCATCGTAGCATCCCAGGCAGATGTGCTCGGTACAGCGGTACCGCATGATCCCGCTTTTTGCAAAGTTCATCCTGAATGCATTCACGGCAAAAAGACTTCCGCGAAAGTACGCCCAGTACTCACCGGATCCCAGCTCATTTTCAAAGGTGTGTAGGACGCCTTCAGGGCCATAACCACGAACTTCCTTCAAAGGCTTGAGATCCCATCCCTGAAACGCCCCACGGTAAAGATCTGTCTCAATACTTTTCATCTTCCTTCCTTTCCACTCGTCCGGTTCCCAGGCTTCTTCCTTGATCAGGCCTTCTCATTCCGTATAGGGACGCATCTCATCAATGCAGTTGTCAGGAACATGCTGTTTATCCATTATAAAGCAGAGTTTCCTATAGCTAACAATTGATCGGCGAATCGATCGATGTGCATCGATATAAAGAGTCGACAGTAAGGAGGATCATCTATGAAAACGGAAGTTGAAAGCTCCAAAAATACCAGGTGGACCATGCACGACATCCTGACATTTGTAATATTCAATCTCATCATCATGATACTTATCACGGTGGCAAAAGTAGTCGAAGACATGGTGTTGGCACCACAAAATACGTTCTTCGTTGGCTCATGGCTGTTTCCGTTACTGGCAACACCGTTCTATCTCGTCATGGCCGACCGCATCGGCAAACGTGGCGTACTTTCCGGATCGATCCTCATATTTGGTGTCCTCTACACCTTCATGGGCGGACTCTACTGTGCACCGGTCGCTATTGTGGGCGCAGTCATAGGCGAGCTGGTTATGTGGGGTAAAGATTCTTATCACGATATCAAACGCGTCATCGGCGGCTATATCGTCTATTGGGTGACGTTTGGTTTTTATGGAATCATACCGTATGTACTGTTCAGAGAAGCCTACATGAAACAGTTGGAAACCTACTACAATGCCGCCGACGTTACCGCGATGATCGCCCAATATACCGAACTCCCCTGGATCCTTCTGATGATGGCTTTGTTTGCAGCGGGAACGATCGTTGGCGGCCTTATTGGATCAAAATTCTTGAAAAAACACGTCCGTAAAGCGAAAATCGCATGAACGACATGGAAGAGACGGACATTAAGTGCGGTCTTCTCGGCCTTGATCCAAGAACACATCTGTTGTCGTTCTTTCTTGTGGGGATCGTATCCATGCTGATAGTGAACCTCCTTGAGACGGTGCTTTTACAGGCATTCGCTACAGCTTATCTCGCCGCAAACGGACGGACGAGAAGTGCGACAAGGACCTGTGTGAGCTTCACAGTCATATGCGGCCTGAGCTTCCTTCCCCTCCCAGGGCTGTACGGAGTTCTTTTTGTAAGCATGCTGCACATGATTCCCCCGTTTACGACCGGCTGCGCGTTCTTCTCGCTTTCTCCTTCGGCGATCATGTGCGCACTCGACCGGTGGCATCTCCCGCAAAAATTCCTCGTTGGGATCTGCATGATATTCAGATTTGCCTCGATCCTTCCGTTTGAGATGCGCTCAATACTTCGCGGAATCCGCATGCGGGGCATCTTCCCCAGCTTACTGGGTATTGTGAGACACCCCGCGCTCGCATACGAATGCTTTTACACGCCGCTTGTCATGCGCTCGCTGAGACTCTCAAACGAACTCGCCGCATCGGCTGAACTGCGAGGGATTGGGATAGGTACAGGACGAACGTCGGTATATCACGTGGGATTCACCTTGCGCGACGCAATGTGCGCTCTTGTTGTAACTGCAGCCGTCGCCGGCATATATGCGTTGGAGGCGGTTTTGTGAGAGGTACGGAAACCGTCGCTTTGAAGAACGTTTCGTTTTACTACCTCGACGAGTCTGAGCTTTCAGATGAAACATCAGCTGATAGTGAGGTATCAGCCGGCAGATACGAATCTACGGAAAGCTGTGTACAGGATATCTGCCTCAACATCCCGGCAGGCTCATGCACCGTACTCTGCGGACGCTCCGGCAGCGGAAAATCAACGGTTCTGCGCCTGATCGACGGCCTCGCAGGAACCTTCTTTCCCGGCGAGAAGAGCGGAGTGGTCCTTGTACACGGAACGGACGTGTTTGATCTGTCCCCGCGCAATCGCACGAAAAGCATAGGCGTAGTCACACAAGATCCGAGAAGTCAATTCTTCATGGGGACGGTAGGCGACGAAATTGCATTTTCCCTGGAAAATCTGGGTACTGATCCCTCAGATACGATCAAGTTCGTCCAAGAGGCGGCAACACTCAGCGGTGTCAGCCGACTTCTTGCCGAGAAGCTCACCGAGCTCTCAAGCGGACAAAAACAGCGCGTCGCTCTTGCGGCTGCAATAGCCAACCGTCCGCAGATCCTGATACTTGACGAACCCACCTCGAATTTGGATGCAGAGGGGTCTCAGTCGCTTATCAAGATCCTCGGAGAGCTTAAAAGAAACGGCGTGGCACTGATCATCTCCGAGCATAGACTCCATCAATTTTTGCCTGTAGCCGATGAGTTTGTATATCTTCAGGAAGGACGCATAGCCGCTCGGTGGGATGTCGAGAAGTTCACGTCTCTTTCCGAACACGAAACGGCAAAGTTTGGGCTTCGACACCCCGACATGAAATCCGACTCTGAAATCAAGTCCTATCCCGCAAAGGATGCGGACGGTTGGCACATGACAGATGTGACCTATCTATACCCTTCAACAAAACGCGGAATCAAGGGCATTACCGCTGAATTTCCATTCGGATCCGTAACGGTCATATGTGGTGAAAACGGAACAGGCAAAACTACGCTCGCAAAAGTCCTTGTAGGAGCCGCTCGAGAGCAGAGAGGCATCGTCGCCAGAAACGGGAAACATCTTTCCCGTAAAGAACGCCGCCTCCTCAGCTACTTTGTCATGCAGGACGTTGACTATCAGCTGTATGCCGGCAGCGTAGCGGACGAAGTGGTGCTTGGCCGACAGGTGGATGATGCACTCAAGGCACGCGCCTGGGAGGCACTGGCAGCTTTTGGTCTGACGGATTTGGCCGACCGACATCCGGCCAGTCTTTCCGGCGGGCAGAAGCAGCGCGTCATACTTGCGACGGCATACTGCTCAGATGCCGAGCTTATTGTACTTGACGAGCCCACAAGCGGACTTGACGGACACGGGATGCACGAGGTGGTGCATTGGTGCCGCAAACTCGCATCCGAGAAAAAAGCAGTTGTGGTTATAACGCACGACGAACTGTTGGCGCAACTGGCAGGCGATTACATCGTTGACTTGTCATTGCAGAAAAGAGATTGATGTCTCCATGAGTCACATTACGCCAAAAAACCGGACGGCACGTCCCAGTGCATTTTCAAAGCTTTTCTATTTTATGCGGCCCGACAGGAATCGAATGCTCTTCTCGCTTCTTCTAGCATGCATAGGCGAGGCGGCAGGCATGGTTCCTTATATTGTCGTTGCCTTACTTGCCGCGGGATTGGCGGAAGGGACGCTCACGCTTGAGTCAGCTGCTCTCCTATCAGCCGCAGCAGCAGCGGCCCAGATTGCAAAGTTCCTGTTCACCTGGCGCTCTTCCATGATCAGCCACGGGATCGCCTTCAAGGCTCTACGCACCATGCGTGAGCAGATGGCAGAGAAGATGGCTCGTGTGCCCATGGGGACCATCGTCGACACACCGACGGGCACGTTCAAGAACCGGTTCGTAGACAACGTGAACCAACTTGAGGACGCCATTGCGCACTTCATGCCCGAGCTTCCAAGCACGGTATTTGCGCCGCTTTTGGCAATGATCATCGTATTCGCCATCAACTGGCGTATGGGACTTGCCGGGATTGCCACGATCCCCTTATGCCTGCTCTTCTATCTTGGCATGATGCGGGACTATAAGCCCAAAATGGCCCGCTATATTGCGAGTGAACAGCGGATGAACTCAACGCTGGTAGAGTATGTCAACGGTATCCAGGTGATCAAAGCGTTCGGACGCACCGCATCCTCATACGGCTCGTTTTCCGAGGCAGTAGCCGAGTATCACGACTCCACGCTTGCATGGTTTCGCCAAAGCTGGATATGGATGGCGGCGATACGGGCTATCGTCCCCTGTACGCTGCTCTTCTCGCTACCGCTCGGCGTTTGGCTGCTTTCGGTCGGACGGATCGCATTGCCTGCCTTCATGGTGTGCATCACCATCCCATTGGGATTCATCGGAGGAATACTCAAGTTCTCCCAGGCGGCAGGCCAAATTTCACGTATGGATACCTGCCTGAACGTAGTCTGGGACTTTTTAGGAGAGCCTGAGCTCTCACGGCCAAGTGAGCGCGTAATGCTTGACGGCAAGTCATTCACTTTTGAGAACGTCTCTTTTTCTTATCATGAGGGTACGGAGGTGTTGCACGATATCAACTTTAAGACGGAGCCGGGGCAGATCACGGCTATCGTAGGACCCAGCGGATCGGGCAAATCAACGGTAGCTAAGCTTATGGCCGGTTTCTGGGATGTACGTTCCGGATGCATTTCATTCGGCGGTACCGATGTGCGAGACATTCCCTTCGAGCAGCTTATGGAGCACGTCTCGTATGTGGCACAGGACACGTTTTTGTTTGATAGGACCATCGCCGACAACATCCGCATGGGCATGCCGGATGCAACCGATGAAGAGGTCGAGACTGCTGCACGTGCAGCCGGCGCTCATGAGTTCATCAGCCGGCTTCCTCAAGGGTATCGCACTCCTGCCGGTGAGGCAGGTGCAAGGCTTTCCGGCGGCGAGCGCCAACGCATCACCATTGCCCGCGCCATCTTAAAAGATGCTTCCATCGTCATTCTTGATGAGGCCACTGCCTATGCCGATCCTGAAAACGAAGCTCTGGTAGAGCGAGCCTTGAGCAAGCTTGTAGCAGGAAAAACACTTGTTACTATCGCCCACCGCCTATCAACGATCACAGGCGCCGACCAGATCCTCGTCATGGACGGCGGACGCATCGTTGCGCGCGGACGTCACGGTGAATTGCTGAAAACCTGTCCTTTGTATGCTCGCATGTGGAAAGAACATATGAGCTCTACCGTCAACGCAGAAGAGGAGCCCTCATGTTTGCAATAATGAAACGCATCCTTGACTTGGCCGGAAGCTTCTCACCGGCATCACGCCGCAGCCTCATGGCAGGCATGGTCTGTAATGTCATTAAAGCGTTCTTCATGTCCGGAATGCTCATAGCGGTATGGTGGGCCCTTGAGATGCGAAGTCACCTGAGCGCCGGAGTTGCCCTGCAATGTTTAGGGATCCTCGCCATCAGCGTAGCGGGTCAGTTTGCCTTCCAATATCTCGTGGACATACAGATGGACGCCGAGGGGTTCCACATCTTCCGTGATCTGCGGCTACGGGTGGGCGACCGCTTAAAAGGCGCTCCCATGGGCTACTTCTCAGAGCAGCGTCTCTCGGCGATAACCACCACGCTCACTACCACGGTGCACCAACTCGAAGAGTTCATGACCATCTGTCTCACGGGACTTTCGGGCGGCGTAGCCATGGCAGTGATCATGAGTCTGTTCTTCCTGTTTCAAGCGCCACCGGTTGCCTTCATTACCTTTGTCGGCATTGCCGTAGGCCTTATTGTTTTGGATTGGCTGAGAAGACGCTCGACCGCCGTCACACGGGAGGTCACTGCCGCACAGGAGGAAATGACTGACAAGGTGATCGAATACGCCCGCGGCATGGCTGTATTGCGGGCATTCGCGACACCCGATGACGCACTTGCCGCAGCAAAGGCATCCTTTGAGCGGAAACGCCAGGCAGATTACGATCAAGAGCAGGCGGCACAAGGTATCCTCAAGCTCTATGCGCTCGTGTTCAACCTTGCAAGCTGCGGAGTTCTTCTCGCCGCATGCACACTGTATCTGACAGGCGCTCTGTCTCTCTCGTGGGCGCTCACGCTGCTGGTTGCCGCTTTTATGATCTACGGAGAGCTTATCAGCGCGAACAACAGTGCGTTTCTCACCAAGAAGATCGAAGGAGAGCTTAACCGCATTGACGAGGTATGCTCGGTGCCAAAGCAAGACCTTACGGATGAGACGCTCTCGCCCGACGGATTTGCCCTAGCCATGGAGGATGTCTCATTCGGTTACGGTGACGGCCGTCGTGTCATAGAAGGAGTAACACTCTTTATTCCCGAAGGCTCAACCTGCGCGCTTGTCGGCCCGAGCGGCTCGGGTAAAACAACGCTGGTGAATCTGCTTGCGCGCTTTTGGGATGTCGAGAAGGGCCACGTTACCATCGGTGGCATTGATGTCCGCGAGGGAACGGCGGAAAGCCTGCTTGCAAACATATCGATGGTGTTCCAGAGCGTATACCTGTTCAATGACACCGTCGAGAATAACATTCGCTTTGGTCGCCCCGATGCATCGCGCGAAGAGGTCATCGCTGTGGCCAAACGCGCACGCTGCCATGATTTCATCATGGAACTTCCTGACGGATACGACACGGTGCTTGAAGAAGGCGGGGCAAACCTTTCCGGTGGAGAGCGCCAGAGAGTATCCATTGCACGCGCCATCATGAAGGATGCGCCGATCGTCATCCTTGACGAGGCTACGAGCTCGGTCGACCCGGAAAACGAGCACCTGCTTATGCAGGCAGTAACGGAACTGACACGAGGAAAGACCCTTGTTACCATTGCACATCGCCTGAACACGGTGCGTGATGCTGACCAGATCCTTGTGATCGACGGCGGGCGCATCGTTCAGCGTGGTACACATAATGAGCTAATGAAGGAGGCTGGCATCTACCGGCGCTTCATCGAGATGCGCCGGGAAGCTGCTGGATGGCGTATCATACGCTCTTAAACTTCATGGCTACAACTCTATTGTCACTTATAACTTTTCGTCACAGTGGCAATTGCCGCATCCGTCTCTCCAGCAACTGTCTGTAAGAGTGCACGGTCTGCTTTGGTACCTCCACGGCGAGACCATTCGCACAAGGTTTCAACCCAGTACATTACCATGGCTGACGCCTTAAGGTGCATTGAGAAAGCATCATCATGTGCCGTACGTAGTGAATTGGCGAGAAGAGCATCCACGACCCGTATCCACTGGGGAATGCGCGCATACAGAGCCTTCAAGAGTGTAGGATTTTCGTGAACGATGGAAAGTCTAAGGGCAATATCAGAGAGTCCATCGGTACCGAGTTCCTCCACGACCGCATCTAAGACAATGCGAGCAATCTCAAACGGCTGCAGGCTTTTGTTTGCGCCAGTAAGCACATGCTCGGCAACTACGATACCGGCGCTATCGGGAGGCATTCCAAGAACGACATCCTCTTTGGAGGGAAAATGGCGAAAGAAGGTCATGGTAGAACTCCGGCGGCCTGGGCTGTATCTTGAGCCGCCGTTTCATCATACCCATGCTCAACAATAAGCTTGAGTCCACAAGAGCACAAACGGGAACGTGTGGAATGAAGACGCTGTTCTTGTCATGCCTCACGAGCCTGTTTAGCCTGTAATGAAATACCACGTTTATTAACTTTTTCGTTTTCCTGCATGTTCTTCTCGCTCTAATTTCGATATATATGCGACAAATCCTGCCACCAGAAGGAGCAGAGAGCAGCCGTCACACAGAACACAATTAGAATAGCATAGGCATACGCACTACTTGCGGCGGCGCGTAGTGCCTGCGCTTGCATAGCATCCTGCCCATGTGCCGTTTCAAAGGCAAGTGAGATAGATGCAAAGCCTTCTGCAGTGGTTCCCTTACATGTTGCTGTATACCATGATTCCGTGGGCGACCAAAAATTCCAATTCCCAAAAGACACTCCAGCTGCTGGAAAGTAGAAATGAGAGCAGCTCCACCGTCTGCTTGTTGATTGAGAACGCGTTCCATGCCCCAGCTTTGCGTGGCGGGCAATCCCATGCCCACCTCCAAACCACAAATACACTGACCGCAGCCATGAGATAATAATTTACAGACGTCGTCGACAAAGCCATAACGGCCAAACCTACTACTATGAAAAGGAGAAGAATCATTGCAATGGCGCGTATGGTAAGGACACGGATCACGTCCCTAAAATGGTATAAAAGATGGAAATGAGCCAGAGGTCCACTTCCAAGTAAACTTGTAATCGCCAGAAAACAGAAGAGGCTTGGAGGTAAAACATGGCTTAAATCAATAGTACTCTCGATCAAGAAGAGATTCTACAGTTGCTTTCTAAGGACAGAAGCGATGCATTTCGCATACTGCTCCAACAAACATTGAATGCTATATTGCGCAGAGAATCAGAAGAGCAACTTTGTGTTTTCCCTATGAGCGCTTAGATATGCGTACCGACAGTCGTAATGGCACAAAAGAGCGAACTCTAACCACGAGAATAGGTACTCTTGAGGTGCAAGTGCCAAGACATAGAAATGTTCCCTTTAAGACCCTTGTCTTTGAGAACTACAGAAGAAGTGAGGCAGCACTTGTTACCACAATGGCAGAGATGGTTATCTTTTGAGTTTCAACGGCTAAGGTCGGAAGAGTTATGAAAGATATCTGTGGGAAGTCATTTTCAAAACAGAGTGTCTCTGAGGCATACACTGAGCTCGATGTGGCCGTCGATGCATTTTGTAACCGTCGCCTTGAGACAACTCCTGTTTGTAGTGGTAGATGCTACCTATATAAAGGTACGAGAGAACCATCGTATTGTGTCAAAAGCACTGCTGGTAGCCATAGGACTTACTGATGGCGGACTCAAGGAGATCATCGGTATATCTTTGGCTGACGCAGAGACCAAGGAGAGCTGGACTTCCTTTATCAGATCACTCGCCGCACGTGGACGACGCAATGACGGTGATGGAGCCTTCCATCTCAATGCGTAGGCGTGTACGTACCTCAAACTACCTTGGGAGACTTAACAAGGAGATAAAGCGTAGGTCAAAGGTAATCGGAATATTTCCCAATGTATCCTCTGTAATAAGACTCATGGGTGCTTTTCTTATGGAAGAAAATGAACGTTGGAAAGCTCAGCGTAAGATCTACTACACTCCGGCTTGCGAGGAACTTAAGGCCAAGATCCCAACCTCGGCAAAGATTACCCGTAACCAAATCGAACTCAGAAAAGTGGCCTAGACAGTGACAGATTCGATGATTACAAATTTGCACACTAATGTGGACTTGACTCGAAAGGCTTGCTGTACGCCGTTATTCCTCCTGAAATTCGCCGACAAGAAGCCCGTTGTTTCTCCAACTTCGAAAATATCGAGGCAATTTCACAAGGTATAATAGCCGGTATTATAAAGTGCGTACGCCATACGTATACAGCGGCTATAAAAGCGAAAGGCCTGTGTTTTATGAGTGAGCAGAGTCATGCTGCGCGCAAGAAAAATACAATCCAAACCACAGAGATTGATGACAGTGCCGCACAAAAAGAAAGAATCATTGCAGCCGCCTATTCTATTGGGGCAAAACAAGGACTTGCCGCAATTTCCGCACGAGGAGTCGCACGGAATGCAAATGTTTCAGTTGGCTACTTGTACAAACTCTTTCCTTCAAAGAGCGACATCATGGTCGCGGCCGCTGAACGTTACTTTGAGCACACTCTCTTCCAGGAAATATGTCATATCAACGTGGAAGAATCATACGTCGAGTATTGCAAGAGACTTTGGGATTGCGCCTCTGCAGCAGTTGCTGTCTTTAGGAGAGACTGGTTAAGGGACTGGAAAGATCTTCCAAAAGCCGATCTTCTCGCCGCCCAAATTCGCATGGATACCATGCTTGAACATGCAAAGTCAGGACTTGAAAAAGTTCTCACACAAGATGAGCATATTGATTGGAAAACACTACCGGCAGAGATAGATGTAGCGTCTATTACGACGTTTACCGTGCGTGCCATGTTGGATTCCTTACGCGAGAAAAACGCCGATTGCACGGTACTGTTTACACTCCTTGAACGCGGACTTTACGATACCGGCCGGCATAATCTCTAAAATAGCGTCTGACCAAAGCATTGTGAACCAAACCGTATTGTTGTTCACACTATGGCAACTAGCATCAATACCGTCCATAAATCACGGCCAAATGTTTGAACCAAAAGGTAGAGCAATATGTATGGGATGGTGTCTTTATGCTTGGATTTTCTACGGTAGCGATTACGGGTGCGCTCGTTTTTTATACTATTGGCGTTTTTGCCGAACGCCAGTCGGGCACACTTAAACTGAGTCATATCGTGCTTTTTTACTTGGGGCTTACGTGTGACACAACAGGAACAGCATGTATGTCTTTTATTGCACAAAACGGCTCTCAGAATCCGGTACATGCGACGACCGGAGCACTTGCAATTATCCTTATGATCGTACACGCAGTATGGGCAACCATTGTGTATTCCAAGAAAAATCCTACAACGCTCGCTCGCTTCCATCGTCTCAGTATTGGAGTTTGGCTTGTGTGGCTTGTGCCTTACATTTGCGGCATGCTCATGGGAATACCGGCTCTTGCCATAGGACCAAACCTCGCGCTTGGTATAGCGATTGGTATAGCCTTGTCATTGGCCTCATTGCATATCAATGCAAACCATGTGCTCGCACGTAGCTATGAAAGGATAATTTGGCGATATAATGCGTCGGCACTACATTACACCAGCCGACCGATAGGAATCCTTACATGAATCCTTTGATTGTGTACTACTCATATTCAGGCATAACAAGAAAGCTCGCGGAAGACATTGCACTCATTACGGACGGAGAACTACAAGAGCTTGAACCTCAAGATCCGTATTCGCCTACTACTTCTTTTTATTGTCACCCTAATCGCTCTACAAAAATGGCAATACGTAGGTATTCATCCAGTTCCAAGAAGCCATATCCCACGACTCCAAGCCCAGCTCTTCTGAAGTTACCACTCTGGCCGACGTGCCCTCAACCAGAAGCATGCTGCCATCTCCAACGGCTATCAAATGTGGCGTAAGACTGAACGTATCGCAAAAAATCAACTTTGATTTTGTACGTGCACCATCTTTGGTAGGAATCTCCCATATATCAATGGATTCAACGGGAGTATGTCCAACAATTTGATTGACACCAGGAAGCGGATCTTGATAGAGCTCTGATAAATCCGCCCAAAGTGGACTGGCAATTTCGCTTCCACCACGACCTGGCCCTGCACTGTCAAGTGCCGCGAGAGCTTTATCGTCTCCACGTCGAAACATTTCATTGAGAGCATCGGAAAGCGTACAAGGAGTTTCCCTTTGGTCTGACGTAAGAAAGCGATAAGCCCACTCCCTTGTTATGCCCGCGTGTGTTACTACATAATTGCCCACAACGCATGCCATCTGAACCTTCATATAGGTAAGCGCTTCCGAAACTTCTTTATAGAGATCGGTATGCGTACCAGGCCCTGGAATACCTCGTAAATATTGCATGTCATGGTTTCCTAGGACAAAATCAACATCAAGACCATGCTTTCTTTTACCGTCAATCCATGTTAAAAAGTCATCAATCGCATCCAACATAATCGAGCGGTTGGAGTGCCACTCATCAACATAGTCCCCGCAAAACACAACGCGATTAACATCCAGTTTCTTTATCGCTTGGTCAACTCGACTTAAAATGAGATCTTCTTTAAGGTGCATATCTCCTATGACAAGTGTTTTTGCTTTGTTTTCGGAATTACTCATCTTTGCCTCTCAAGAAGTTAGTTTCAAAAATTTACAACCCAAGCAGTTCGCTATGACTCCCTAAGCGCGTAGCAACAAGCACAAGCTCATCTTCTTTAATACGATAAATAAGAAGCCAATCAGGTTCAATTTGACATTCGCGATGTCCTCGATACACTCCTCCTAAAGAGTGATCACACACAGATTTTGGAAGTTCTTCTCTACATACAAGTTTCTCAAGAATTTTCTCAAGCTTTTCAAGGTTTTTACCCTGCTTTTTTGCTCTTTTGTAGCCTGAATTCTCATTGCAAGTGCAACAACAAAAGACAAGGTAGTGACCCATGGGTCTACAATGGCGAGAAAATCAGGCTCCATGCAAGCGTCCATGGAAAGGCAATCTCGGGCACGCTTCAAAGTCTGCCTGAAAAGTGCAAAGAATCTGTGTTTGGGACACAGATTCTTTGATGAAATCAGGCAAATCCACAGATTCTTTGATGTTTTCAGGCTTGAATTCTCAAAGCAAGTGCAACGTTTGGTGATGGTAGACTTCCCAAGGGCACTTCCAACCCAGGCGCTTACGTGGCCTTAAATTGAGTTCATT
>JAGZUI010000009.1:0-76830 GCA_018380095.1 Atopobium sp.
CCTTTCTGAATTGGTTGTGGTGACTATATTTTAGGAAATAACCGCACTTCTTTTAAACACCTGAAATGCTTGCTTACACCACTTTTCGGGACACGACCTATCAGGTAGTGCGACCGCCTAGCTGCATGGCTATCTTGATTAGGAATATGTCAATTCTTCAGCAGAACACAAGAAAGCTGCGTTATTTTGTGCACCAGGCCTAAAAGCCGACGCTAACACGCTGCAGAATCATAATTACCCGCATATGAACTGCCTCCCATTTCTTATGTCCAAGAAATGGGAGGCAGTTCTATGCCGTCTGGCTTTTAAGCTTTTGGATGATCCATGCAGCTTGTTTCTGACACGTATAAAACCGCAGGAAAATAGCTTAGTTGCCGTAATTATTACTTTTAAGCACTTGAAATAATGGGTATATCAAAGACAGAGCGAACAGCTCTAAAGAGATTGCCATGAGGCAGGGCGACATGTGTGCGACCACGTTAATAGTCGTCCTGCCTCCATGGCATACGTTGCCTCGCATAACGAGAGATCTGAACAGTCGGGGCCATTCAGTAATGAAATTGAGTGTTGGGGGTACTCAATCTCTCAACGCAACGTGTAAACTATTGATAGCAGAAAAAACTTTTTATATATTCGGGAATTAGAAGAATTTTTAAATTCATATAACACTTCTCGATTTTAGCGTAAAAATAGCGCAAGTGCCACACCAAATCCAAGAAATGGTGCAAAAGGAAATGTATACATAAATATACTATCTGAACTGGTAATTTCTTCTTTATTTCTATCTTCTCTTTTTAAAAATTTTTGCCGAATAAAGAACAGAAGAGAAAACATAACACCTAAAATATTTGCCGAAAATAAAAAGACAAATGTCTCTTTTATTTCTAGATAAAGGCATGTTGAGAGAATAAGTTTAATATCTCCCCCTCCCAGAGAAGACATATGACCTATAAATTTTGTAACTATACCTACTGTAATCAGTACACCTATAACAAAGAGCTCACTCCATAATGCATTCATCAGTAACTCAGCGGGTTTTTCATTTGCGGCAAGCCAAATAGGCCATAAAATAACGAGCAAAATAGGGATTCTATTTGGAATAGTGCGATTTCGCATATCCGATATTGAAGCCCAGATATACATGACAAAAATAACCAACTCTCTCATAGACACCTCCTCAGTCAACCATAGCAACATAGACAAGAATCAACTTTCTACTCAGGTGCCGTTATTTAACTTATTGATGTAACAAGCTGAACATTCAACGTTCTTCTCGCCGCTCTTGGTTTTAGAGAGCCTTTTTGATCCTTCGAGATTTACTTGCGACAAAAATCGGAAAGCCGTGAATGGTACACTTAGCACTCAGTTTCTAGAAAGGTTTTTCATGCCAAGTTCTTCATATAAATCAAAACAAATGATTGTTATTCGTCGCGATCTTAAGATGCGAAAAGGTAAAATTGCCGCTCAGGCAAGCCATGCATGTGTTGAAGCCACGCTGATGGCACTTGCAAAAGAGCGTCGACTTGATCAGGTTCGTGTTACCGATGATCAGAATTGGGTCTATTTGGACCATGCTGACGAAGATACCTCTGCAATCACTAACTGGTTTGATGCTGGCGTTGCAAAAGTATGTGTCTATGTTGATTCTGAAGAAGCGTTGCTTGAGCTTGTTGTCGAGGGAAAAGCTCGTGGTTTTGTCGTGGCCCTTATTAGGGACGCGGGCTTTACCGAGTTCCATGGAGAACCAACATTTACCTGCCTGGCATTTGAGCCACTGGCTGCAGAAGATATTGATCCGTTAACGGGAGAACTACCTCTGTACTAGCGAGAATACCTACATCAAGAAGGTATGGCTCATAACCTCGTCAAAGATAGTGGTAACTACAAACATACCAATTGAGGCATAAAGGATTGCTGCCTGCCAAGAAAGGTGATTGGTCTCGATTTTTGAAATACGAGGATCAAGCTTTCCTTCTTTAAGGCTGATGGGGTCATCAATATCACGCGTAAAGCCCATCTGACGGTCCTCGTACTCTTTTCCGCTAAAGAGCAGACCAACGCCGCAAGCAATAATTCCCAAAGAAGAAATGACGTACATAACACGGCGCACCCAGTCGATGCCCGTAAACATATCCATACCGCTGGTAAAGTACGCAAATGCAAAGATAACAGCACTCATTCCAGCTGCTGTAAGACAACCATAACCAAATGCACGCAAGGCACTCAGTGCCAGCTCTTTGAACTTCTCGCCACGAGAAGATGTTTGTGAAAACTTGCTATCCATACACAACTCCTTGGTTGTTTATTTGTTTTCTGTATAGCTTATAGCGTATAGGAAGTCTGCGCTTGATGATACAATTTCTACAGTAAATCTTGGCAGGAGGACGCATGCGTATCGGCTTTGATAACGAGAAGTACATCACTATGCAGGCGGATCGAATCCACCAGCGTATCAGTGAATTTGGCGGTAAGCTCTACCTTGAGTTTGGCGGTAAACTGCTCGACGATAACCACGCTGCTCGCATCCTCCCTGGATTTGCTCCAGACGCAAAAGCTCAGATGCTTCAGCAGCTTGCTCACGAGGCAGAGGTTGTCTTTGCTATCAACGCAAACGACATTGAAAACGGCAAGCGTAGAAGCGATATTGGCGTTACCTATGCCGATGACGTGCTGAGGCTTATGGACATCTTCCGTGCTCGCGGCCTTGCCATTGGCGGCGTTGTCATTACGCAGTACTCTGGTCAGCCAAAGGCAAAGGCCTATCGTGCGCGCCTAGAAAACATGGGCATTGCCGTGTACCGCCACTACCCCATTGAGGGCTACCCCTCCAATATTGACCTTATTGTCTCGGCGGAGGGCTACGGTAAAAACGAGTACGTAAAGACTACGCATCCTCTGGTAGTTGTAACAGCACCTGGTCCTGGCTCTGGCAAGCTTGCTGTCTGCCTCTCGCAGCTCTACAACGAGAACGCCCGTGGAGTCCGCGCAGGTTATGCAAAATTTGAGACATTCCCTGTTTGGAACCTTCCGCTCAAGCATCCCGTAAACGTTGCCTATGAGGCAGCCACGGCAGATTTGGGCGACAACAACATCATCGATCCATATCACCTTGAGGCTCACGGCAAAGTTACCGTTAACTACAACCGCGACGTTGAGGCTTTTCCTGTGCTCAAGGCCATGATGGAGAAAATCGCAGGTACCAGCCCGTATCAGTCTCCAACCGATATGGGTGTCAATATGGTTGGCAACTGCATTATTGATGATGAGGTTTGCCAGGAAGCTTCCAAGGCAGAGATTGTACGCAGGTGGTTTAGGGCTGCCGAGAAACTCGAGCGTACGGGTATGGGTGAGCGTGAACTCACAAAGATTAATCTCTTGATGAAAGACGTTAACGTTGACCAGAACTTCTCGCCAGCTCATGCTGCTTGTCTGCACAAAGCAGAAGAGACAGGAAAGCTTGCGGGTGCTATGGTTATGCCTGACGGCACCATTATTACCGGCAAGACTTCGGAGCTTTTAGGTGCGCCAGCGTCGCTTTTGCTCAACGCCCTCAAATACGTAGTTGGTATTGAGAAGAAGACGTTTATTGTCTCAGATGAGGTCCTAAGGCCTATTTGCGCACTAAAAGAGAACAACTTTAAGCTTGCTCGCACCAGCCTCTGCGCCGACGAGATGCTTATTGCGCTCTCTATCAGCTCAATCACCAACCCATTGGCCGGAAAAGCCGTTGATGCCACGCAACTACTCCGTGGATGCGACGCGTATTTCTCGTCAATTATTCCAAGCGACGACGAGTCCATCTATCACAAGCTGGGCATTAACGTGTGTTGCGAGCCAATTTTTGAACAAGGACATTTCTTTCACCAGTGATTTTTAAGAGCTCACATAAAAGTAAGAAAACGAGAAACTCTACGACTCGTTCTAAAACTAAACACACACCTGCTTCTGCAAACGCTTCAAAACGTAAGCAGCGGGCGATGCATACACTTGAGCAAAATTCCCAGAACAATCCTGTTGTTACATGGGGACTCATTACGCTGGCCATTGTATTTGTGCTGGCATTGTTGCAATCGTGCCAGGGACTTTTCTCCCTCTCTTTTGACAACAATCTGATTATCAAAAACGAGGTCCCCTATGAGTGGGAAAACCTTAGCTACGACGCAACGGGACGTGCGCATTATGTGGTGGACGGAGAAGAGCTCACTCGCACGGGCGTTGACGTCTCTTCTCACCAGGGGTTTATTGACTGGGAAGCTGTTGCTGCCGATAACATTCAGTTTGCCATGCTTCGCATTGGCTACCGCGGCTCCACCGAGGGTGGTATTCGCGCGGATGAGCTGTTTGAGACCAACCTAAAGGGTGCGCAAAGCGCTGGTCTTGATGTAGGCGTGTACTTCTTCTCGCAGGCTATTAACGTGGAAGAAGCTCGCGAGGAGGCCGCTTTTGTTCTGCAACAGTTACGGGAAGCAGGAGTTACAAAGCTTGCTCTCCCTGTTGCGTTTGACCTGGAGCCTTCTCCCGATTACAGCGGCCGCGCAGATAACCTTTCCCCTGCAGAAACTAACGCTATTGCGCGCGCGTTTTGCACCACTATTCAAGAAGCGGGATACCGCGTTATTGTGTATGGCAACAAAGTTGATTTGAATCGCTTTGACCTGGTCTCGCTTGACGAGCCTATTTGGCTGGCACAATACGTTGATCAGCCAGACGTAAACTTTAACTTTTTGATATGGCAATACACCTCAACAGGACAAGTTGACGGTATTACCGGTTCAGTTGATTTGAATTTGGACTTCTCACGCGTCTCTACAAGCAAGAGCCCAAAATAGAGCTTACACGCCAGCCACAAATGCTAAACGCGTCGCAGCCCGTAAGGCTATCCGACCTTCACGGAACCAGCCAGGGTAACGGTAGGATCAAGCGCCTGAGCATGCGCAAAAGCGCCTCCTGGGCTACATGAACTTACCAGCGTAAATACAACCCACAGAATGATGGCTGCAAGCAATACCGCCAACGCCACACGACCCAACCTCATGCGAGAAGAACGACGTCTCCTAGCCGCATATGCTGCCTGGGCTTCATCTCTGGGGTTGAGCGTGCCATAGTGATTGCCGTAAGCAGTTCTTGCTCGACCACGTGCACGGGCGGCATCTGCACGGGCATGGTTAACGGGATTTGTTGGGCGATCTTGCGTCATCCTACGCTGCGCCTGTGCACGGCTTCCAACAGCTGCGTGACGACCTCGTACCGCACGTGGAGAAGTAGAAGACTCCCCATTACGGGAGACAGTAGGTGGAACCTGAGTTGGACGCTTTTTCTTACCAAAACCAAAGAGGTTGTTCTCTGCCATCAACAATCCTTGCTAAAAGATTCGTTTACCAAAAAAAGAATACACCGACTTTGCTTTTCTCGCCCTGAAAAGCATCTATCCCGTTACAATAAAGCGCTATACAGACTTATTTTCTGTAAAGTCTGCACAATTGGAGTTCATGGGGGACGTGTGAAGAAACTTTTACTGATGGCAACAGGAGGAACTATTGCTTCTGTTTCCACTGAATCGGGCTTGGCTCCCTCACTTTCAGGAGAAGAGCTTTTGGCCAACGTCCCTCT
Source organism: Atopobium sp. (assembly GCA_018380095.1). Classification (GTDB taxonomy): domain Bacteria; phylum Actinomycetota; class Coriobacteriia; order Coriobacteriales; family Atopobiaceae; genus Lancefieldella. The sequence goes on from JAGZUI010000009.1 coordinate 5,611, forward strand.
TGTTCATGATCTCTGCGAATTTGATTTCAAACAAGTCATGAATATCGACAGCACCAATATGCGCCCTCAAAACTGGCTCCAGATCAGAGACGCCATCATTGAGTCATACGATGCCTACGACGGCTTTATTATCCTTCACGGCACCGATACCATGGCATATACCGCTGCTGCCCTCTCCTACCTCATCCAAAATAGCGAGAAACCCATTGTGCTCACAGGCTCTCAACAGCCAATGGCAAATCCGTTTACCGACGCCAAACTCAACCTCTACCACTCCGTTCTCTACGCGCTCGACGACAGAAGCGCCGGAGTCGTGGTGGTTTTTGGCAACGAGGTTATTGCCGGCACCCGCGCTCATAAACAGCGCACCCTGAGCTTCAATGCATTTACGAGCATGAATTATCCACCGCTTGCCCACATCCGTGGCAACAAGATTATTCGTAGTGCTCCAAATCAAGAGCAGGTAGATGGCGGTCTTACAACCTATGAAACGCTCAATACGCGTGTCATTGTGCTTAAACTGACCCCTGAGCTTAATCCATCTATCTTCTACCTTCTGAAGAATGACTACGACGCCATTGTGCTTGAAACCTTTGGTATTGGCGGCATCCCCTCATACGACGGCTCTTTTGAGGAAGCTATCACCGATTGGATTGCGTCTGGTCGCACCGTAGTTATTACCACACAAGTTCCTGAAGAGGGTCTTGACCTGGGTGTATATGAGGTCGGTAGAACCTATCAAGATATGCCCGGCGTTCTCTCTGGAGACGATATGACTACCGAAGCCCTGGTTGCAAAAACTATGTGGATGCTTGGTCAAACCTCCGATCAACGAGAGCAAGAAAAACTGTTCTACCAGGTAATTTGTAACGACAGAATTCCACAGTCCGTGGATACAGAAATTTGCGAGTAGCCGATGAGAGACGCCACATTTAAACCTACCGTACTCTACCTAATTGCGCTTATCATCTGCGGTTCTAACGGAATCGTTGCAAGCTTTATCAATCTTCCTAGCTATCAAATTGTCTTCTTCCGTATGCTTTTGGGCACGCTCTTTTTGCTCGCGGTTAAGCTTGTGCACAAAGAAGCTTTTACCATTCAAAACTACCCCAAGGACTTCCAGGCACTCGTTGGATCAGGCATTGCCTTGGGTCTTCAGTGGACCTTCCTTTTTGAGGCGTATCGCCTGGTAGGCGTTGGTATTGCAACGCTTGAGTATTACTGCGGTCCCGTTATTGTAATGGCGCTCTCTCCCCTTTTATTTGGCGAGAAACTCACTGCTAAAAAGATACTAGGATTTCTTGTAGTTGTTATTGGAGCTGCCCTTATTATTGGCTATGGAGTTGGACTGAACCTCTCGCCAGTTGGCCTTCTTCTAGGCGCTCTCTCTGCTGTTCTTTATGCCGTTATGGTTATTTGTAACAGGCAGCTCAAAGATGTTTCTGGTATTGAAGGCACCAGCATTCAGCTGGGCCTTGGCTGCGCTATTGTTGCTCTAGTTACTGTTGTATTCCATGGCATTGAGCTGCCCGCGGACCCAGCGTCGGTAAATTGGCTTGCCGTTTTAACCATCGGCCTCTTTAACACAGGCCTTGGATCATTTTTGTATTTCCCACAACTTACCAAGATTCCAGTTCAGCGCGTGGCAGTCTTTGGCTACCTTGAACCACTATCTGCAGTTATTTTCTCAGCACTTATTCTTGGCGAGCCTTTTGGTCTTCTCAAAATAATAGGCACCGCCTGCATCATAGGCGGTGCCATCTTTGCTGAGCTATCAGGCGCCTCTTCGAACAAATCAGAGGCTATTGAAACTCCACTGTAGCGTCTAAGCTGTGAGCAAGCCGCGCACCTGCGTGCGGGTCGCGCTTAAGCTGCTGCTTACATTGGCATAATTGGAGCGACAAAGACGCGAGCGGCGTTCTCGCGGTCAAGGTCATACAGGTTCTTTGGATCTCCACCAAAGATTTCTACTGCCTTGAGAAGATCGGAAGCATTTGCCTCTTCCTCACCCTGCTCCTTAACGTACCAGTCAAGCAGCTGCATAGTGCGGAAATCGTTTGCCTTCTGAGCAACGGCATAGCACTCGTTAATACTTGCGGTAATGAACTGCTCGTGCTCGTATGCCGCCTTGATTGGCTCAACTACCTTGGAGAAGGTAAGGTCTGGCTTTGCGATTGCCTCCATGGTTGGAGTCCAATCGTTGTCAAGCAGGTAACGACGAAGGATACGTGCGTGAGCAAGCTCTTCCTGAGACTGAATAACATACCAGTTTGCAAAGCCCTTCAGGCCCTGCTCCTCATAGAAATCTGCAAAGGTTAGATACAGATAAGCGGAATAAAACTCTTTGTTGATCTGCTGAGTAAGGATGTTACCAACGTTTGTGTCAAGTGCCATGTTCTTCTCTTTCCTCGTAACTTTTTCTCAAAAAATGAGAAGCTCTTTGGCTTCTCATTTTTGATACCCACTTGTTAGTCTCTTAAACAGATTGCACGAAATCTCAATGATAAAAATAGTTACTATTTTTATCTTCTATTTGAATGCGCTGCGCTTGCGCCACCTATACGTTAGTCGCGGGTGAGCTTGCGGTGAATGCGATGAGGACGAGCAGCCTCCTGACCAAGTCTTTCGATACGATTGGCCTGGTAAGCCTCAAAGTTGCCCTCAAACCAGAACCATTTACCCGGATTCTCGTCGTCACCCTCCCACGCAAGAATGTGCGTAGCAATGCGGTCCAAGAACCAGCGGTCGTGGCTGGTTACTACCGAGCATCCTGGGAAGCGCTCAAGTGCATCCTCAAGGCTTTCCAGCGTCTCAATATCGAGGTCATTGGTAGGCTCGTCCAGAAGCAGGAGGTTTCCGCCCTGCTTGAGCGTAAGGGCAAGGTTTAGACGGTTCCTCTCGCCACCAGAAAGGACACCAGCGCGTTTCTGCTGGTCAGGTCCTTTGAAGCCGAAGCTGGCCACATAGGCACGGCTTGGAATCTCCGTGTCTCCCACCTTGATGAAGTCGTTTCCGTCGGAAACAACCTCCCAGATAGTTTTATCTGGATCGATTCCTTGCCTGAGCTGGTCAACGTAAGAAATTTGAACCGTCTCGCCAATCTCAAGCGTACCGGAAGTGAGCTCCTCCTGGCCAACAATGGCCTTGAACAGCGTAGACTTACCAACACCGTTAGGGCCAATCACGCCAACAATACCGTTTCTTGGCAGGCTAAACGAGAGGTCATCGATAAGAACGCGGTCGCCGAAGGCCTTGTGGATGTGATCGGCCTCCAGGACCTTCTGGCCCAGACGCGGACCCACAGGAATCTGGATTTCGGTGAAGTCGAGCTTCTTAGACGCACGAGCCTCTGCTTCCATCTGCTCATAGCGGTCAAGACGCGCGCGGTTCTTTGCCTGGCGAGCCTTAGGAGACGAACGAACCCACTCCAGCTCAGCGCGCATTTTCTTTGCGCGCTTGGCGTCCTGCTGGTTCTGAGCCTCAAGACGTGCTGCTTTGTTCTCCAGGTAAGTTGAGTAGTTTCCCTCGTAAGGATAGAGCTGTCCGCGGTCAACCTCACAGATCCACTCGGCAACGTCGTCGAGGAAGTAACGGTCGTGCGTGACGGCCATGACAGCACCGGGGTAATCGTGCAGGAATTTCTCAAGCCAGAGCACCGACTCCGCATCAAGGTGGTTGGTGGGCTCGTCAAGAAGCAGCAGGTCAGGAGCTTCGAGAAGCAGACGACACAGGGCTACACGGCGTTTCTCGCCACCAGAGAGATGAGTGACGGGAGAGTCTGGGTCTGGGCACTGGAGAGCGTCCATTGCCTGAGAGAGCTGGCTGTCCAGGTCCCAGCCGTTAGCTGCGTCGATCTCGGTCTGGAGCTGGCCCATCTCTGCCATCAGGGCGTCAAAATCGGCGTCAGGATTGCCCATCTCAACGCCAATCTCGTTGAAGCGCGCAATCTTGGCAAGCAGGTCACCAAAGGCAAGCTCGATGTTCTCCTTGACCGTTTTGGTCTCATCCAGCGGCGGCTCCTGCTGGAGCAAGCCGACGGTATAACCTGGGGTTAGCTTAGCCTCGCCGTTAGAGACGTCCTCCATGCCGGCAATAACCTTGAGCAGGGTGGACTTTCCCATGCCGTTTGGACCCACAACGCCGATCTTTGCGCCAGGGTACACGCCGACGGTGACGTCATCAAGGATGACCTTCTCGCCGACAGCTTTGCGGGCCTTGTACATCTGATAGACAAACTCTGCCATGTGCTCCTCCTTAAGGGGCTGTCAGATGAAATATTCACATAGTCCATTCTAATGAAATATTGCGAGGACTCCACATCAGAGAAGCTGGAAAGAGGATATGCCTGCAAAACGCGAGGTCGCGTTGCGCTGCACGCATGTGCGATGCGGTGCGCGAGGGCGCGACGCGGTGCGCGAGGGTGCGATGCGGTGCGCGAGGGTTCGATGCGGTGCGCGAGAACACACCTATGTCAGATAATCTGTCAAAAAGGCGTATACATTGCACTCAAAACCTCTATATCTTGCAGATTATTGGACTTAGGTGTGTTTTTTGCCTCGCATTTAGCAGATTATCCGACATAGGTGTGTAGCTAGAGGCTCGAAAATAGAGGTAGTTAAACTATTTATATATAGCTATTCATCATTACGAATATTTATCATTATTTATACATAATAATGAATTGAACCATTAATTGTGATCATGGCTCGCGTTAGACAGTCGCCATCAGATGGTTTGTCGCAAGGGACACCAAATCTTCAGACCAAATAGCACAATCGCACTGTAAATTGCCATTCAACCTCAACCGCGTCGTTACGAACGAGTAGGAAGAATGGCAACAAAATTGTGGCCTAACGTAGGCTTATGTGGCTAACATGGGCTTTTGTGGTTTAGGTGAGCTTATGGTTTTACGTGGCCCTGATTTGCTTTATCTACGGCGTCTTTGACCATCTGCGCGTAGAGGGTACCGCCACGATTAATGGAATCTGAATCTGAGCCAAAGTGAACGTAGTCAGTACCTGCCCAAATGTCAGGATTATCCTGAGCAACCTGTGCCCAATCCGCAATGGTAATGAAGTCGTACTGTTGAGCAAGCTCAAGCTCATGAGCACGGATGGCATTTGCACCAGCATTTGGATCGGAGTTTCTACCGTCATACGGAGTGACAAAAATCAGACGATGTCCGCGCGGCAGCATGTCCACAATCTTATCAACCGCATCGGAGCCACCAACAGGGTTGGTGCCCAGAGCAACAACAACATCCTGGTAGAGGGTGTTATTGTCGATTGCGGACTGCAGCAAATCTACGCCCATCGCCACGTTTCTACTAACAGAAGCGTCAATTTGAGCATCGGGCAGCGCATCCTGCAGATAAGAACGAGCACGCAGCGAAACGGAATCGCCAATGTAGGTGACACCCTCAACAACGTTGTAGTTGCTTGCCTGCGAGGTATCCGCATGCTTGCGAGTCATGGTCATGGTGCTCTGCTCCTGTAACGAAGCGTTGAGCAGCAGATCGTTCTGGAAATCGCTGAGCTTTGGAGCGGTTAGCGCAATAAAGGCGACGGCCGCAGCAAAAGGAATAAGCGCAAGGCCGGTACCTCGCAAAACCTTCTGACCATCAAGCTTGATGCGCGAGAAAATCTCTGGAGACTTCCCTGCCAACGCTGGCTCAAGCACATAGAACGAGCAACTTGCAAATACAAACGAAAGCACCAGGGTTAGGAGTGCAGCCAGGACTGGATCGACCTTCTCGGCAAAAATAATGTACAAAGGCCAGTGGAACAGATACACGCCGTAGCTGGTATCTGCCACAAAAGAAACGATGCCAGGCTCGTTGATACCCTCGGTTTTTTGATGCAACATGCGAGCAAAGAAAATCATTGCGGCTGCTGCGAGCGAGGCAAAAAGGAAACCAAAGGTGTACGTAAAGAGGTCCTCGAAGTGCATGAAGACGCTCAGGAAGACAAGAACACCGCAGCTTGCCACAAGGCCCACGAGCGTCAGCTGAGTAGAAAGCTTCTGCTCAAGCTGGTCAAAGAGCTCGCCTGTCTGGGCAATTCCTGCAACACACGATAAAAGCGCACCGATAAAGAAGGGGAACACGTGCGTTTGCGTCGAGAAATACTGGATAGAAAGATTCGTGGAGTTTTGGGCGCCGGTGGCCATCGCCAAGTAAGTAGCGACCAACAGCACCAGGGAAGCTCCAGCAATCTTTACCTTATAGCTTCTAATTGTTTTGCTCATGCAAGCAAGCAGCCAGGCGCACAGACCCCAGAGTACATAAAAATGCATCTCAACGGCAAGACTCCAGGTATGCAGATACACGTGAGGAGCAAATTGATTCTCGTAGCTGTTGCCCAGAACAATCTCAAAGTAGTTAGTTACAAAGCCAAGAGCTGCAGCAATCTGATACTTAATACCGGAAATGAACTCGGTACGTACAAGCAGAAGAAAAGGCGTGCATACAAGTACCATAAACACAAGTGGCGGCACAATTCTGTAGAAACGCCTGCGCAGGAACCCAATGACGTCAATAGATCTGAAGCGAGCAAACTCATCAATCAAAAGAGCTGTGATGAGATAGCCCGAGAACGTAAAGAATACGTCGACACCAATGAAGCCGCCTGGAAGCGCGCTCTTAAAAAAGTGATATATGAGGACTAAAACAAGTCCTGTTATACGTACAAGCGAAAACCATTTAATTCGCACTTTGATAAATCCCTTGCTTAAAAGTTCCTTCGTACACAATGCTGTCTTGCGTAGTGAGCTTTCCCTGGCCGTCTGCCTGGCCTTTTACAAACTGACCTTCGTACGTCCAGCCATCTACTGAGGTGTACGTTCCCGTACCCTGGAAATACCCGTCGACAAATTCTCCCTCGTAGGTATCGCCATTCTCAAAAGTCATCTTGCCTTGACCATTCATCTTTCCCTGAATGGTGGTGCCGGTATATGTCACCTGATTGTCGCCAAATACCAGCGTTTTTTGACTTGGCCGGTTAACCAGAACAATCGAGAGCACCGCAAGCACCAAAATTGCAACGACACTTACCAGCTCGAGCCTTCTTCTGCCCGCACTCACCGGGCGAGAATGACGCTGTTCTGGTTCTGGATCTACTTGATTGCGGCGGCGTTTCTCCACACGAATGCTTTTACGTGCAGATAGAGGCGTCTTCTGACGCTTCTTTTTTTCTGGCGCAACTTTAGACCGCATGTTTTCTGCAGGTTTTTCTGCGAGCTGTATAGCAGACTTTTCTGCAGGCTGTGCAGCAGGTTTTTCTGCAGGATTACGCTGCGCAAACGACGCAAAAGCAGACGAAAGCTGCTCAGAAGCGGTCTGCGGAGAGGCTACTGGACTTGCCGTAGTATCAGCATTCTCTACGGGAGCCTGAGGTGCTTCTACAGGTGCAACTTCCCTTGCCTCAGATGAAGGCTCAGGGACGTGCGCTGCTTTAACCATATGACGAGCGTTTCTTTTTTTAGCAGAAAAACGCGTAGGAGAACTCACTGGGTATTCCAATTCAATCGATTTGTTAACTATTTCATTGTACTAATTTCCTTCAACTTTTGAATTGTCATTTGTCCTATACACATTTACCAGATTCACAGGTACGCCCGCTGTTTTTCTGCGATTTTCTGTTCTAAGTAAAAAGAGAGAGGGGTACACTACAAGGTGGTATTAAAAAAGAAACAAAATGTGCTTACTAAAGTGTGTTCTAATTAGAAAGTTACATCATCGACATTACCAGGGAGGCGAAGATGGCAGAAGCAATTCGTAAAGTAAATATCATTGGCCATTTGAACCCAGATACAGACAGCATTTGTGCTGCAATTTCTTATGCGTATCTCAAAAATCAGATTGATAACCCTATCTATGAAGCTCGTCGCGCTGGCTCACTCAACCGTGAGACCGCCTTTGTTTTAAATCACTTTGGCTTTGAAGAGCCGCAGCTTATTACTACGGTTACTCCTCAGATTAAAGATGCAGAGATTCAGGCTCAGCCAAAAGTTGATGCTGGAATGAGCCTCTATGCTGCTTGGCAGCTTATGCAGGACGTCAAGCTTGATACACTCTGCGTTACTGATGAGGAAGAAGAGCTTACCGGCCTGATTGCCGTTAAAGATATTGCAAATGCAAACATGAGTCTTTCCGAGCCAAACCTGCTCTCTAAGGCTAAGACAAGCTATGAAAATATCGTTTCTACGCTTGGCGGCACCATGGTTCTTGGTGATCCTCAGGGCGTTGTTAAGCAGGGCAATATTCGTGTTGGTACCAGCGCTTCCGCCCTTTCAGAGATTGTTGATGCTGGCGATATCATTGTTGTTGCTGGCAACCATGAGAACCAGACTATCGCAGTTGAGCACGGCGCTTCCTGCCTTATTGTCTCTTGCGATGCTCCAATTGCTCAGGACGTCATTGACCTGGCTAAAAAGCGTGATTGCGCTATTATCAGCACTCCACGCGATACCTTTGAGGTAGCTCGCCTGCTTATCATGTCTATGCCTGTACGTGAGAAGATGCTCACTGACGACATCCTCAAGTTCAGCGTCAACACCGCAATTGATGATGCTCGTAAGGAAATGACCAACTCAAGGCACCGCTTCTTCCCTGTTATCAACGAGAACGGCACCTTTGCAGGTCTTATCAGCGGTCCTGGTCTTTTGAACCCTCGCAAGAAGCATGTCATTCTTGTTGACCACAACGAGCGCACTCAGGCAGTTGATGGTCTTGAGCAGGCAGAGATCATGGAGATTGTTGATCACCACCGCATCGGCTCCATTGAGACTTCTAACCCAATTACCTTTAGAAACGTCCCTGTTGGCTGCACCTGCACCATCATCTATGGCCTCTACCACGAGTACGGCATCGAGATTCCAAAGAATATTGCTGGCCTCATGCTCTCTGCAATTCTTTCCGACACCCTTGCATTCCGCTCTCCTACCTGCACTGAGCGCGATATTGTTGCTGGTAAAAAACTTGCAGAGATTTGCGGAGAAGACATTGACGCTTACTCTGAGCAAATGTTTGACGCTGGCGCAGACCTCACTGGCCGTACTGCAGAAGAAGTCTTCCACGGTGACTACAAGGTATTCAGCCGTGGCGGCGTAAAGTTTGGCGTTGGCCAGGGCTCCTTCATGACCGAGTCCAGCCGCAAAGCTGCAGAGGAACTTGTTGGACCATTCTTGGAGACTGCCGCTAAGTCCGAAGAGCTTCCAATGGTCTTCTACATGTTCACCGACGTTAAGAGCCAGGTCACCGAGATGCTCTTCTACGGCGCAAATGCTGCCAATGTCATCGAGCGCGCCTTTAACGTAAAGGTTGATGGCAACATTGCTGTTCTTCCAGGTGTTGTCAGCCGTAAGAAGCAGGTTGTTCCATCTCTCATGGCAACGCTTCAGACGCTCGCCGAGGAAGCCAACTAATTCAAGGGGTTCTCGGGTTTCTCGCTCATCGCGCCTTATGCGAGCTTTCACTGCGCGACTTTCTCGCGCGTCGGGTTTCTCGCCATTGATTGAAATGATAACGCCTACCTGCACTTTCGCGGGTAGGCGTTTTTCTACAGGAGCTGTTCTATGACGGCTCCTATTCTGTCTCTGATCACCAGATTGGCGCGACCATCGTACGGCGTAGGTTGGTCGTTGATAATGGCCATTTTGTTGCCCTCGTAGTAGTCGAGAAGACCGGCGGCAGGCTGCACTACCAGCGAACTTCCTGCAACCACAAGAACCTCCGCTTGTGAGATAGCATTCAGCGCGCCGTAGACCGTGTCCATATCAAGGCCCTCTCCGTAAAAGACGATATCAGGCCTAATAACTGCGCCGCATTGACAGAGCGGCACCACAGACGACTGCTCTTCAATCTGATCAAGCGTGTAGGTGTGGCCGCACTCGGGACAGTAAAAACGCGTCTCGTTGCCGTGGAGCTCAAACACACGTTTGCTACCAGCAGCTTGATGTAGTCCGTCGATATTTTGCGTCACCACCGCGCGCAACTTTCCCGCAGCTTCCAAGTCTGCCAGCCACTTGTGAGCAATGTTTGGCTGAGCCTCACCCAAATGATGAGAGTTTCTAAAATACGTGTAATACGCTGCGGGATAATCCAAAAACACATCAAGCGAGAAGATCTCTTCAAGTGTAAAGTCTGGCGCCTTGCTGTAGGCAAAAGACTCCTCGTTGTCTGGATCAACGGTTACGCCATTTCCCAGGTCATAGGCTTCTTTTCCCATGTCATAGCCGTCTTGGCCCAGGCCAATGGTCATGTTTTCTACTTTGATACCGCCCTGGCGATACAGACCGTTAGTACCCCTAAAATCTGGAATACCGCTTTCTGTTGACACGCCGGCGCCACCAAAGAAGACAATGATATCTGATGACTGAATCCAGTCTTTTAGCTGCTCAATCTTGGTCATTAGGCACCTCTAACCTAAAAAAAGGGACCCGGATAAACTGGGTCCCTCGTCTCAAGCGCCGGAGCTCTTGGCGCTGAAAACGCTAGTAGTCAAACTCGTCAGGAACATACTCGGTAAGGCATGCATCCAGACCGGCTTCAATTTCTTCATGGTTCATATGACGGCCAATGAAGCACAGCTTAGTTTGACGATCGCCCAGTTCATCATCCCATTCTGCGCGTAGCTCGGGTTTCTCGTCAAGAAGGGTTTCTCGCTCATCCTCTGGCAGCGAAGCGTAGAACATGCCATTCTCGTAGAACTGGACCTGCTTGCCGGCCTGCTCAAATACGTAGCTCATCTCGGGGTCTTGCGAAATCCAAATGCTACCCTTGACACGGATGATATTCTTTGGCCAGCTAGCCACAAACTGATTGAGTTTGTCCAGATCAAATGGCTGACGGCGGCGATATACAAAGGTTGTGATCTCGTACTCCAAAACCTCTGGATCCTCGTGCTCCTCAGGGTGCTCCATTGCATCCATCCAAGCGGCGGAGGCGTAGGCCTTGTCAAAGTCAAAACGACCCGTATTAATGAGCTCACTCATTGGAATGTCACCGTTGACTGCCTCGACAATAACGGCGTCCTTCTGAAGTCCGCGCACAAGTGCCTTGAGCTCGTGGAGCTGCTCTGGAGTTACCAGGTCAGTCTTGTTGAGCACCAAAGTAGAGCAGAACTCGATCTGCTGAATAAGCAGGTTCTCGATGTCGTCTTCTTCAATGTCTGGGTCGAGAAGATCGGCGCCGTTGTGGAACTCCTCAAACATGCGAGCGCAGTCAACAACTGCGACGATGTTATCAAGGTTGAGGTGAGAGTGATTAGTTGCATGCTGGCTCTGATTGCAGAATGCAGAAATGTTATAGGTAATGGGGATTGGCTCGCAGATGCCCGAAGCCTCAATAATGATGTAGTCAAACTCCTCGGTATCGGCCAAATCACCCAACTGAAGTGCCAAGTCATTAGAAAGGGTGCAGCAGAGACAACCGTTGGTCAGAGGAATAACGTCGCCCTCTTTAGCGTAGCCGCCGTCTTTAATAAGACCGGCGTCAACATTAATCTCGCCAATGTCATTGACGATAACTGCTGCGTGAATACCTTCAGTGTTAGAAAGAATGTGGTTCAAAATAGTGGTCTTACCTGCGCCTAAATAGCCGGTAAGCAGCACAATTTTCACCTGCTTTGGTTCAGACATAGTGAGCTCCTTCAAATGTCAAACTTTTATATCAAAGAATAAACTTCTTGCCTGTCAAAGTGGGCCCTGACGCTTAAGTGAGTCAGGGCCCAACCTTCGCGTTACAAATTATCGAGCTGGAAGCTTAGAAGCTACCGCGATCAATAATCTTGCCTTCCTTCATGATGACGTCCATGTTCTCAGGCGTGAGGTCGCGGATGTTGTTAGCAACGTCGCCCTTGACTACAAGGATATCAGCGGAGAGGCCTTCCTTGACAGCACCAAACTCGTTCTCCTTGCCAAGCATCTTTGCGCCGTTGTAAGTAGCAGCTGCAACAGTATCAAGGATGGAGATGCCAACCTTCTCGACAAAGTCATACATCTCATCGATGGTGACGTAGCCGTAAGGAGTGACAAAGCTGAAGGAGTCAGAGCCGATGGTAATGGTGATACCCATATCATAAGCCTTACGCAGGTTAGCGTAGGTGCGTGCAAGGCCCTTCTCGACAACAGTCTCACCTGGGAATGCGTCAAGCTCTGGAGTCCAGTCTGGTGGATAGGTTCCGTACCAAGTTGGCAGGAAGCCGATGGTTGGGGTGAAGTATGTTCCCTGCTCTGCCATAAGCTTCATGGTGCGCTCGTCAAGCTCAAAGCCGTGAATGAGCTGCTTGCAACCAAAGCGGACGCAGTCATATGCAGCGTCAAAGTTATTGTAGGAGTGAGCGTACAGAGGAATGCCTACCAGTGCGCACTCGTCAGCAATTGCCTTGATCTCCTCGGTGCAGAAGAGCTGCAGACGGTCGGAGTCCCAGCGCCAAATGCCGCCACCGGTTGCCCAGATCTTGATGCCATCAGGCTCTTCACGAAGACGACGACGAATTGCCTTACGAAGCTCCCATGGACCGTCTACCTGGTCGCCCCAAGGGTGTCCGTCCTTGGAAATCTGCAGTGGCAGGTGGTGAGAGTCACCGTGACCAGCAACGCGGCAAAGGCCAAGGCCGGTAGCAAAGATACGAGGACCCTGCATAATGCCCATGTTAACGAGGTCGCGGATAGCAATACCGTTACGGCCAATCTCAACGACGGTTGTGAGGCCGTGGGTAAGAGCATCATAAGCCTGCTTGACTGCGCATGCCTGCTTCTGAGCAACGGACTCGATAACCCAGTCGTTATCGTTGTCGGTCAGGTTGCCGGAGAAGTGCAGGTGTGTATCAACAAGACCAGGCATTACGGTATGACCGGATGCGTCACGTACCTCATATCCCTCTGGAACCTCTTTGCGAGGACCAGCATAGGTAATCTTGTCGTCATCGATAAGGACAAGGGAGTCCTCAACTGGAGCAGTGCCAGTACCGTCAACGAGCTTGCCGCCTACAAAAGCATACTTACTCATGTTTCCCATCCTTCCTTTGTTGTCCGCTCACTTCTTTTAAACGGACGAGGTTTACTTGCATAGTAAGCCCGGGTTAACTCCTTTGGAATAAGTTAGCCATGGTTGCCGGTAAGCGGAGCAAAAATACCCATGAACGGATGTTCAGATATCAATAATTTCATATAAACATCTAAAGTATTTGATTACTTCATATTTGCTATGACTACATTGCATAGTTGTGTCAAAACAGTTTTTGTCCGGTATCCGTGGTAAGGTTGAGAAAACAAATTAAGGAGGGGCAATGTCTCAGAATTCTTCATCGCAGTCCAGCTTTTTTGCACTTATCTCTCGCATGCGCTACATTGAGCGCTGGTCACTTATGCGCAATTCTCGATCAGAAAGCCTTGCTGAACACGCCCTTGACGTGGCCGTTATTTCTCACTGCCTCGCAACTATTGCAAATGTGCGCTATCACAGAAATCTTGACGCAGATCGTGCGGCCCTTATTGGTATGTATCACGATGCATCAGAGATTATCACCGGAGACATGCCCACGCCTGTAAAGTATGCTAATTCAGAGATTAGAGATGCGTATCATCAGGTAGAGGCACGTGCCGAGAAAACCATTCTCTCCACACTGCCAGAAGACCTGCAAGATGCCTATGCTCAGGTGCTTACTCACAGCGCTGAGGCTTCAGAGAGTGAAGCATATCTCAGAAAACTCATTAAGGCTGCAGATAAAATTGCAGCACTCATTAAGTGCATTGAGGAAGCTCAGTCTGGAAACTCAGAATTTATTACCGCTGAGGCCTCAACTCGTGGAGTTGTTGAAGATTTAGCAGATTCTCTTCCAGAAGTGCGCGATTTTATGACAGAATTCCTACCTTCGTACGGAGAAACGCTTGATCAGCTTCTGTAAAGAAACGCTGATTTTGCCCACTTGTTGAGGAGTTGCTTTGCGCGCACTACATGCACGTTTGCCTAAAAACTTTGTTCTAGAAGAGCGCTTAGAGGCGTATTCCAGCGTCATTGAGCCTCATCCAGAGGCTTTGAGAGGTACGTGGGCTTCTGCGTGTGCGCCAATTACTGCTGAGGGACATGTCCCCTTCTCTGAGGTCCGTGTAGACCTTGGCTGCGGTAAGGGATCTTTTACTGCTGCTCAAGCTAAGGCAAATCCTAACGTGCTTTTTGTAGCCATTGATACAGAACCTATCTGTATTTCATATGCTGCTAAAACAATTTATGAAGCAGGAGTGCCTAACGCCATCGTAGTACCTGGTACCGGCATGAAGATTGATGAGTACTTCTCGCCAGAAGAAGTCTCTGTTATTTACCTCAACTTCCCTGCACCATTTCCTCGAATCAGACAGGCAAAGATGCGCCTCACTGATGCTGAGCGTCTTATGCAGTATAGAAATGTTTTGGCTAAAGAGGGTGTTGTTCGTCTTAAAACGGACAGTCAGCCACTTTTTGATTTTTCTCTTGAGCAAGTTGAAGTTGCTGGTTACAACTTTATTTGGAAAACGCGAGATGCACAGAACGATTTTCCTCACGATGTTCCTAGTGAGTACGAACAAAAACTTGGCGCCCAGGGCGCTAAGGTTCATGCCTACCTGATTGCTCCAGGTCCTGTACCAGCAGATTTCACACCCACAGAGCCTGTCAGTCTTGTTGACTACCTTCCAGAAGACTTAGAATCGCTGGCCTACGTTCCTCATGGAATGGAAAGCACGGTCCGCAATCTTGCAAACCGTGCTCGTAGACTTCGTAAGAAGGCTCAGTAATTTGTAATTAGCTCTGTGTAGAAACAGCCGTTTGTGAAAACAACCTTTGTAGGAGCGCTTCTTTGCGAGCGCTCTTTTTTAGGCCAGCAGCCCTGACTCTTTTACTTAATCGACTTTATATTCAAAGCTCTAGTGGAATTAAGAACCGCAAGCACCATAACGCCTATGTCTCCAAAGACCGCTAGCCACATAGGAGCCAAACCAAAGGCTGCAAGGATCAAAACAGCAACCTTAACGCCAATAGCAAACACAATATTTTGCTTTGCAATACCCAAGGTATGACGAGCAATCTTTACGGCCTTTGAGAGCTTAGAAAGCTTGTCGTCCATAAGAACTACGTCGGCGGCCTCAATAGCAGCATCAGACCCCAAAACGCCCATAGCAACGCCTACATCAGCGCGTGCAAGAACGGGTGCATCATTGATGCCGTCACCGACAAAAGCAAGGGACTTACCAGCTGTCTTTTGGGCGAGAAGGCCTTCGACCGCAGCTACCTTATCCTGTGGAAGCAGCTCAGAGCGAACCTCGGTGATACCCATCTTAGCTGCAATCTCTTCTGCAACGTCGCGTTTATCGCCCGTGAGCATAACAACCCTAGAAACGCCAACGTTTTTGAGGGAAGCGATTGCTGCTGGAGCATCAGCTCGTTCGCGGTCAGAAATAACAATGTGGCCCATGTAGGTCCCATCAACAGCCACGTGAATGATGGTTCCGTGGTTCTCGCACGCTTTCCAAGAAGCTCCTACGCTCTCCATAAGTGCGCAGTTGCCAACAGCAACGCTCTTACCATTCACGTTAGCGCAAATGCCTTGACCAGCAATTTCTTTGATGTCCGTAATAACACAGCCATCGTCCTCGCTTGGATAAGCAGCGCGAAGAGCTGCAGCAATTGGGTGTGTGGAGTGCATCTCAACGTGAGAAGCTAGGTGCAGAAGGTCCTTCTCGCCAATGGTCTGAGAATGAACAGCCAGAACCTCAAAGACACCCTCGGTCAACGTACCGGTCTTGTCAAATGCAACGGTATCAAGGGTAGAAAGCATATCAATGTACGAAGAGCCCTTGATTAGGATGCCCTCCTTCGAAGCAGCGCCAATACCGCCAAAGAAGGCCAGTGGCACGGAAACTACCAGCGCACACGGACAAGATGCAATAAGGAAGGTAAGTGCCCTTACAGCCCAGGTAGAAGCGTTAGCTACAAAGTCTCCCGAAAGCAGTGGTGGCAAAAATGCCAGCGCAATGGCACTGTAAACAACTGCTGGAGTATACACGCGAGAAAAACGACGAATAAACCTCTCGCTCTTGGACTTGTTTTGGTTTGAGCTCTCTACCAGCTTAATGATGCGGGAAGCAGTAGAGTCTTCAAAGAGGTGAGTAACGCGGGCGCGTACCACACCAGAAAGGTTTACACAGCCTGAGATAATATTGTCTCCCACTGTTGCATCACGAGGCACGCTCTCACCAGTAAGAGCAACGGTATCAAGACTGGTAGAACCCTCGACGATCTCTGCGTCCACCGGGACACGGTCGCCGGGTTTGACCACAATAATCTCTCCTAGCCCAACTTTTTCTGGAGAGATAGTAAGCAGCTGTCCGTCACGTTCAACCGTTGCGCTGTCAGGACGGATATCCATAAGCTTGGCAATAGATTTCTTGCTGTTATCGGAAGCAAGGTGTTCAAACACTTCTCCTACCTGGAAGAACAGCATGACAAAGACGGCCTCATCAAACATAGGAGAACCGTTAGGCACAAAGCCAATGAGCAAGGCACCAACAGTAGCAATGGTCATGAGCAAGTCTTCGTTAAAGCACTCGCCCTCAGTGATGCTCTCCCATGCTTCTAGAACAACATCGTATCCCGCAACAGCGTAAGGCAACAGGTAAAGCAACAGTGCCTGCCAGAGCTGCAGGTCAAATGCGTGTTCAACCGCGTAAGCAATACCTAGCAAAACAGCAGAACAGACAATGCGAGCAATTTTCACCTTTGTCTTTGAGCTCATAGCTCCTCCTTGGGTTGTTGTTACGCCTAGTCTACTCCTTAAATTGATATATGTACATATATTCATACAACAATCTTAAGGAACTTTTCACAAGAAACTCCGCGGGCGAGAAACCCGTGGAGTCCCAGATAAACCTAGAGTTTAGGACGTAGTTTAAGTCAAACGTTCTTCTCGCCAACTGAGAAAGCTAGTTGATTAGCGATGCAGGAGTTGGGATAAATCCCTCAAAAATGACAGGCGCACCTTCAAGCTCGGAGGCAATCATGTCCTCCTCGTTCCTAACGGTCCAGGTAATCAGATGTGCGCCCATGGTATTGCAAGCCAGCTTAACAAAGGGGTTCTTGCGATCTTCAAACTTGTATGAAATGAAGTCTGGGCGACCAACAGAATTACCAAAGAGAGCTGTAGCGCCAGCTCGTGTAGCAATGTTCATGTGCTTAGTCTGACGGTCAACCAGGAAATTCTCTGAGAGCTGGCCGCGAAGCATCTCAGGACGATTCTGACGCAGCCACTGCAAAACGCGAGGGTCAAAGCTCTCGATGCAGGCACGAACAGGGCGAAGGTCAAGAGCCTGCATAATCTTTTCTGTCAGCTGCTCAGCGTTATTGTTGCGCGTCTTAGCCTCAATGATCAAAGGTGCAGGCAGCTCACCGGAACCACTCCATGCATAGACCTCAAGGACTTCCTCAAACGTTGGAATCTGCTCGTCGGTAGCAAGAAGCCTCAAACCACGAAGCTCTTCAAGTGTGGACTCCTCAACAATCTTCTGTACGCCACAGAGGCGATCAAGTGCTGAATCGTGAACAACCACCAGCTTATTGTCTGCGGTCAGGTGAACATCAACTTCGGAGCCAAAGCCCTTCTCGACAGCTGCACGGAAAGCAAGCAGGGAGTTCTCTGGAATACCTGCCTCGTTGTTGTAGAGGCCACGGTGAGCATAGCGATGACGAGCAATCTCGTGCCAACGCTCCAGAAGCAGGCGATCATTTTGCTTGCGTGGAGCAATGGAATAGGCGCCATATGCTGCTAGACCAAGAGCGGCGCCAGCCACAACGCCACCAGCAATTGCCGCGTTTCTAAACGACTTACGCTTCTTGGTAGAAGCTAACAGAGCGTCAGAATCCTGTTCGTTTTGAGCGGCAATTTCCTCAACAACATCTGCAACTGCGATATCTGCAGCAGCATCCTGATGCTCAGCCAGGGTCTCCCCCATCTCTTCAAGCGACTCTGCAGTGCTTGCAAGTTGCTTTGAAAGCTTGTTCTTTGGGCGAGAAAAGCGATTCTCTAGATTAGACTGAAGCTGTGCCTGAGCAGCCAAAACAGAGGTCTGAGCCGAACGAAGCGCAGACTGAGCGCGAGCGACTGATGACTGAATGGCATCGCCGCTTGGCAGTGCTGGCCTAATATGAGCATTAAACCCAGCGGTAATCTGCTCTTTTGCGATATTGCCAGCTAAGTTGGCAGCTTTAGAAGCCGTTGTAGCAAGCAGCTTTCTTCCAGCCTCGGATTGAAGTGCTGCCTTTGCGGCATACTGAGTAATAGCTAAACCTGCAGCTCTAACTGCAGCTCTCTTAATAAAACGACCAATCATGTAAGCTCCCTTCAATCTAGCCTTATTCTATCAGTCCAGTTCTCGCTTTTTCGCTACGTATTGCGACTTTCTGTGCGTAATCAGTATCTTTGTCTGTTCAAAATCGAGTAGTATGTAGTCCACTAACTACTATCTCAGGAGCATCATGGCTGTTATAAAACAAGAACACGCGCTCTACCTGTATAAACTACTCAAAGCAACCATTGGCGTCTCTAAGCAGACTCCCCTCTCTACCGTTGAGAGTGTTCTGATTGAAGACGACCTTGCACCGCAGGATTTTGGCTTTGACGACATCCGCGCGCTCATGGAGGCGTGCCACGATTTCATTAAGATCACAGCCTTCAAAAAAGGCTACGTCTACGCAACACTTTTAACTTTTGACACCTTTGAGGCTGCCCTTGTTGCTGGCGAGAAAAACGTCGAGGCGCAAAACAACGGCAAGCCTTGGAAACGCCGACGTGGGGCAAAGTCCATTCGCGCACTCAAGCCAAAGCACCTAGTAGTTGAAGCGGAACCTGAAGTTGAGGAGCTTCCTGCACAGGAAGAGTTGACGGAGCCAGAGGAGCTACCTGTCACGGAGAGCTCAGAGGAACTGTCTGTTGCAGAAACAGCACCAATCGCAGAGGAATCTGCTGATAAGGCGCCTATTGTAGCAACGCCTTGTGCAGAGGCGCCTGAAGAAGACCTCCAGCAAGAATCTGCCGGCGACGCTGCTCCAGAGCCCGCTGGAACCGATGATACCACTCCAGAACCTGTCGAAACCGAAACACCAGCTCCAGAGTATAAAGCTGCCGAGCCTACAGTGCCCGAACCTGTAGTGCCTGAGCCTACCATCTCGCTTACCGTTACTTACAATCCCTACGACGGCTCCGATGAAGAGAAAACGCTTGAAGCAGCTCCTTCAGTGTTGCAGCAAGCACTAAACACAACAGGTTCAACCTCTACTGTGGCCACTTCTGCGCCCCAGAATTCTGCGCAGTCAACCAGTCAGGAAGAGACTCCTGCTCCTATCCCAACATACCCTGCCAATTTTGAGGAAGATGTCCACATCAACAACGAGCTTCTCGGCATTTTGTATCAGATGGCTCCCGTCGACGCCAACGTCCTCAAGCAGCTAGAAGAAGACTTCAAACTTGCAGAGTCTTCTCGCGCGCTCATTTCTAAGGGCGGCACGTTCACGTTTAACACGCGTTACAAGAAACCGCAAACAGACGAGGTTATTACCGCTACCATTCGTAAGTCTAAGCGCGGTGCTCTGCGTCCCTGGACGCTTTTGGAGCTCAGTGTTTCCGCAGATGAGCTGCAGGCTCAGGCAGTTGATGTGCTTCGCGGACTGCCCAAGTCTGGCATTGCTTCATGGGAAAAGCTCCCTGCAGCGGCAAAGCAGCTGCCTGTCAACCCAGTTGACGTGGTTATGAACGAGGCTCCTGTCTCCGACTGGAACGCGCTTTGCACCACCTATCTGAGCGACGCACCTTCGTTACAGGCGGCGCAGGCGTGTCTTTCTGCAGCGTACGTCTACAGAAAGAACGAGCTGCAGCTCATGCATACCGACGCCGACTTCTCGCTTCCCGTCCCAGCCGCCACGCCCCTGCTCTTTGATTCCGAGCGTGGATTTGATGACAACTCGCCTCTGGTACAAAACGCCCTGCGAGGTGCAAAGCGTGGATGGCGCATGGCCGTTGAGCTCTACAATCCGTCCAAGCACTGCATCTACCTTGCACTTCCCACCACCGATGGTGAGAAACCCCTTGCGCTGGTATTTGACACGTCAGCAGAAGGTCCTTATCGCGTTGTTGCAACACTGACTATTGAAGAGGCGTACCCCCTCGCACGTATCTTCTCTGATGGTCTACCTGCATGGATTATGCCAGAATAACCTCAGCTCACGGACAAGCTTCCTTCGCGAAACAGCTCACATAACTGGTCACCAAAAAAGTCGCGTCGTGTGGACGCGGCTTTTTTGTAGTTGGATTTATCGACGGCGGATACACCGGGTTTCTCGCCAGCAGGCAGATTACCTGACACCTAACTTAGTCGTGCCATGGCTCAACAGGCCATTCGTTGCCCGTAAGACTCCAGTCTTTCATGTCATTAGCATTGCCATTGATGACAAACTCCCTGACAAAGATGTCTCGCTTGCCATTTGAAATGGTCTCGATGTAGTAACGAGGACGAACGTCTCCCTCGTGGACCTCATCAAGCGGCGTGGTGTAGTTAGAAAGCGTCTGCTGGTCAACGCCCATGTCCTTCAGCGTCTGCGCCAAGATGTCGTAGTGCCAGACAGGCGCGTCAGAAATCTGCATAGGCTGAGCGGCCTCTTCAGCGGTCTGACCAGCTGGTTTATACATAATGACTGGAGCAGAAGGTGTCTGAATATCGCCGCCCGTCAAGTACCAATCACCATGGTCAGCGGTAATGATGAAAGACGTATTCTCATACACTCCCAAACGCTTGAGCTCAGCGATGTAGGCTTCAACAATTCTGTAAGCAGCGATGGTTTGCTCGTCAACGTTTTGCTTGCTTGGATCTTCAGTGCGCTCAACGTTGCGATCAAGCGTGTAAGGTGGATGCGATCCAAACAGATGAATGAATCGGAATGAACCGTTCTGACCAGCGCTGTCGTCAATCGAGAGTCCGTAGTGTTGAAGCTCCTGGTAATACTTGAGGTCATCCTCGGTGTATGGCTGTGAAGAGAGATCAACTTCGTCCATGTTGACTGACTTGCGCATGCGCATATTAAGATCCTCGGTGTAATACCAGAAACGAGGCTTAAACACCCAAGGCATATCCCTGCAGAACGCCGTCTTATAGAGAATGCGCAGCGCACCAAAAACATCCAGCTGATTATCAAGTCCCCTACCAACAGGTGGATGGTAGTTAACGGAATACTTCTGAGCTGTTCCTCTATAACGGTTGTAATTGAGCTGGTCGGTGTACAGACCAGCCTCAAATCCAGCATTCTGGATATCCCTGAGATACTGATCACTCTGTGCCCAGTTATAAACAAAATCGTTGAAATTCTCGCCAGGCTGAGGACGTGTTCCAAAAAGCAGCGATGGCACACCATATCGAGTAGGAATCATAGAACCTACAGAGTTTCTATACCACGTAAATCCTGTTAAACCGGCAAATGTCTCTGGACGTTCATCGTAGAGTCTCTGAACAAAGGCGGTGTCGGTAGTATCAAGGACAAACACCACGACGTTCTTCTTGGAGGAAACGTTGTAGAGGCCCTCGCGCGTTGCGATAACCTGCTGGTTTTCGGCATGAGCATCTATCGACGCTGCGATTGCAGGACCCCAGAGACTTGCAACGCCCACTGTCTGGACAATGATAAGAGCGGTTGCGGTTACCAGAAGACCTGTTCTAAGCTGACGTGCTTTTAGGAGCGAGAAGGTCACTGCAGCTGCAATGATTGCCAGCCAGATGAGGCCAGAGACAATCATTTGGGTTGTGAAGTTGGACCAAATAACCTCATGACCATCTGCAAGTGGCATACCACCGTTCAGGAATACTGCCTGAACGTATGACGCCACACCGACGGCACCTACACATGCAACGGCAACGTTAAACACACGCTTACGCAGGAGCGATAGAAGCACTGTAAGAATAATCGTAATGATAAGGCCCGCAATAATAACGGGACCTGCGACATCGTTGAGGTTGAAAGAAAGGTCTCGCGCATTGCTTGCCACCAGCTCAAGTGGGGCTACGACCAAGATGGTAAAGACAGTAAAGAAAGAAACAAGAAATGCAACACCAATGCGACCCTTAGGTTTGAGGGTGCCCTCTTTTTGTTCTTTGAGACGAACAGCCTCTGCTGCAAGGATTTCTTTCATCTGAACGTCTGCAGCTTCTGCACCTTTGGCGTCAACCTTGTGAACTTTGCCTTCGACAATTTTGTTTGCGTTCTCATCAATCTTAAGCAGACGGAAGAGCACCTTACGAGAACGCCTAAACGCAACGCCGAGGACCGCAGAGAGCGCAACTACAACTGCAGCCAGTGCCTGGATGGTGTAGGTCATGACAGATGGGTCAACGTAAGCCTGAGCTGTTGCTGGTAGAAGTGCCCACCACGCAAACGTCAGTACTGCGACAAAAAACGCTCCATGAAGGAAGGACGCGCGGCTTTGAACAGCGGCGCTGCAAGAGTTTCTCATGGTAGAAGTTGTTGTTTTAGTCACGAGAAACACCGTCCTCATCAGTTGTCTTTGTGGCGTCTTTAGTGGAGCTGACGGCGTCGCTTTTCTCGGCGTCGTCAGCAGCGTCCTCAGCAGCGTTCTTCTTGGTAGTAGCGTCGTCTGTAACCTCAGCAGCGGCCTCTTCCTGGTGCGCCAAAACGCGCTCAAGGATGAACTTACCTGCGGCTTCTCCACCGTGACCGAGGTTAAAGATCATGTTGTTACGAATCTCTTCAATCTTGTGCGACCAGCTATCGGTTTCCTCCAGCATCTGCGCAACCGCGTCACCAAGACCCGAGAGGTCCTTAGGATCAAAGCTGCGGCCAATCTCATTTCTGAGTGTAATGTCGCATGGATCCGAATGAATCTTGCTCCAATCGGGGTTGTTCTCCTTCATTGCAGTGTCAATGAAGACCGACGGTTTGAGCGTGGTAAACGAGAACTCCTCAGCAACACTCGACCAGTCAGTAAACAGCAGGTCAGCCGACAGAACCGAAGTATTGGAGCTGAAGTCGGTCTCAAAGGAGAGCTCCTCTGAGTCCGCGTCAGCGTAGCGAGCAAGAATCTCCTCCATACGGGCAGGATAACGCTTCAAATACTCTGGGTGTGGGCGAACCACAATACGCCAGCCGCGGCCCATGAGCTGCTCAAGCAGGCCGTCAAGGCAGCTGTCCATCAAGTTGTCGTACTGCCACGAAGGACCAATCAGCAACAGGGGTTTCTCGCCAGGTTTGCGCTGACCCAGATTCTGTTTCTGGTAGTTCTTGATTGACCTGTCGAGAAGATCGTAGCCAATAGCTGGCTTTCTCTTGGATGGCGTACCGTAGTACTTCTCGACCAGCTCAAGATCGTGCTGCTGGTGAGGGCCAACACAAAGGACGTCGTCGTAGTAGGTGTACTCGTTGCGCGTTGAGGTGACCGTCATGGAGGTCATGTGGTGGCACATGTACATGTACTCAGCATCTTTGCGCACGTAGGAGCGCTTCATGTAGGAGCTCTCCAGGTCGCCGAGGGACGTAACCACAACGTCGGCATCTAGCTTCATAAAGAGCGTGATAAGGCGACGCTGACCCAAGTAATACGGAATCAGGCGAGGATGCTGTTTTGCCAGTTCAAAGACCTGGTCGTTAGGGTCAGAGGTGACATAGTGGATACGAATGTCAGAGTTTGCCAGCAGCCACTCGATGGCGCCCTGGAAGTATTTGTAGAAGCCGCTTGACTCGGAGTAGAAAACCAGGTGCTTGCCGATGGTGTCAAAGAAGCGCTTGTAGTCCTCTTTTTCGCGAGCAGCATGAGGATCGAGCTGGAACCACTTGTGAGTGGACTTGGTTGCTGCGTCCATTGCCTCAAACTCGTCGCGAGCAGCATTGAGATCGTCGTAATCAACCTGCTTACGAGGGTCGATGATGATGTTGCAGACAATTTGGACCAGGATTGAGAGAAGGTTTGAGCAAACCCAGTAGAATGCCATGCCACAGACGACGTAGACTGCAAGTACCAGCGACATTGCAATAGAAAGGCCGTTTGTGGTGTTCTTCTCTGCACGAGACTGCTCGCGCTGAAGCGGATTCAGCTTGTTGGAAGCAAGACCAAGAGCAACCGAGGACAAAGCTGCTGCGAGAGGCATAATCCAGGTGATACCACCGTCGATGATTGGGGTCATGCCCAAAAACTCTGTGCCAGGCGCGCCGGAATCAGTGATGCCATGGATGACGTCTACCAGGCCAAACAGAATGACTACCTGGATTGCCAGAGGAATAAGACTCAATAGCGGGTGATAACCTGCCTTTTTGTTGAGCTCGTTGGAGCGCTCCTCGATGGTCTCCCTGTCGCCGAAGTAGCGAGTCTTCAAACGGAAGGTCTCGGGCATAAGACGCACCATAACAATAGAATTTTGTTGTGTCCAAAGTGCCAGAGGCATCAGGATGATTTTAGTTGCAAGAGTAAAAAGAAAGATTGCCGCCCACCAACTGCCGGTCAAGTCGTATGCGGGCTGAACGATAAGTGAAAAAACGTGTGCAAGCTGCTCCATATACAAACCTTCTACGAGAAAACTCAACAGAAGCCAATAAAACCTAAACCTAAAACCTAAAACCTAAAACCTGCAAAACCAATGGAATTCATGGCAAACTAAAAGAAAGCTACGACATCTCAATGAAGTTTGCAGTATCTAAAGTTAACCTAAAGAAACCATTTGTGCATAACTAATTCATGGTATCAAAAAACGCTATTTATCGGCAGTTTAAAGCGAATAATCAAAATGTAAAATCTTTAATTTGAATGGACAAAATTTATTCATAAATTGTTCTTTTTAAAATCATTCTATAAAAGTTACGTAGGCAATTGTCTTTCTCGTTAATCAAAAATTAACCCCTGAAATGGTATTTTATTTAATTTTTGGGTTGCAATCGCGGTTCTGCTGGCTAAAATACTCTCCATGTTATTTTTAATATTCGGCGCATTAGAGCGCTTTTAAAATGAGGAGATTCTATGCAGGCTAATCTGCAGGAGCTAAAAGAGACCTATTCGCGGCAGACGTATAGTGTGTTTTCGATCAACCGCCAACAGAAGATTGCTGACTCCCAAGTTACCTTTTCGCTTGCTCATTCTGTTTTCATCATTCCTGTTTTTGGAGCTGCCGAGATTACTATTGGTGGAAATGAATTTGTCTGCGAAGGAACCACGGTTGTACATGTTCCTGCAGGTCAGACCGTAACGTATCGAACCCTTTACGGACGCTCGTTTGACCATGTAAACATCTACTATGATGGCATTCAGGGCGATGTCACCAGCCCAATCTTCAATGCCTATGCATTTGATCCTCAAGGATTCGATCGCATTCTTGATAAGGTGCTTGACCTGGAAAAACTTAACACCACCCCATCGCTGGACAATCGTGTTGCTCAGATTGTCAATGGCACCGAGCTCATCAAGTCTATGTTCCTACTCACCAACAGCCAAAAGGTTCAGGAGAGCATGGCCGAGGCTCGCACGTATATTGAGCTCCACTTTGCAGATCCAATTACCATCCCTGGTCTGGCTAAACGTTGCGGAATGAGCACTCAACGCTTCTCTAACAATTTTGTCCAAACATTTGGTGTTCGCCCAATGACATTCATTATTGCAAAGCGTCTTGATCATGCTCAACAGCTACTTCAATCTGGTCTTTCTGTGCGAGAGACTTCCGAGGCGGTTGGCTATAGCGATCCGTTCTATTTCAGCAGACTATATAAGAAGCACATGGGCGTCACGCCTCAGGATGTTCATGACAGCTATGAGGGAAATGTCCTGATTAAGTAGTTGCTGCTTGAGATTGCCAGTTGCTGCTTGCAGAAAATACGCACCCAATTACTTGTGGCAAAGCTGATCGCAAGTTTTATTGCAACTCGAGGGGTCAGAACGTTTTGTTCTGACCCCTTTTGCATAATCAGATCATAAAATGCATTCCTGTGACTACGTAATTTTTGAGATCAAAATTATGTGCCGAAAAAGGTAAAAAATGCGTTTAGTTGGAAATGAAAATTGAAAATTAGACGTTTTATCTCCAACTAAGACGATTTTTTACCGCCTCAAAAAATTTTATCTGGGCAAACGTTGTATGCAGAAAAATGAAATTTCCAACTAAACGACTTTTTTACCGCATGGAGACTTATTTGAGCGATTCCCGAAGAATCAGAGGTATCCACTGCCCCTCCATCAGCCGCCTATCACCATTCTTCGAGCAACTCTTGCGCGGAGCCAGTGCTGCATCGCAGCACAAAAAAATCCCAGCACCACTAGGTGCTGGGATTTTGTGCTTGAACTGTAGAAATTGTTAAGCAGCCTCAACAACTTTCTCTGAAGTGTTGTCTTTCTTAGCAAAGTGCTCAGCGACATAACCAGTAATCAGTGGTGTCAGGATTGCAGTAACGATAACTGCAGCTGCTACCTGTGCGTTTGCTGTTGCAAGAACAGCACCGCCATACAGGGCTGGGTTAGCCTCTGCCATAGCAGCAGGTGTAAGTGCATTTGCACCTGCACAGGAAGAAATAGCAACACCAGCAATACCACTTCCGCCAGTTGCACGATCAACAAAGTAGTTGATAAAGCCACCGCAAACGGAGCAGATAACACCAAGCAGAATGCCTGCAGGACCAGCCATGATGAGGGAATCAAACTTCATAGTAGTTCCCATAGCAAAGAAGGTCATAACAATAATAGCTGGCAGCGCGCTGGTCAGCATCTTCTTCATGGATGGGAAGAAGTTGCCAAGCAGAATACCAATAATAATTGGCAAAACTGCACCAAGCAAAGACCAGTTAATTGGAGACTGACCAGTTGCGCCAAGAGCAAGCATGGTAACTGGAGGGCCAACTACCAGCGTAGTAATTGCAACTGCACCCTGCTCATACTCGTTACCATAATCAGCCATAAGACCTGCATACATGGAGTTGTTTGCACCAGAACATGCAGCAAGGATAACCATTGAAGACAGGCCAAGCAGGTTGTCGTTCAGGAAGAACAGAACTGCAAGACCAAGAGCAACGCAGAACACAACCTTGGAAATGATGATGATTGCGCCACGAAGTGCAGCCTTAGGTGCGCTCTTGAACGAAATTGTTGCACCAACACACAGCATAAAAGCGCCAACCAGAGCAGCAGTACCCTTAACGGTCATTGCAGCAGTAAAGCTACCAAGCGTTGGAAAAACGTCTGGAAAAACTGTGTTCATGAAAACGCCGAGCAACAGTGGTACCAGGATGTTTGCACCTGGAATGCGGCCCAGAGCCTTAAATGGGTGCTGGATGGAAATTGGTTCTTTTTCAGCCATGTACTCCACCTAGTCCATTACGATGCCGCCGTCGCAGTCGCCAATCTCACCGTTGACGAAGCTAGCAGCGTCGGAAGCAAAGAACAGAATCATCTGAGCTGGCTCAGATGGCTGAGCAGGACGGCCCAAAGGAATGATGCTGATGACCTTGTTGTACTTCTCAGGATCGTTGGAAAGTGCAGTGGTCATACCAGTAATGGTGAAGGATGGGCAGACAGCGTTACAAGAGATGCCGTACTTACCGCCCTCTTTAGCGATAGCCTTGGTGAATCCGTTAACACCAGCCTTGGAAGCAGCGTAAGCAACGGTGCCAAGCAGGCCGCCGCCAATCTTACCGGCAACAGAAGAAACGTTGACGATGCGAGCGCCGCCACGGTCAATGAAGTGCTGCCAGAGAGCATGGGTCAGGTTGTAAGTACCAGTAAGGTTGGTGTTGATAGTCTTAGCCCACTCGACATCGTCGACCTCTGCAAAAGGAACAGTGCTTACGCGACCTGCGCAGTTGATAAGAACGTTAACGTCGCCGCACTCTTCAAGAATGCGAGCAACAGTCTTCTTAACTGCCTCGCCATCAGAAATGTCCATGAAGAAGAAATAGTTTCCCTCGCCAAGTTCCTGAACAAACTTCTGGCCAACCTCCTCCTTATCGAAAGAGCAAACAACTACGTGTCCGCCACCTGCGACGACACCCTTGGAAATCTCAGCGCCGATGCCTGAGTTACCGCCGGTGACCAGTACGAGCTTACCGGTAAAATCAAATGCCATGCTCTTCTCCTTTGAACTACGAGCATAAACCATTAGGAAGCAACTAAATCATACCTGCATTTACGTAACAAATAAAAGAAAAATTATCTTCAGAAACACATTTTTTCATCGATATACTGCCTAGACAAAATAATTGTCATAAATGAAACTCAATTTAAACAATTAGCTCTTAACAATCCTCTTTCAAATGTCGCAAATTTCACAGAGCGATTACGCAAAGCACAGTAACTCCGATACGCTCGGCAACTTCGATACGCGTAATGCATCCAAAACACACCTTGTCATTACAGGTCATTTTATCATAGAGTTAGACAAAGCTAACTTATAGGCATACAATAAGGAAAAAACTATTAGTACCCTTCAATCTTTTGGAAAGAGGTCGCTATGAAGCATCTCTCTGCGCGCGCTCCACTGGGCTTGCGCGCATATATTACCAGCGCCGCAAACTCAACCAGTTCCGTACGTTCTTCTGCACCAGCGTGCTCTCCCAGTGCTACACGCACAGGCGTCGCACAGCGCAGCTCAACTTTGACCCGCAGGTCAGCGCTCACCTTACTCGGCGCAAGCTCTGCGGCCACCATCGCTTTTCTCGCCGCATGTAGTCCACGCGATTCTGCAGCCAACTCAAGCACCGCGCAAAACCAAAACTCCTCGGCTCCCCTCGTCTTGACCACCTTCACCGTGATCCAGGACATGGCTTCTCGCGTTGCAGGCGAGTTTTGCCAGGTAGAATCCATCACCAAGGCCGGCGCCGAAATCCACGACTACGAGCCTACGCCCGACGACCTCAAGCGCGCGCAAAAGGCCCAGCTCATCCTCAACAACGGACTGGGGCTTGAGCGCTGGTTTGAGCGCTTCGTCGATGACTCGCCTGCTCAACGCGCCGACCTCAGCGAAGGCATCACCGCCATCCCCATCGCCGAGGGTGACTACCAGGGTCAGGCCAATCCGCATGCGTGGATGTCGCCCGCAAACGGCAAGATCTATGTCGAGAATATCGTTCGCGCGCTCAGCAACCTTGTCCCTGACCACGCCAAAGACTTCGAAGCCAACGGTGACGCATACAAAAAGGAGCTCGACAACATCTCCTCTCATCTGATCGAGGAGCTCAGCGCCCTGCCGGAGAGCCAGCGCACGCTTGTGACCTGCGAGGGAGCGTTCTCGTACCTGTGCCGCGACACCAACATGAAGGAGCTCTACCTCTGGCCCGTCAACGCTGCTGACGAAGGTACTCCACAGCAGATCGCCAAGGTTGTCGAAGCCGTAAAGGCGCAGCAAATTCCTGCGGTGTTCTGTGAGTCAACGGTCAGTCCTAAGGCAATGCAGCAGGTAGCCGACGAGACGGGTGCTGTCCTCAAGACTGACGAGAAGAACATCTTGTACGTAGACTCCCTCTCGGAAGCTGACGGTCCCGTGCCCACCTATCTTGACCTGCTGCAACACGACGCAGACGCAATCGTATCTGGTCTTATGGGAAGGTAATTGTTCGATGAATCTTTGTGTTTCGCAACTTTGCGCCTGGTACGAGAAAAAAGACCGCGAGAAGCCCATCATTTATGACGTGAATTTCTCGCTTTCAACAGGAGATCTTTGCGCACTTGTTGGCGTCAATGGCGCCGGAAAATCTACGCTCTTCAAAGCACTGATGGACACCATCGCATGGGAGGGGTCACTTACTTGGGGTCAGCAACCTCTTTCACAGGCGCGCAAGCAGGGCAAAGTAGCCTACGTCCCTCAAACGGAGGCAATTGACGCGACGTTTCCGCTGCTCGTAAAAGACGTTGTTATGCAGGGAAGATATGTTCATCAGGGTTGGATGCGCATACCTTCCGCTCAGGACAAAGAGCTGGTTGCCCAGGCGCTTGAACGCGTTAACCTGGCCGACCTTGCAGATCGTCCACTTGCCCAACTCTCGGGCGGACAAAGAAAGCGTGTTTTTGTGGCTCGTGGAATAGCACAAGCTGCTGAGCTGGTATTTCTCGACGAACCGTTTGCGGGAGTAGATGCTCGCTCTGAGGCCATTATCACCGAACAACTCAATAATCTCAGTAAAGAAGGCAAAACATTGCTCGTTTCAATTCACGACATCAATTTGGCCCAGCAAAAATTCCCGCTCTGCCTGGTCATCAATAAAACCATAACCGCACAGGGGTCTTCAAAAGAAATTCTTTCTGGAGATGCCCTCCTGCAGAACCTTGGTATTTCCGAAGATACCCACATTGAGGAGGTGCTCCATGCCTGAGGTAGACATTCTCCAATACGCATTCATGCAGCGAGCCCTCATCACCGGAATTGCAACCGCCATAGTCTGCGGGCTTTTGAGCTGCTGGATCACACACATGGGATGGTCGCTTATGGGCGACGCCATCTCGCATTCTATTCTCCCAGGCGTGGTCATTGCTCATCTGCTGGGACTTCCCTATCTGGTAGGAGCACTTGTGTTTGCTCTCATTACCGTGGTGTTGGTCGGACAAGTCAAAAAGAGCCAAATTGTGCGCCCCGATACTGCTATCGGCATTGTATTTACAACATTTTTTGCGCTAGGAACAGTTCTTATATCAAAGGTTCCAAGCCAAATTAACTTGTCCCACATTCTGTTTGGAAACCTTCTGGGGGTCACTACTCCCGACATGCTGCAAGTTCTTTGTATTGGCCTGCCTATTGCAATCCTGCTCATCCTTAAAAACAAGGACCTGACCTTGCTTTCATTTGATCCCACGCAGGTTCAAGCAATCGGTCTTTCTACTAAAACACTCACTTCATTCTTGCTTGTTGCCCTAGCCCTCGCAATTGTCATATCGCTCCAGGCAGTTGGCGTCATTTTGTCAGTCTCGCTGCTTATTGTTCCGGGTGCCTGCGCAAGGCTTCTTACCAATCAGATGCGGCATATGCTCTGGATTTCTCCGCTTATTGCCACGATTAGCGTTTTGATTGGAATAACAGGCAGTTATTACTTAGACGCCTCTTCTGGAGGAATGATTGGACTCACCCTCGGCGTAGTTTTTTGTATCATTTTTATACTAAAGAGTTTACCTAAGCTTACTTTTGGGCATATACTAGACAAGAACTAAGAAAGGAGGACCAATGCATACACTCAACACTTCAGAAGCCCAGCTCAAGCACGCAACCCGCGCGCAAAAGCTCTTGCACAGGCAAGCCTCAGCGGCTCTCAGAACATCCATTGGTCTTATGGTCGGAGCTCTTCTTATCGCAATGGTTCATTAAGGCTTCATCTTATAAATCACCCAAGTTTGGCGAGAAACCCCTTCTATTCAAAGGGTTTCTCGCCAAATTTTTATATAAGTGTTTGAACGAGAATACCTACGGATACTGACGCAAGGTTGGACAAGATTGAAAGAGTCCATGGAGTGTTGCTTACTCTTTTTACTTTGTAAATGAGACCTTCAACAGCAATAACAACCAGCTCAACAACTATGACGCACGCCCAGTACTGAACGTCGTTAGCAACCACATCAACAAGGGCGCCTGTGATAAAAACAGCAATTGGATTAGTAAGCGCTTGAGCAGCAACAACGATCAACAGCGCTTGATTGTCTTTAACACCCAGCGATTTTGCGACAATAAGCTCAACAGTAATAGTCAGAATCAGACAAAACGCAAATATCGGAATAATGGTTATCAAATACGGCAATAAAAATATTTGGTCGTCCATGCCATTAGCCTTCTGCTTGTTTGTCTTCAGCCACACACTCATCTTCAACCGCAAGCTCATTAACCTGATCAGATAGCTCTGCGATTAGAACATCTTCCTCTGCAGCCTCAACAACTTGTGCTGCCTGGAACATACGCTCATGACCAAATGGCCCTGTAGCCACGGAATCTTTGACTAACGTAAGACCTACACCCAACGCAAGTGCCGAGACCAAACTGATACCAGAGAGCATCGCAGGATGTTCAATACGGAATCCTGCGAGCGCAGGCAATGCACCTACAGCTAGTGAGAAACTGGCCAGTCCAAACGCGGTGCCTTTTGCGTTAGGCAAGATATTTGCCAGAGATGCCAACGTAATGGACATAGTAAAGTTGAAGAAAAATACACCCAGAAGGCCCATAACCGGTATCTCCCATGAGGGCACAAACAAGGTGGCTGCAGCAATGAGCGAGAAGATAGCTGTAGTCCTGAAGCCAATACGATCAGCAACCACTCCACCAAGCGCTTTACCTGCAAATACGCCAAGGATACTTAATACCAGTAAGAGCATCTCACTCTTCCAAGGAAATGCCATAACCATGCCAGCATAGCTTCTCAGCGCCACCACAAGGCTCAGCAGTGCAATCGCAAGCAATGTATTGAATGAAAGCTCCGAAATATCAAACGAAACGTTATGCACGTTCCAGTACTTCTTGTTAACCTTTTGTACTACAAGCGTAATAAGCGCGCATAAGAACAATAGCACAAGCAGGGAAAACGCAATCTGAAGTCTTCCCATTTGAGCACTTTGTGTGCCTAAAAAGACTCCAATTGCACCAGTTGCAATAAAGATTCCCGAAGGTCCTGCATGTTTTTGCGAGATATTAAGGACGCTCAGTCCGCCTGCACTATGGAAGAGCGCGTTTCCAATCGCAAGCAAAAGAATTGCAGGCCACTCGAGAAGGGCTATAGGGACCAGCGAAAGAATAACTCCAGCACCCACTAAAGCATACGAAAGTAAGGCGGCATAGGAGTTCTTATCCAGCTGATCCAGCGCAATGCCTATAGGGAGCTGCAGGGTAAAGGCAACTATGTCATACAGTAAAATACTGAGCGCAACAACTTCCATCGAACCCTGGCCAGACTCGCCCAACACTCGGCTTACCGCGCAGAGCATGGTAGATACGCATGCAAAGTCAACTACAAAGTGACAAAGTGCATACGCAAAGGTAGTGACTTCTTTTTTGGGAAGAATCTGCTGCGTTGTGGACAAGGTTTTACCTGCGACGCCTTATGATCATGATAAATCCGACTACAGCCACAAGAACAACGACTGCGATCAAACTTGCATGAGAAGTGGTTAGACCAACTCTTGGCGCATTACCAACTCTTGGCGCATCAATAACATCAGCTTTTGCGATAACGGGTAGCGCAATTGTCATGACAAAAGTGCTGGCAGCAAGCGCAATTTTTTGGGCTGAACCCAAACTAGAACGTAGATGACGATACAGTGACATAGTACCTCCTTCATCAACTTTTTAACATTTTACCAGTACACACGCCGCGTTCCAAATGTACTCCCGTAAACGGCATAAAAAAGCGCCCGACAAAGTGAACTGCCTCCCATTTCTTGTACATAAGAAATGGGAGGCAGTTCATATGCGGGTGATTATGATTCTGCAGCGTGTTAGCGTCGGCTTTTAGGCCTGGCCCACAAAATAGCGCAGCTTTCTTGTGTTCTGCTGAAGAATCGACATGTTCCTAATCAAGATTGCCAGGCAGCTAGGCGGTCGCACTACCCGATATGCATATCTATGCATAAACTTCATCTAATATGCTTAAACATGAATAGACTTATATAAGAAATTTAACTATCGATAAATTTAGTATCTACGGAACACACCTAAGTCAGATATTCTGTTCAGATGCGGGCATTTTACACATCTAATGACGATAATCTGCATGATTGAGGTAATTTCAGCGTCATGTATACGCCTTTTTGACAGATTATCTGACTTAGGTGTGTTTTGAACTGCCTCCCATTTCTTACGTCCAAGAAATGGGAGGCAGTTCACGAATGTCAGGTGCCCTGCAATCAACCTGGTGTTTAGTCTTGCGGTCATCCCAACTTTTAACCTCGCTTTGACTATGCAGTCCGTTTAGTTCTCAGCCTTCTTGATCTTCTCGCCAAGTTTTTTATCAATGACGACGTAGAGGTAGCCCAGGGCAACAAAGACAACAATCAAAATCACAATGGTCAAAGCAACTGTTGGGACTCCTAGCTTGTCAAAGTCCATAAATCCATAAGGCCAGCGAGACTTCTCTTTAATCTGCACGCCAAAGCCTAGGACCAAGACGATGATGTACGCAAAATACGTGAGCGGATACAAAGGCCAGATCAGAGGCTCTTTGAAGCCCATAGTTGGCTTCTCGTCAAAGAGCAGCCAGTCCAAAACGGCGCAGATAGGAATCACATCATGCAGAATAAAATTGTTGAACTTAAAGACGCCGTTGACAAATACCTCGCCGTGATCAAGCAGGAAATAAGCTACCAGGCCAGTTACGGTAATGCCCAGCATAAGCGTGTGTTTAACCGTTGGCATCCATGGCTTCTGAGCGGTCTCGGGATGCTTGTAAGCCTGGAACAGCGCGCCCCAATAATAGGCAACAAGCAGCAGGTTAGAGATGTTGGTAAAGTAATACAAGAAAGAAACGCGGAAGTTCATTCGGAAGACGCCCGCAGAATCACACAGTACAAAGGTGCCAATCACAGCAATAAATAGCTTAAAAATAAATGACGCTTTCTTAAATTTAATCAACGCAGTGCCTCCTTCTGTAAAGCGAGAGGTCACTGTAAACCTAGCGCGCCGCGACAAAAATACGTAATTCTCAGAGTTAACAGTTATGTTTCAAATGAAAAAGATTCAAAAAAATGCGGTCTTCTCACTTTTGGCGAGAAGACCGTGAAATGGCGAGAAAATCGCAGATGTCAAAGGTGTACCAGATCAACCAGGACTGCGTTACTGAAGCGCGTGCTTGATCACCAGAATTGGATGGTGTAGGAGCAGTCGAGGACCTGTGGATTTCATGACTTCTTTGACGCGAGCGCGCATCTCTTTGCTATAGCAATGCGATTTGCATTTTGAGCAAAACGTCTTTGTCTCAATGTGAGGACAGCGGTCCACACGCGTATGCGCATACTTCTCAAGCTCAGCGCACTCGTCGCACAGAGGTTCGTGGGCTTTGGTGCGATGGCACTTCTCGCAATAAAAGCGAATCATGAGCGAAATAAGATCTTTTTCTTTTTGACGTTTCTGCGCAATTTCTTCAGGTGTCATCAGCTCACTCGTCCCCCATCAACGGTGTAAACAACATCTGCAATTCCCATGGTAGAAGCCCTATGAGAGACAAGAACCACGGATTTGCGCTCAGTTTCTTTATCAAGTGAGCGCAAGATAATAGCCTCGTTTAGGCTGTCTAGGTTACTGGTTGGCTCGTCGAGCAGCATGAGTGGCGCATCATGCAAGAAAGCGCGTGCAAGGCCAATACGCTGACGCTCTCCGCCAGAAAGTGAGTCGCCAAGCTCTGCAACAGGCGTGTCGTAGCCCTGGGGCAGCGTGGAAATGTACTCGTGAATTGAAGCCTTCTTGCACGCCTCAACAATCTCTTCATCCGTTGCGTCAAGCTTTGCAATGCGCAGGTTATTCTTAATGGAATCGTGATACAGATGCGTATCCTGCGTCATGTAGCTCTCAAGATCACGCAGGTTAGAGGTATTAACCTGCTCCAAAGGGGTTCCAGAAATTTCAATGGCACCAGGTGTTGCTGGCCAGAAACGCATCAAAAGTTTTAGCAGCGTAGACTTGCCTGAGCCGCTCTTTCCCACAATTCCCACGATCTTATCGGTAGGAATATCCACGGAAATGTTGTCTAGAATCTGCTCATCATCGTACGCAAATGAAAGCTTAGAAACACGCACACCTTCATAGGAGATGTCTTTTTGACCCACTACATCTTCAACCAGGGGCTGTTCGTCCAAAATATCCAAAACACGGTTGCCTGCAGCAAAAGTGCTGGTAAGGGTTGTACCAAGTGCTGCCAAAGCCACAACAGGCCCAAATGAACTCATCAATGCAATGGTGACAATGAAAGCTTCATTCATAAGAATCTGCTGGTTATAAGCCAGATAGAACGAGCTAACGAACATAACAAGACCGGAGAGCAAAATAACCGTTGAGGTGATCGCATCGTTGACACCAAATGCCTTCTTAACTGCCTGCTGTCTGTCGCTTAACTGATCAGCAAGCTTACTGGAGCTCTCAAGCATTTGAGTGCCCGTGTTGTATTGCAGAATCTCGTCAAGACCACGCAGGTTATCAAGGGTAACCGTCGAGAGCTTACCAGCAAGATCTCTTGCCTCAGCAGAGTCTTGCTCGGAGCGCTTAGACATAGCAAGCGGAATTGCCACGCCAACTACCAGGTAAGAAACAAGTGCAATAACACCCAAAATCCAGTTGGCAGTACCTGCAATAAACCACACCATTACAATGCAGAACACAACCGCAATGCAGATAGGCGAGATAGTGTGTGCGTAGAAAACCTCAAGCAACTCAATGTCTGAGGTAATGACACTCATCAGGTTGCCCTTATTTTTGACCTCAAGCTTTGCAGGAGCAAGCTTTCTTAACGCCGTGAACACACGGTCTCTAATAAGCGCAAGCAGTTTAAACGCAATAAAGTGGTTGCATTCCTGCTCGGCATAACGCAGCAGACCGCGGACCAGGGCAAACAAAAGCATGCCACCAAAAAGCAGCACCATAGGAGAAGATGAAGCAAAGCCCATAGCGCTGAGCAGTGCATATGCTCCAAAAATGCTGATGAACGTGGCGGCAAGGTTACCCAAAACGCCCATCAAAATTGCAAGTATCATAAAGCCAGCCAGCGGACGAACCAGCTCCACCAGCCTCAACATAATGGTGAGCGCACTACGGCGAGAAGTACGTGCAGTTGTGGCGCTGTTCTTAACTTCTGTTTTCATTACGCCTCAACTCCTTTCACATAATTCTCAAGTTCTGTCTGTGCCTGTGTCATTCGTTTGTACTCGTCATTTGTTGCAAGCAACTCTTGGTGCGTTCCACTTCCAACAACGCGACCATGCTGCATAACAACAATCTGATCAGCATTTTTAACGTTTACTAAGCGGTGAGAAATTACCAGCACCATCTTTGTCTGAGCAAGCTGGTGAACCTGCTGCATAATAACGTCTTCACTCTCAACATCAATATTTGAAGTAGCTTCATCAAAGATGTACATCTGGCTATTGTGAAGCAGGGCTCTGGCCAGTGCTAATCTCTGACGCTGACCACCAGACAAGTTGGAGCCCTTCTCGGCAACTGGCACGTCAAGTCCACCCAAAGACTTTACGAACTCAGCAAGATTGACCTGTTCAAGGGCGTGCCAGAGCTGTTCTTCAGTTGCCTCTGGATTACCCATGGCAAGGTTAGAGCGAACGCTTCCCATAAAGAGATGTGCTTGATGACCAATATACGTAACGTTTTGAAGCAAATTCTGGTCAGAAATGTCTGACAAACTGGTATTTCCAAACAGAACATCGCCAGAATACGAGCGGAGTTTTCCGGTCAACAGTGCTGCAATTGTTGATTTTCCGCAGCCTGACTCTCCTACCAGGGCATTCAAAGAGTTAGCGCGCATTCCAAAAGAAACATTCACCAAGACGGGTTTCTCGCCGTCGTAAGAGAAGGAGACATTGTGAAGCGTCAAATCGCTGGACTCTGGAACGGTCTTGGTACCCTGCTCTCGAACAGGCATATCAAGCAGGTCAAAGATCTTGTCCGACGCCGCCATGCCGTTCATGGCAATGTGGAAATAGCTGCCAAGAAGGCGCATGGGCAAGAAAAACTCAGCGGAAATCAAGATGATGAACACGCCCTGCCACATAAAGATTAGCTGGTCATTTACCTGCTGAATGGCAAGAATCATTCCAAGGGCGCTTCCACCAAATGCAACCACGTCCATCACGGTGATGGAGTTGAGCTGCATGGTTAGAACCTTCATGGTAATACGTCTAAAGTGCTCGGCTTCCTCGTTCATCTGCTTGTGCTTGAAATCGTCAGCCTTGTAAATCTTTGCTGTAGTAAGGCCTTGCAGGTTCTCCAAAAACGTATCGCCAAGCTGGGTGTACTGTCCCCAATACTTAGACAGAAGCTTCTTAGCAAACTTTTGAATGAGCACAATAGTCATGGGGATAAGCGGAACAAATACCAGCAAAATAATTCCAACAACAGGACTGATAAAAAGCAACGTCAGAAATAGTGTCAGTGGCGCCAAAGCTGCGTAGAAGAACTGTGGTAAATACTGCGCAAAATATGTCTCAAGTTGATCGACACCCTCAACTGCCAGCTGAACAATTTCACTGGTAGCATATGAGTTCTTGTAAGAAGGACCAAACTCTAAAAGCTTCTGATAGATTTTCTCGCGAAGGGTCTTTTTAACCCTTTTTGCTGCGTAAAAGCTTGTCTTGTGCTGAGCAAGTTTGCAGAAATACCTGATCACAATAGTAATAAGGCAGAGTGCAATAAACACCAACTGCTCTTCGAGGACAAAATAATCCATGAACAAAGCTTCTATCATTCTTGCCAGAGAGTACATAAATACAATATTGGCAAGCAGAGCAATCCACTGGTAAAGCACGGTCAAGCCAATATATTTTTTGCTCTCCTCAATGAGGGCAATGAGGCGTTTATTAATCATCATATGCAGACTTCTTTCGCTTTTCTTACAAGCAGAATCTTTAATCCACTAACTGTTTCATTTACTTTACCTGTAGTTTTGTCGTTGCATATAAGAGTTTGCCTTATATAACATTTTGAAGCAACATACAACATGGTGAGAAGAACCACTATTTTTGAACACGTTCCCAGTCCGCTTTTGTGAGCATTGATATACCAAACTGCTCTTCTTTGCCTGTGTACTTATTAAAGTCTGTAATAGTACCCATCTCCGTGAAGCCGCACTTACGAGCCACTGAAGCAGACTTTTTATTGCGCTCAAGATATTTAATAATTACCTGGTCAACACCATGTTCTTCAAATGCATATGCGGTAAGAGCTTGAGCACCCTCAGATGCAAACCCTTGCCCCCAATAAGGACGACCAATCCAATAGCCAATTTCTGCCTGATGCAGCTGCTTTGAGGAATCCTTTGGATCAGGAATTTCTTTAAAATCCAACGACATTGAACCAATTAGATGACCGGTCCTCATGTCTTTTACGGCATAACAGGACTTATCGGACAGCACGTTTGCAAGAACCTGCTTGGAATCTTCTAAAGTTTTGTGAGGTTCCCATCCACAAAGTGGACCAATTTCTGGATCTTTTGCCAATTCATAGAGCTCATTGGCATCAGATGCATGCCATGGAATAAGAAACAATCTCTTAGTTGTAATCATATAAGCTCCCTTTAAATTTTTTACTGCCCTACAGCTTTCTTATACTGTCCAATCTGTTGGACACTCATGCTTTTTAACTTCTTTACTCTATCCTTAACATCTTCTAAGGAGGCTCTTATGTACAGTCCTACAAAACTCGTTGATTCTTTTGTTATTTCCGGTCTTCCCTACTACGACGCTCCTCTTATTTTTGATCAGCTAAAACTTGGCTCAGATCTGACCATTGTTCCTGAACGCGATAACCCTTATGACCCAGAGGCTCTTGCTCTGTACTCTAATGACCATAAGCTGGGCTTTGTTCCTAGAGAAAACAACTCTCTTTGGAGTACTCTGCTCTTCTACGGACATCAAAACATTATTACCTGCAAGATTACACAGCTCAGTGATCACCATGGTCACCTTCTAGTCAAAGCAGGCCTTTACGTCATTGATGCTCGCTAATTGGTACTCGTGAACTGTCCGGTTTAGCCCGTCCGTTTTAGCTCGTCTTCGCCGTTTAGCTGGTCCCTTTCTGTGTTTGGTAGCTCTGAAGAATTCCGCTCAAGTACTCTTGGTATTTCTGCCTGGTCTTCTTCGGAGCTACCAGTTCTATATCTGTTCCAAATGTTGCAAGCCAACCATAAAACGTTGGAGCTTCCATTACAGAAACATGTACGTCAGCTGTAGTTCCATCAGAACTTGGATTGTTCAAAATAATGTTTTTGCCAAAACGGTCGTACACCGAGCACATCACGCGCTCATTAACACGAAGTGTGACCTCAACAACCTCGCCCGAGTACATGCCAAAGACGCGCTCTTGATACTTGTCTATATCAAACTGCTTAATCTGCTCGTTAACCGTGGCGTCAGCATCAGAAACCTCAAGTCTAAACATGCGGTCCACGCGATAATTGACAAAGTTTTGATGCTTATCGTTCCACACAATAAGATAGTAGAAATCGTCAATATACGTAAGTTGAACAGGCGTTTCTTCTCTTACGGGAAGCTCTTCAATAACCTTATCTTTAAAGCCTTTCTTGCGGTACTTAAACGAGACCTTTTTCTTCTGCAAAAGAGCCGTTTGAATAGCATTAAGCGCATAAAACACAGACTCATTTTGCGACTTAATACGACCCTCAACATGGATACGCTTCTTCAGCGTGTCAGAGGTAGACTTCCCACCCAGCTCACCAATAAGGCTCACCAGGTTATTTGCCTTGCGCTCCGTCAAAAACTTTGATGACTGCACAGCGTCTGCCATCAACATGAGCTCCTCAGCCTGAAACTTCCTGGTTGCCAGACCGTATTCAACAGGATGGCGCTGGTAAGACTGAATGTCATAACCAAAATTCTGCAGAGATTTGATGTCATCATAGAGTGTTTTACGTTCCACGCTTAGCCCACGCTCTGCGAGCTTTTCAATAAGCTGAGGTGTGCTTAAGCCATGATCGTCATCAGTTTCTTCCTCGAAAATTTTTACGAGGTGCAAGCAGCGGGTCTTCTCGCTTGGCATACTGCCTCCGAAGTCTAGCTCCAATAAAAAACTCCTGTCCATTTTAGTGGACAGGAGTCGAGAAGAACGTATGGTCAGAAACTCTTCGGTAAACGGCACGTAAGTCGTAGACAAACCGTTTCCAACTAACATTTAACCCCAAACCTCTTCGGCAATCTCTTTAACAAGCGCAATCTTTGCCCACTGCTCATCTTCAGTGAGCTTGTTACCAATCTCGCAGCTTGCAAAGCCACACTGAGGAGAAAGACAGAGGTTCTCCAGAGGTACGTACTGAGCTGCCTCATGAATACGCTCAATAACCTTGGCTTTCTCTTCCAGCTGGGCGTGCTTGGTGGTGATCAGACCAAGCACAACCTTTTTACCAGCTGGAACAGAAGCCAGGGGCTCAAAGCCACCGGAGCGATAAT
This sequence comes from Atopobium sp., assembly GCA_018380095.1. Classification (GTDB taxonomy): domain Bacteria; phylum Actinomycetota; class Coriobacteriia; order Coriobacteriales; family Atopobiaceae; genus Lancefieldella. The sequence continues at coordinate 46,749 of JAGZUI010000009.1, forward strand.
CATCAAATTCTAAGAAGAAAGCGTTTACGTGCTCTTGAGCAAGAAGAGCATCGGCCACATCGTCATAGCCGCCCTCGCAAGCCCAGGTACTATGGAAGTTGCCACGACAAACGTGCGTGTTAATAGTCAAGTCAGCTGGAGCAGCATCAAGAACGCGGTTATTAATCTCCAAGAGTAGTGCCTTAATCTTCTTAAGACCTTCCTGGTTAGCACCAAAGAAAAGCTCTGCACGTGGGTCAACCAGCACGCCCCATGAGCAGTCATCAAGCTGAAGATTACGACAGCCTGCAGCATATACCTGCTTAATAAACGCACCGTAGCCAGCAACAATATCTTCAAGAAGGTCCTGGTCGTTGGCATAGTATTTGTTAGTCTGCTCGCGGTTCATAGGCATAATGAACTGCTCAATAAACTGTGCAGGTGCAGGAATAGTAAGCTTAGCAACGGTTGTCTCGTCCTCAAACTGCTGAACAAAGCGGAAGTGCTCTATAAAGGGATGCTCTTTGGTGAGCTCCACTTTTCCTACGAGGAAGGTGTCGTCAATCTCTGCAGTCTCATCATGGAAAGGAAGTCCAGTATTAGTTGGCGCATGGCCAATACCTTCAAACGCCCACATAAAATCAAGGTGCCAGGTTGCACGCCTAAACTCACCGTCAGTGATGACTTTAAGGCCTGCCTGTTTCTCCTTTTGGATAAGCTCTGTAATAGCTTTGTCCTCTACTTGTTTGAGCTCATGCGAATCAATCTGACCTTTTTCAAACTGAATACGAGCCTGCTTAAGTTTCTCTGGACGAAGAAAGCTACCAACAACATCAAAGCGATGTGGAGTAGTTTTATCATTTTTGATTGCCATAATGACCCCTTAGAACTGCTTACGAGAAACCAGTATGACAATCAGCACTTCACTTGTGAAATACAAATACTTAACTAATTCATATAGCTAAAACCTATATCTTAACGTTTACCGTTCCACTCATCTAAGAACTGGTCAACATACTCCCGCATGTACTTCTCGCGAGCTTTTCCTAGCTCTTTGCCACTGCGCGTATTCATCATGTCTGTCAGTAAAAAGAGTTTCTCGTAGAAGTGGTTGAGCGACGTTGATTTGTGTGAGTGGTACTCCTCGCCGCCCATGTTGAGAGTTGGTGGTTCATCTGGGTCATACATACCGCGGCCATGACTTCCGCCATAGGCAAAGGTACGTGCGATGCCAACAGCACCAAGCGCGTCCAGGCGATCTGCATCTTGAACACACATACCCTCAAGCGTTGAAGGAACTACCGAGTCTGTTCCCGAGAAAGAAACCTCATCGATTGCGGTACAAATTGCCTGGATAGTGGCCTCGTCGACAGCATGCTGGCGCAGAAAACCAACGGCCCTATCCTTATGCTCATGCGTCTCTGGAGAAAGCTTGATGTCATCAACATCGTGCAAAAGCGCAGCAAGGGCAACAATCTCTTGATTTGCCCCCTCCTCTTGCGCAATTCTTACAGCCATTTTGTACACACGCAACGTGTGGAAGTAATCGTGGCCACTAAAATCTGTGGAGAAGACCTCTTTTACAAAGTCCAAAGCGTCATCGATAATTTTTGAGTCCATAACTCCCCGCTCAACACATTCAAACGTATCTCTCACGCATTATTTGCGCAGATTGTGCATCCTCTTAACTGTCTTTTTCTTAGTGTACAAAGCTTCTCTTGCTAGAAAATTTTGAAGCTCAAATTTTATGAAATTGTTAACTATCCAGCTTCCACTATTCAGTTTCCGCATAACTCACATTTGTCTTAAAATTTAATACATTTCTATTGCAATTTTTATCCGTTGCACGTTTATGACAAATGTCGAGAAAATCGTTAAAAATAGAGCAATTTAAATGCCATTTTTCAACGTACCAAATATTTTGATTAAATTATTTATATAACATGAGATGAAGACGTTTTTTGAAATGTGTTCAAACTATAAAAATCGCTGGTTGAGCTAACAATTTTTACCAAAATAATAGATAATTATCTATACGAAAAATGCTCTGAATATGTGTCATTTATCTCTATCGTGCTTATCGTGATGCATCACTTTCAGCGCAAGATTTAATTTCAAATTTTGTTGGGGTATTCACTATTTGTTAGGGGTAGGTATGGAAAGAAAAAACAAGAACTTTGCAAGCAAAGGGGCAAAGACAGCTATGTCTTTGGTACTTGCGCTCTCTTTGGTCCCTTCTTCAGCGTTAGCAGAAATTGCTAGCACTCAAGAAGTGGCTCAGACGCAAGAAGTTGCAGCAACTCAAACAAGTGATGCAACTGCCTCAACCTCTGAAGCAACAGCAGAGACCTCTGCTGAAACCACTACTAACGCAGAAGCTACTTCCAACCAGCAGACCTCTGAGCAGACTGCTGCTCCTGCAGAAAGATCTTCTCGCCGTGTTACAAGAAGCCTTTCTTACATCTCAACTGAGCTCTGGGTAGACGGAACCAACGGTAGCGATACTAACGAGGGCTCCAGCTCCGATCCTGTTAAATCCCTCCAGAAAGCACTGGAGCTGTGGGGAGAAACTTCTTCAATCTACACCATTCACCTCAAAGGCAACCTTGATTTGACCTCTACGGTTACTATTCCTTCTGGCCTTACACTCAAGATTGAATCTGAGGGTGCAACGCTTACTGGCACTGGAAACAGCATTGACGGTCTGGTTCTGTCACCTGGTTCAACGCTAACTGGCACAGGTACTCTTACCATGTCCGGCTTCAAAACCGCACTAACTGCACAAGATGGTTCAACCATCACCGATGGTACCTATGTGTTTAGAAACAACGCAGGTTCCAGCGGTACTCGTGGCATTTCCCTTGGCGGAACCGTTAGCGGCAGCACCAACAAGAACAGCGTTACCATCACCGCAGACGATAAGAGCAATACAAACTTCTTTGAGTCTGGTGTCACCTTTGAAAACGCTACTATCAAAGTAACTTCACAGGCTCGTACCTGGAATGACGCTCGCAACCTCAACCTTAGGAACACAGATCTTACCGTTGAAGGCTTTGGTCAGACTTTCTACGTCAACCAGCTCAACATGAATGATTCCACCCTTACCATTAACCCATCTTTCTGGGGCCAGACGGGCATGACCATCCAGGGAACTTCCAATATTGTTAACTCCACCATTAATGCTAATGCTGGCTCAACTTCTGGCATTTCTGTTGGTGTAGCTGGTGGAACAGTAAACGTTACTAACTCAACCCTTAACTTCACTAACGGTGGAACTGGCGGTCTTAACGTCAACACTGGTGATGTCATCATTAACAACTCCACCATTAAGGGAGACGGTCGTAACTCTGGCGCCCTCTTTGGAGCCCAGACTAACGGCTCCATCCAATTCACCGGAAACAGCCTGGTAGAAACCCCTGCTACCAAGAACTCCGATAACGGCGCTGGCCAGACTCGTCAGAACTATAACGTTGTTGGCGGCTCTTACCTGATCAAATACGCACCAAGCTACAACAGTGGCTTTGGTAGCACTATCCCTACAAACGGTGCAGCTAACGGCAACGAGGTTCTCTCGCTCTTTACCCTTGCTGACCCATCAACTAACTCTCTGAGCCTCATTAATGCTAACGGAGCATCCTATACCTACCCAGTTGCTAATGCTTCAAGCGATGGTCAGAAGCACGTTTGGGCACCTGCCGCAACCGTTACCTTTGACCTCAATACCCCAGGCGTTACCGGCGTCAACCCAACATTTGCTGACGGCACTACTGCTAACAAGACTGCTCTTGCTATGCGCGGCAACTCTCTTGCAACTGCTTCTTCTGTAGCAGGAGGCTCCACTACCCTACCTGCAGATCCTTATGCGAGTGGTCAGGAGTTTGACGGCTGGTACTACACCGACACTGCTGGTACCGAGCACCAGTTCACCGCTGATACCCAGGTCACCTCTGACATGACAGTCTATCCACATTGGAAGGCCAACACTGCTTGGCTCTATGTCAGATATCACAACGGCAACGGCGTCTCTGTCATTGACCGCGTTGCTACAAATGCTGGTCGCACCGTTAACGTTCTTTCTAACACTGACGTTAACAATCGCGACAGCAACTTCAACATTGCAGGTAAAACCTTCAAGCGCTGGACCACTCAGGCAAACGGAGCTGGCGATGAGGTAGCGGCTAATTCCAGCCTTGCTGTTCCTGCAGGTACTGATACCGTTGATCTGTATGCAGAGTGGGAAGAGCAGCACCTTACCGTGTCCTTCTCGGCAAATGGTGGAACCTTCTCTGCGAACAGCGTCTTTAAGCAGAATCCAAACGTCTTTGACATCACCACCGATGCAAACGGCGGAGAAGTTGCAACTATCAAGACTCACCCAACTGTTGCTGAGCAGACCAACGTCAATGCACTGCTTCAAAACCTTAGCGGCAACACTCTCAGCGCTACAACTGCTGGAATTGCAAGTCCTACCAGTTCTAACACCAATACTGCCTACACAAATATTGCAACTTTTGAGAACCACATTCTGGACAACGCGGATGATCCAATGACCTTCTTTGGCATTGTTATTGGTCACAACTATCACTACTGGTTCACCGACGCTGCAGGTAACTCCCCTGCAACCATCAACGGTGGAGCAACGCTCACCAACGATGTCACCTATTACCTCAAGTGGAAGGAAGATCCTTCCATCCAGAGAGTAGAGCTTACCAGCGATCTTCCTGCTGATATGTGGAGTGATTCTCAGAGCAACACCACTCAGATCAAGGAAGTTTCTAACGATAAGAGCTTCAGTCTTACAGGCGCTATTGACGCTACTTCCGTCATTAATCAGATGAGCGCTTTTGAGAATGGCATTGCTGGCGGCCTCGACGACCTAACCAAGATTACGCTTTCTGGCACAACTTCTACCTTTACTGCAAAGCTCACGCTTCCTGCTGGCATTGTTGTCCCAGCTAATCCAACAGTAACTACCTCTGGCCTTGGTGATCTCTTTGAGGTTACAAACGTTTCCGTGAACGGTCAGGAAGTTACCGTTGCCCTGAAGCTCAAGGGCACTTACACCAACTACAAGCAGCTCAAAGACGCTGTCGAGACAGTTGGCAAAGACGATGCGGCTACCGCAGAAATTGCAAGACCTCTTACCGTAACTGTTGATGGTCTCACACTTGACCCAACTCAGGTAACCAATGGTCAGGAGCTCACCGCTACAGGTACTCTTACTGGCTCCTTTGAATCTTTTGCAAAGAACACCGTCACCAACGTCACCAAGAAGTTCGAACTTTCTTGGAACGGCGTTCAGATTGCTGCGAGCAGGGACCCTCGTGGTACCGGCATTCAGCAAACTCTGATTGTGAACAACCCAATTGAGATGAATCTTCCTGCAGATATGCTTGCTGACGAGAATACCGAGCATGACCAGGTCATCACTATGAAGGCAGGCTCTACCTTTAACCTCACTGGTTCAATTCTTGCTTCCTCTATCCAGGAGCAGATGAACAACATTGAGCGCGCCTACCCTAATACCAACCATGACACCATTACGCTGAGCAACCTGAAGTTCAAGTTCACAGCAACTCTGACCGTTCCTGAGGGAATGACGCTTCCAAGCAACCTTGATGCCAACACCATCCAGGCTTCTAACTTTGGCAGCGGCTTTAAGGTCAGCGATGTTCAGGTCAACGGTCGTACGGTTACCGTCACCTTTGAACTCAGCGATCCTTCCTCCATTAGAACGTACTCTGACCTCGAGCGCATTGTTGATGAGGCAAGTGCAAACGATGGCTGGATGAAGCTCACCATTCCTGGCGTCACCATTGACTCCAACGTTGCTGCAGGCACCCAGCTCACCGCTGTCGGCACCGTTACCGGCTCCTTCAGCGCTATTGCTGATTCCGCAGCTGGCAACCGCAAGGTCTTCTCGTTCACCTGGAATGGTGTCCAGTGGCCAGACGGTAAGGACGCCGTTGCAACTGATAACGACACAATCCAGCTAACCATTACTGTTGCAGAGGATGAGACTCCAGAGACTCCTTCTACTCCAACTAAGCCATCTAAGAAAAAGAGGCAGAAGACTCCATACACCGGAGATGCTTCTGCTGCAGCACCTCTTGCTGCACTTCTCGCTGGTATGACCGCTGTAATGACTTCACTTGGCATTACTAAGCGTCGTAAGAATAAGTAAGAAAGAAAGTGATTGGTTCTGTATCGCTCTAGTTAGGATGTGCTATGAAAAGTAAGGCAAGGATTGTAGCGGGATTGCTTTTGGCTGCCGTTGCATTCGTCGCAGCATTGCTGCCTAACCTTAGCGTGGCTTACGCAGAAGACACCACAGGTCTTCAAATCAATGCTCTGAGCATTGAAGATGCGTCGACTCACGCCCAAGTTGCTGACCTTCTTGCAGGTCAAACTCCTGCTCTTAAGGCGGGAGTCACCTACGCCTTGAATGTTGGCTACACAATCCCTGCATCGTTGCAGTTCTCCCCAACGTACCTTAACGTGAGGTTTGGAGACGGACTCTATGTCACAGGTCTTCCAGGTGCAACGTTTACCGTTGGTGGCATCTCAAATACCAGTTTCTCTGACCTGGTTACCACACCTACGGGAACGGGAACCCTTCCTTACGGCTATCCTGGCGCAAGTTCCGAGAAGAACCGCAGTGGTGATTTGGTCTACATGACCAATAACGGCCTGACCCAGGTCTCTTCCAGAGGAGAAATTCAGTTCAAGCTTGACGACGCTGTTGAGAACCAGAGCGCAAGCCAGGTTATCGCAAATGCAATTCGTGTTAGCTTGAGTACCGCTGCAACACAAAACATTGATCCACACACCTCATCTGTTACTGCAGCTGACGCCATGACCTATGGTTTCTGGGCTGATCAGTCTACCGAAGTCCTCTCTAAGGGTGGTACCACCTCTACCCTGCAGGTTTCTACCACAGGCTCTAAGGTACTCACCGAGGCAAACAGCAAGACTACGGTTCAGGTTGTCTACCCAAGCGATATGGAGCTTGTTGGTGTCAACGAGACCAGCCTCTACAACACCGCAGGTACCATCGTCTCTACTACCGATGACGGCACTAACAAGACCGCAACAGTCGAGTGGAACGAGCCAGGCTCTTACGCAGGCACCCCAACCTTTAAGCCACAGATTAAGGTTCCTGCATCAAGCACCAGACCTAACAACTCAACCTTTAACGTCACCATCAAGAACCTCACTATGTCCGTTTGGAATGACACACCAAACGTCAACCGTACCTCCGCAAACGCCTCTTCTACGCTTACGGTTACCGTAATTGACGGTCTTAACCCAGAGCGTCTTACCACACACGCTCTTGTCGACACAGCTCCTAACTGGGCATACAAGAAAAACGATACCTACAACGTTCGTCTTGGTACCTACCTCATCAAGAATGAGCTCTCCTCAGACACCGCTCCAAAGACGCTCGAGATGACCATCGATCAGAACCAGACCGCTATCATCCGTGGCGTCACCATCCCTTACAAGGCTGGTATGACCTATGGTCCAATCCACTGGACCGCATCAGACGGTACGAGCGGAACTGCTGACCCAAGCATTCTGCGTACCTCTGGTGTCTCCGCACTTATCACCAACACTGCCCTTGGTCTTGATATCAATACCTCCATCACTTCCATCAAGGTTGACCTTGGTCCAATTCTTGGCGGGTACGATGGCATTAGGCCAATGAGCGATCTTCTCGATACATGGAATCCAAACAACAAGCATGTCACTGACGAGTACTATGGTTGGAGCTACATCTCCAACGGCGTTTACGGCTCTTGGAAGAAGGGCACTAACGCCGACGTTGTCACTAACGTCAAACTCTACGACACCGGTACCACTCCTGACGCAGGCGTTACATTGACCGCTAAGTCCGGCGCGCCTAAGGTTCTTAACGGTGTTGGTAGCATCGATAAGACCCAGATTAACGGCGGCGAGACCTTCAAGATTTCTGGTCGCATTGACGACGCTAACTGGGACTGGAACCCTCTTCAGGAGCCAGTGCTCTACGTCATCATGCCTGAGGGCTTTACCTACAGCAACCTCACCGTTTCTAACGGCACGCTCAGCGCTCCTGAGTTTGTAGGAACGTACGATAAGGACGGCGTGGCTGTTAAGGTTTGGAAGTACACCATTGATGTTGGCGACGAGACTCGCGGCCAGTATCAGCCAGACTTTACCAGCAAGAACATGACTCTGAGCATGGATGTCCACACCACCGATCTTGCTGGCAAGGGCATCTATCACATCAACGACTTTGTTGGCATTACCACCAAAGACTTCAAGGAGATTGGTGCTCAAATTAAGTCTGAGCACTGGGATCGCAGCAACTGGAACACTTCCCAGTACACCAGCCTGTTTGGCAACAGCGTCAACTCTGGCGAGACCATGGTTTCTCTCTCCGAGCGCCCTGGTATCAACATTGCACAGGCATCTGCAATTGCTGCTGCATCTACCCTTTCTGTAAAGGACGCTATCTCTGGAACCGTTACTGACTACACGTACGACTCCGCTAATCCAGGCGCAACTACCCCTGTTATGCAGCGCGATGACACCGCAACTGTTCACATTGCTGTCCGCAATAACACCGGTAACACTGCAAATACCACGCAGCTGTTTGTTCCTTTGCTCTCCAAGTCTGCAGACCGCGGTGCTGGCATCAATCCAGAAGGTGCAACCCAGCTTCCTCTTGCGCTTGAGGGCGTAAGTTCTTCTTCCAACTTCTCTTACCAATACATCAAGCTGAACCCTGGTGTTACCTACACTGCAAACCATGCTCCACAGCCTGGCGACTACACTGTAGTCACTGATCCTACTGAGGCCGACATGGTGCTGTTTACTTCAACGCACGCACTTGCTGCAAATAGCGGCGGCTTTGTCGACGTCACGTATAAGGTTGCCGACAACGTTGACGCTTCCTACGACGGTAAGCGCAGTGTATTCAGCAGCGTTCTTGACTACGACATTGCTGGTAACCACTCCACTCGTACCCTCTCCACTCACGCTCTGAGCTATGCAGGCATTGACCTCAAGATCAATAAGGTCTGGGACGATAACAACAATGCTGGTGGTAAGCGCCCATCCACAGCTGATTTTGGTGCTAACAATCTGGTTCTCTCTAACGATAAGAACCTTGATACCAGTACCATCACCCCAACAGTTACCGATAATGGCGATAACACCTACACCATTGTCTACAAGGGTCTTCGTAAGTACGTAGACAATACTGCTGCTGATACTGTTTCGTACACCATCACCGAGAACGTTCCTAATTCCTACGTTTCAACTAGAAGTAGTATTTCTCGCGTCGAGCAGTACACCACCACTCAGTCGCTGGTAAATGTCTACAATGTCAGGCCTACCATTGTGACGCCATCCGTTACCAAGATTGTCGAAGGCGATTACCCAGTTGTTCCTATACCTGGAGGGCCTTCACCTGCGTCTCTGGTTAATTCTTACCTGAGCACAGGGAACGTTAGCGCAACAGGCACCGCAAGCACTGCAAGCGCGACAAGCGCAGACGACACTGCAAGCGGCAGCTTTGCCGAGAGCCTGATCAACAACTTCCTGGCGAACGGCTCTGAAGACGAGGGCGACGCTCCTAACGTCTTTATCTTTGAGATGACACGCCTTGATCCATCCAGCCCCATGCCTGAGGGATCTACCGGCAATACTGCTCGTACACGCAGGCTTCTCGGTGGCGACGCTGTATTCCGCAACATTACGTTCACTCAGCCTGGCACCTACGTGTACACCATCAAAGAGGTTACCGGCACCCAGAACATCCAGTACGATCAGAGCGTCTACACCGTTACCTATAACGTTGCTGACGACGGTACTGGCCAGCTTGAGGCAACACGTACTATGACCAAGACTGACGAGGACGGAAACGTTACTACCGTTGACCTTGGCGAGCATAACGATGCAACAGGCGCTGTCTTTACTAATGTCTATCCTGATCCACTGCCAGCCAGGGACTATCCAGTTGTCCAGAAGGTTGTTACTGGTAACGCACCAGATGCTCCAACCGACTATCCATCAGTTCTCCCCGACGACAACGGCGGCAACCCACGCACTGCAACAACTCAGGATGTCTTCAAGTTCACGCTCACCCGTAACGATCCTTCCTACCCAATGCCAAACAACGCAACAACAGATAGCGTTGAGACTTCTGTTGCAGTTTCTGGCGATAATAACTTCGGTGAGCTAGTCTTTACGCAGCCTGGCACCTATGTTTACACCATCAAAGAGGTTACCGGCACTAACCAGAGGGTTACTTACGACAAGTCCGTCTACACCCTCACCTACACCGTCTTTAAGAATGATGATGGTGAGCTTGATTTCACCTATCACATTACTAAGACCGCTGAAGATGGAACCGTAACAGAGGTTGATCAGTGCGAGTGCAACAGCACGCCTCCTCTGGTCTTCACTAACGACTATCCAGAGCCTGAGCCTCAACCAACACCAGATCCTGAGCCAACACCTGAGCCTGAGCCAACTCCTAGCTCTGATCCACACAAGCCTTCTAAGACTAAGAAGAAACGCGTTCTGCCAGACACTGGCGATGTCGCTGAGCTTGTAATTGCTTCTGTTGGCATGGTTGCTTCTGGCATCACCGCTCTCGGCTTTGCACTAAGGGCTCGCAAGCAGAAGTAAGATTCAACTGCTAGAACAGTCTTCTCGCACACAAAAACAGCCGCCTTCACAAGAGGGCGGCTGTTTTTTTGGACAAGACGTTTTTTCTCGCCAAGAGTTACTCCCCTAGCATGGTTTGAAGGTCATAACCAAAGGACTTAACAAACTCGTAGGCATCCTTCTGCCAATCCTCTTTGAAGACGCCAGGAGCGGTCTCGAAGAAGCTAGAGTCCAAATAACGAATAATAATGAAGTTGCTGTTTGGCTGGTCGAATCCATTGCCTCTACTGAAATCGATACCGTGGCCAGTATTTCTCCTCATTGCGGCCTCAAGAATAGGAACTGTGAGCTCGTTGACGGGAACAACAATGTCTGCCCTATCAAAGAAGCCACCTTTCTCTTTAGTGAAGACAAAGAGATTGTTGAGTGCGCCACCAGCAACACACTGAACTCGACGAATGTCGGAAAGCTTGACCTGATGCTTTGCACCGGAAATCACGCCGTTTGCGATTGTGATCTTTTTCTCTTTGAGGCTAAACCCGAGCTTAGTGTTTAGCGTATCAAGGTTATTAGGGAACTCAGTAGTAAGCTTATTGGCTGCAAAAGCGAGGATGATAGTCTTTGTATCTAGGATGTTGTGTCCAAATCCACGAAGCTTAAGGTCTGTGTCAATGCTAACGAGATTATGGCCGTCGTTATCCTTAAAGGTAATCTCGTAAGGACCGTTTGAGCTGCAATAATTCAGTAAGAAGGTTGAACCGACCTCTGAAAACAAAACCTTGACCTCTGGCTTTCCATTACCTGGAACATAAGCCAGACCATCTTTTGTAACGGTATAAGAATACTTATCGTCGCACTTAATTGATACCTGTCGATCCTCAAAAATGCTTCTCATATACCTTTTACCTCCACGTTTTGCAGTACAGGAAATAACTAGAAACTACCTAAAATTATATCGTGTTGCTGGATAATTCTTTGCTGCACGCTAAGTTTTCGGTGGATGAAGATAACTTGATACCGCCAGAGTCGTCAAAATTGTTAGGGTAATTTGATTCCTGCATAATGGAGTCTGTTTATTCATAATCGTGAATACCACAATTTTAGGGTACTGATTTTAGTGCCCAAAAAGGTAAAAAAGCCGTTTAGTTGGGGATGAAAATTGAAATTTCGTTATTTGATGCCCAACTAAACACATTTTTTACCATAGTTAAAAATTTTTCCTGGGCAAATGCGTATGCAGAAAAATGTAACCCCCAACTAAACGCATTTTTTACCACTTGGCGCTGTGGTAAATACAGAAGCCTTACAAAAAGCCAGGTTAGCGGCATCACCGCATTTTTCTGCATGCTGCGTGCGAGAACTTTACGTATGCCACGCAAAACAGGCTCCTGGTTTTACCAGGAGCCTGTTTTTAGTCAGCTATCAACGAGTTGGAAAACTAGCTACTAGCCGTTCTTCCTTCTAAGAGCAATACCAAGACCACTCAGGGACAGAGCTGCAGCTCCAACGATTGAAGCAATACCTGAAGCGTCGCCAGTGTAAGGAAGACCTGGCTTCTTAGGCTCTGGAGTAGTAGGTGGCGTGGTTGGAGGAACAACAGGAGCAGTGTTGGTCACTGTGAAGCCATCGTCCTGATTACCTGTGATCTGGGTTGTGTAGCCAGAAATAGGAGTCTCGGAGATGGTGTATGCGTACTCGTGACCATCAGTCTTGTCGTAGAACTCAAGGTTGCTGAAGGTGTGCTTCCAGTCGTCAGCCTTGGTGATGGTTACCCTATCAACCTCGACACCGTCACGATACAGAACAATCTCAGCAGAGTCGCCTTCCTGGTTCTCCCAAACCTTGGTGACCGGAATGTCGCGAGTCTTCATGTTGGTGTTGGTTACTACATAGTTAGTAGCGTCGCCAGTAATCTGGGTGGTGTAACCATCAACTGCATCCTCAGTAATGGTGTAGTTGATCAGAGCACCATTGTTGTACTGGTTAAGGTTGCTGAACGTATGCTGCCAGTTGTCTGCAGCGGTCAGAGTAGCGCTCTGAACCTCAACACCATCAGCGAGCAGGTGAATAGTTACGCTATCAGCAGGTACACCAATCCACTTCTTTGTTACTGGAACAGAAACCTTACCTTCAATGGTGTTGGTAACTGTAAGCGCAGTAGCTGAAGAGCCGGAATAGGAAGGTGTGTAGTGAGCAATTGGGTCTTCCTTGACGGTGTACTCAATCTCGTGACCAGCAGTGTAACGTGGCAGGCCGTTGAAGATGTGAGACCAGTTGTTACCTGCGTTCAGGTCAAACTCGCCAACCTGAGTGCCGTCTGCATAGAGCCTGACGTGAACACTAGTAGGACGTAGACCCTGAGCATTCTCGTCGTCAACCCAGACCTTCTTAACTGGGATGCTCAAAGCCTCAGGAGCATGCTGGTTTGTAATTTCAAAGCCGTTGATGCTTGTGGTGTAGTCAGGTACAGCATCCTCAGAAACGGTGTAAGTAATCTCTGCATTGCCATTGAACTTAGGCAGGTCAGAGAAGGTGTACTCCCAGTTATCTGCAGCGGTAACAGTCTTGTGCTGAACTTCAACACCATCCGCAAGAAGCCTGACAACAATGGAAGCTGGGCGCTTACCGTCGTTATCGTTGGAGTCGTCCCAGAGCTTCTTGCCAGAGACGGAGACCTTCTCCTGCTGCAGCTGGTTGGTAACACTCAGTGCAACGGAATCGTTTGGTGAATTCTCATCTGCCTGACCAGAAGTAGCGGTTACCTTGTACTTCTTGCCATTGTAAGTGACCATGCCGTTAGCGTCTGTGCCTACCTCTTCAAGAGTGTAGACGATAGGAGTCTTTGTGCTGGTACCATCGTTGTGAGTTTCAACGGTGTACTTACGAAGGTGTGTGAACGAAGCAGTCCAGTTGTTGGCTGCGGTAAGGTCAAGCGTCTTACCAGTATCAACGCCGTCTGCAAGAAGCTTTACGGTAATGGAGGTAGCATCTGGCTGGGCAATTGCGTTGCCGTCAGCATCAAGCCACTTCTTCTCTACCTTGACATCCATGATGTCAACAAGCTGGTTTGCGACCTTCTCGGTACGGCGCATAGCTGCTTCGTTGTTGTAGATAACGCTCATGTCGTTGTATGCAAGAGCCTCGGAGAGGTTTGGATCATACAGTGGTGCCTTCATGGTAAGAACTGCAGACAGAACGGTGTATGGAGCCAGAATAGTGCCATCCTTACCAACGATCTTGATTGCCGTTACCTTGGTGTAGTCAGCTGGAGTCTTAGTCCATTCTGGGCTGTTAATCTCGTTGATATCGTTCTGAGCTGGGTGTTCATCGGTGCGATAGTAAATCTCGTACTGGGAGCTGACATCAGTTGAACCAATCCTCAGATCAATAGGACCCTGAAGTGTATTGCTGAAAGCAGAGTTTCTGCCGTCGCCCACATATGGCAACACGTCGTACATAAGAATCTTATTCATTGGCGTGTTGTAGTAGTTACGAATGCTCAGACGATACTGGAAGAGTCCGCTGGTATCAGTGACGCCAGCAAAGTCAGTCATGATAGTAGCCGAGGTAAATGCCCTACCGTAGAATGTACCGCCGCCAGCAATATTTGGCTCAAGACTACGGATGTGTTTATCAGACTGGATACTCTCAACGTTGTTGCCAAGAACCTTTGCAGTTGCCTTCAGAATAGTCTCGTCAGTGACACCATTCATATTGATGTCAAGATTATCCCGAACAAAGTTACTGGCGTTATACATACCAGAGAAGTCATCTGGTGTGCCGTGAGTCCAGTTTGTGGCGTAGAAGTAGACGTCATTATTGTTGTTCAGAACGTCATTCTCGGCCTTAGAAGGAATGATGTCGTCGTTGATTACCAGGTTCCTAATCTCATAACCCATGGTTCCATACTGATACACGTATCCAGATGGAAGGGTAATCTTGATTGCATTGCGACCGGTCTCGTTGTAGTTCCTGATGTACTCAACCTTCTCAGGCTGCAGCGAGTCAGCAATTGGTGAAACCGAGGTGTTCGCGTCATAAGAAACGCCTGCAGGGAGAAGATCAACGAAGGTTGGATTCTTCAAATAACGAGCAGGTGAAAGCTCTGACAGTGCAAAGCCAAAGCGAGCACTGAAGCGCTCGTTTGGCATACCAACGCGCTGGTACCAAGAGGACTTGGACAGCCAGACCTTCTCGCTAAATGGAGTAAAGCGAGTATCCCAATTTGCGGAGAAGTTCATTGGGGTCTTGGTACCGTCGGTATTAACTTTGTTGGCATTGACCTTGATGATGTTGGTAATAGGTCTGTCGCTGTAAACCTCGCCAAATGGATTCATGAACATCATCTGGATGTTGAAATCAATGTTACTGGTTGGCTGCAGGGTTACGTTCTTGAAGTAAATACCAATCTTCCTGTACTGAGGAGATACAGCGGAAGCATTGGATGGATCAAGCGTACCCTGGTTAATCTGATCCAGATAGGACTGCAGCTGCTGCTGGCTTGCCGAGTTCATGTCAGCACGGTAAAGCCAGTTTGCACCGTTCTTCTTGGTAGGAATGATGTCGTAGCTGCCGTCTGCCTTGTAGCCACGGACCTCAATCTGGTCCATGGAGAGTCCGACTCGCTGGCCAACTGCAATAAGGTTGCCGGTCAGCGCAGTCATGAAGAGACGGTTGTCGGTGTTAGCAACGTCCTCGATGAACTCGATGTCGGTGAGTGGGGTGTCCAGCTTGTTGACCAACTTAATGGTGTAGTCAAGCTTCTTAACAGCAAGACCGTTCTTGTCGTACTGGATGGTAACGGGACCGCGCTTGCTAAGCATGCCGTTACCGCTGAAATCATTACCAGCAAGACGGAACTGCTTAGAGTCGTCATCAAAGTTGTGCTCGTTGCCTGGGACTTGGCCAACAGTCTCTTCTGCTGCACTTGGGTTGTAAGGGATGCCCTGAAGTATTGCAGTGTTGTTGAAGATCACGCGATTAGTGCCATCGAGGTAGCGAGCGCCCGGGAAGGAAAGCTTGAGCTGGGAATATGCAGGAAGGTTATCTCTGATGTAGTCGTTAAGAATGGTGATTCCTGCAGGAATATCAAATTTGAGGGTTACGGTACGTCCATCTGGGCCGAGTGTCCAGTTAGGGTTCTTAGCTGGGTCAAAGTGAGCGGTAACGGTTTGACCTGCTGCATTTACGTACGTAGGAAGGGTATCGGTGATGATGATGGAGCGATAAGCACGATAGTACTGGTAAAGCCTAAAGCTGAAGATGACGTCTGCAGTTTTATCGTTGGAAAGCGCGGACGAATCACCTGGGGCGTTAATGCCACCGTACAGGAGCTGATCATTAGTCTCCTCACCTGCAACCTGCTTCATGAGCCAAGGCTTGTCGTAGGTGATGGAGTATGTCTGATCAGGCATGTTAGCAAGCTCGGTGCCGTCTGCATTGTATACACGAACAACTGGCTTGAGCTGGAAATCTGCTGGGGTAACCATGTCTCTGAAGCTCATAACGTAAGGGAGCTCCAGCTTAACGGTGGTATCGATAGTGTTGAGGTACAGGCGCTTAATGGTCCTACCATCAGGGGTAACGATGGTCTCCTCGCGCTTGACAATAGGCTGTGTGGCTGCTGCTGGAGTAGCAAAGTTATCAAGATAGGTATCAGGAGTAATGTTGTTGGTATTGTTGATATCCGTAGAGGACTGCTTGGTGTTTACCTCGATCTCCAGGTAAAGACCGTCGATTGGCTTATGAAGGCCAGTTGCGTCAATCTCGATACCTGTAGAGATGTTTGCATTGCCCTTAACGGTTGTGGGTGAAGTGGGCTTAAGGTTTACAGTAAGCTCTCCGTCAGCGCCAAAATCAATGTTTTGTGTTAACGGATAGGTCACTGCCTTTGCAACAGTGCTTGTACCTAAAATAATGATACCGGTGAGCATCATTATTGCTGCAAACATAGTTGCAAACGACTTCTTAAAGTTGCTCATATCAACCCCATCTTTCCTATCGAACATACCCCTGAAGATATATAAAGCTCCACTAAACATACTAATGGTTTTTGACAAAATATTTAAAGAAATATCGTGTTCAAATAAAGTTTTTTATCTCAATCTTGGACAAAGACTTTGAAAACTGACTAAATTGCGCACAATTAATGCTACAAAGTGCGTAGATTTAACTTCATTACTCCTGGCGAGAAAAACGTGCGCACCAAGCCATTCTATTTTCCATTTCCTTCATGCTCCTTTAAAAAATTGGCTGGCGTATACGCGTCAGCCAAAAATAATTCTTCGGTCAGTACTTTCTGCAAAAAATGATACTGGAATAAGTACATATCAACAATAAACAGACATCCCTATGAATAAATAATCAAATTAACTCCACGGTTTTCTTCACTTTTGGGGCTGGGAGCGGTCTTCAGCGAGCTGCCAAAACTGTAGGGTTTCTCGCCAAAATGTTGTGGATACAACAAATGACCGTAACAAACAAACGTAAAATAGAGTTACTGCTAAGCAATCTGCAGATAAAATTAAACAAACTGCTGTTAGACACTATAGGAGAGCCGTGCCAGAACGAGCCTACATTTCCAGATCAACTCACCTGATGGGCGCGACTATCACCATTTCTTTATTGCCACCCTCCAATGATTCGCAGGAAGAGCGCACTGCAGAACAGCTACTTGACGATGTCTTTGAACTCCTTAACATCTATAACCAGCGGTTTAGCGCAAACGACGCCAATTCCGAGCTTATGCAGATCAATTATGCAGCAGGCAAGCATCCTGTCCCCGTTGACCCCGAGCTGTTTGAGCTCATTCAAATTGGCAAAGAACAAAGCCTTATACCTGCAAGTCATTTAAACATTGCACTTGGCCCCTTGGTACAAACCTGGCGAATCGGCTTTTCTGACGCTCACATTCCAAATAACGCCGAGGTCACGCACGCGCTGTCGCTTACTGATCCACAACTCATTGAATTGGATCCTCTGAGCTGCACCGTGTTTCTCGCCAAAGAGGGCATGAAGCTGGACCTGGGATGCTTGGCCAAAGGCTACATCGCCGACAAAATTGCAGATTATCTGAAAAGTCAGCACGTTATGTCCGCCCTTATCAACCTTGGCGGTAACATTAAGACAATTGGCGCCAATGTGCTCGCGAACAGGCCGTGGCAGATTGGCATCCAGAATCCGCGACAACCGCGGGACACCAACCTTGCTGTGCTGCCTATTTGCAACCAGTCCGTGGTGACCTCCGGTACCTACGAAAGGAAACTGCAGGTAAACGAGCACACCTATCACCACATTCTTGACCGCAAGACAGGCTATCCAGTTGACACGCAACTTGCGAGCATCACGATTATCTCGGACAACTCGCTGGATGGAGAAATTTGGACCACGCGCCTTTATGGCGAGAAACCCAATCAGCTCCTTGCCCGTGTGGAACAAGAAAAAGGCATCGAGGCGCTCATAGTAACCACTGATAATCGCGTATATTATTCGTCGGGAATCTCGCCTGAGTTCCTTGCGTAATTCAGAAAGGAAGTTTGATGCTTAACTTTGTTGGCCTTATTGGCACCAATTCAAAAGAGTCAAATAACCGAAGACTCCTGCAGTTTATGCAGAAGCATTTTGCCGAAAAGGCCGCCATTGAGCTGGTGGAAATCGACAACATTCCCCTGTTCAACAAGCCTCAAAAGATGAAGGTTCCCGAGGTTGTCTCAGAGCTTGCAAAGAAAATTGAGGCCGCCGACGGCGTCATCATCGCAACACCAGAGTACGACCACTCCATTCCAGCGGTCCTACAAAACGCGCTTGCTTGGCTGTCCTACGGCATCTTCCCTATGGTCAACAAGCCAGTCATGATTGTCGGCGCATCCCTGGGCACGCTCGGATCTTCTCGCGCACAACTTCAGCTCCGTCAAATTCTGGATGCTCCCGAGCTCAAGGCCGCAATCATGCCAGGTTCCGAGTTCCTTCTTGGCCGCGCTCCGCAGGCATTTGACGAGAAGGGCAACTTGAAGGACAAAGCTACCGTCAAGAAGCTTGACCTGCTCTTTGACGATTTCCGTCTGTTTGTGAAACTCAACGAAAAAATGGCCGCATCGCGCGAACTTCTCCGCAAAGAGGCCGAGAACTTTGACTGGGAAAACCTGTAGGCCTGGAAGGAACTACTACTATGAAATTTGTCGGAATCGTCGGTTCAAATGCGGAGATTTCCTATAACCGAAAGCTTTTGCACTTCATAAAAAAGCACTTTGCCAAGCAGTTTGAGCTTGAAATCCTTGAGATTGATAACATTCCTCTGTTCAACCAGGACCTCAAGTGGGACGAGAACTTCCAGCTCCGCCTGCTGTACAACAAGATTACCCGTGCTGACGGCGTCATTATTTCTACGCCCGAGCACAACCACACCATCTCACCTGCGCTGAAGAGTGTCATTGAGTGGCTCTCCTACGACGTCCATCCATTTGAGAACAAGCCTGTCATGATTGTCGGAGCTTCTTACTACGACCAAGGAACTTCTCGCGCGCAAGTGCATCTGCGCAAGATTATGGATGCTCCGGGCGTAAACGCATACGTTTTACCTGGTAACGAGTTCCTTCTTGGAAAGGCCAAGCAGGCTTTTGATGAGGACGGCAACATTATCGACGAGCGCACCGTCGGCTTCCTGGGCCTTTGCCTGGATAACTTTGTCAAATACGTAGAGGTGGTCTCCAAGTTGAAGAAGCCAAAGCCAATCGCGCCAGAGGATCTGGACGTAACCAACTCAATTTCCACCACTATCCAGGGCATTGATCCCGACGATCCTGATTGGGTCGAGAAGGCCGCCGAGCTTGTGGGCGCGGTCTCGGGCGACACGTACGTTAAGCTTGACCACGGCATTTTGACGGTCAACCAAATTGACATGTTCCTGAAGGCAATGCCATTTGAGCTGACCTACGCGGACGACAACAACCAGTTCCTTTACTACAACAACGCTCATGACAATCCAGACACTATGCTGGCAAAACGCGTTCCTGAGCAGTCGGGCAACCGTCTTTCCACAGTTCACAGCTCTCTTCCCGAGGGTCGCATGAAGAATGTTGAGTTTGTCATCGGCGTGCTTCGCAACGGCGACAAAGAATACGTACGCACCATTGTCCCAGGTACACCAGCCGACATCATCAACACCCACAACTACCAGGCAATGTACTATCCCGATGGTTCGTATGCAGGCATCAACGAGATCGTCTTCAACTTCAAGCCATGGCTTGATTGGTACCTACAAACCACAGGTCAGCGTCTTGTAAGTGCTAACGGCGCAGTTGTTTCACCAGCTGGCGCTCCCGCCCCTGCTGCTGGTGCTCCCGCACCAAGTGCAGGCGTAGATGCTACCTCGGGTGCAAGCGCTTAACGTGCAGCTACGCGCGACCGCGACGCGCGACTGCGACGCGCCTGACGCGCCTACGTGCACCTACGTGCGACCAAGTGCAATGATGCACAACTGAAGTGATACACTTCCCTCGCCTTCCAGAAATAAATCTCTGGAAGGCGAGATTTTTGTATTAAGTTGCAAAATTTCTATTTAGGCTAAATATGTATTCATTTCTACGAATATCTATGCACAGATATTCAATTTTGTGTATCACTCATTTTTAGGCTCAAAATTTAAGGGGCCAAAAAGGTAAAAAATCCGTTTAGTTGGGGATTAAAACTTTAAAAAGTCATTTTTATGCCCAACTAAGACGATTTTTTACCACCATTGCAATTTTTTATCTGCGAAAACTCGCTATGCAGAAAAATGAAACTCCAACTAAACGCATTTTTTACCACTTTGGATAGAATCAGCAATTGGCATTATTGGCCATACCTCAATCAACTGGGCATCTTTCAAACCACTGCTCATCGCTTAACTTGTCGGGTATCACCGAGCAATACCAGTGTCATCCGACAGTCACTACCCGTTGAACTTGTTGATCTTTCGATCGTAAGTGAGCAGGCCGTTTACCTCTTCCTCGACGTCAGACACCTGGGTGTAAACGTATCCCGCAAGGCCTTCAACCTGCAGCGATTCCACCTCTGCAAGCAGCTTTTGGACAGCTCCTCGCCAATCCTCAACTGTGGCAAAATCCCCGTATCCATAAGAATGGTCAAGTGACGTATGACCTGATGTCATCTGCGCCAGACCACCAAACTCAGAAATTATTGCTGCTCGATTCTCCCGTTGCTTTCCATGCCAACCCGCACGAAGCGGTCGGAAATAATTGTGAATGCTCAGGAAATCGCCGCATCCCTGGTCGTACCAGCCGCTTGTTGCATCAATTGGTCGTGTTGCATCCAAGGCGCGAACAGCCTCAGTAGCAGCCCGTGCATCAAACTGTCCCCAACCCTCGTTAAAGAGCGTCCAAAATCCAATCGAAGGATGTCCATCCAGGAGCTTGACCATTTCCTGACAAGTTTCTGTCCACTCTTCGCGATAGCCATCTTCACCTGCGGATAAAGCCTCGTGATGACTTGGTATTGTGTCGTCAAACCGACCCCAGGTAAAGCTGAACAGTGTCGGCTTCTGACTCGTGTGCCAGGAACTATATGCACTACCTCCCGAAACACAATCCTGCCAAACCAGCATGCCAATACGATCGCAGTGGTAATACCAGCGCTCGCTTTCAATCTTGATATGCTTTCGCAGCGTATTGAAACCAGCCGACTTCATAGCCTCTACGTCATATACCAGCGCATCGTCGGACGGAGCCGTCAGCAATCCGTCAGACCAATAGCCCTGATCCAGCACGCCACGCACAAAATATGGCGCCCTGTTCAAGTGAACCCTTGGCACGCCAACCTCATCAGGCTTCACCTCAACAGTACGAAACGCGCAATAGCTCCGAACAAAATCGACCGCTACACCATCCCGCCAAAGTGTTGCCTCCACGAAATAGAGGTACGGTCTCTCCGGAGACCACAACTGCGGTTTGTCTACCTGTAGTTCCTCGCAAATTTCTCCTACTTCGCTCACCGGAAGCCTGGCGAGAAGAACGTCTTGCCCAAGCTCATCCTTGAGCGCCAACTCCAGCTCCAGTGCCTCCGACTGCAAGCTTGCCAGCCCGCTTACCTGCACGTTCGCCTTAACTTCAAGCGTGCCAAACATGTCACCCTTTAACGTCAGCGACTCAAGATGAACTGCAGAAGCAACCTCGTACCAAACGCTCTGCCAAATGCCACTCTGAGCGGTGTACCAAATGTCGCCACGCGAGAGTCGCTGCTTTCCACGCAGTTGAGAGCCTGTGTCACTTGGATCCCAAACGCAAAGCACAAGCTCAGCCGTGTCAGCACTGTCAGCCGTGTCCGCACTGTCTGCCGTGTCCGCACTGTCTGTCCTCGCAGCAGAGGCAGCACTCTCTCCCGTTTCAGGCGAGCCAAGTAAATTCGTCACATCAAAGGAAAATGGCAGGTAGCCGCCAGTATGCGTGCCGACAAGCTTGCCATCCACAAAGCACGCGCACATCCAGTCAACCGCTTCAAAATGTAGAATAAGTCGCTGGTCATCGGCCAGTTTAGGTAGTTCGATTTTGCGCTTATACCACAAAAGTTCGCTCGGCTGCACCGTACGACCAACACCAGAGAGCGGAGCTTCTGGCGAGAACGGCACCACAATCTGCCCATCCCAACGGGAAGGAATCTCCTGTTGCGCGAGGATCTCTACGTCAATCTCGCCATTTACCGGTACAATCGTATAATCCCACACGCCGTTCAGCATCACGTAATTGTCGCGCTGCATGCGAGGACGCGGATACTCAGGCAACACGTTTGACGAATCAAGCGCCTCTCCCCAAACAGTCGTCAGAGAATTGAGCGTCTCCTCCGTATGCTTTTTGGGCGCACTTGCCAAAACGCGACGAATATCCAGCATGGTATCTCTCGTTTCTCCTGAAGCAGCAGGTACAAGCACATGACAAGCCAGCATGACGTATGTATATCATAGCCACTTCGTAAAAGAATTTATATAGCGAGAAAACCGAACAAACCCCAGCTCAATTCGAACTAAGGCTCAAATAGGTCTGGAGCTCAAATTGGACTGAAGCTCAGCACCATTCAAAACCTACGTAAACGCTAGTGCCTAGGAAACCATGGAATGCAGCGATTGACTCGTTTGCAGTACTCTTTGTACTCATCGCCAAACTGCTCGAAAAGCCACTTCTCCTCTGTAGCCTGCATCATTACAGTTAAAAGCGCCCAAAACACAAGGGGTAGTGGTAGCAGATAAAGGTTACTAGAGAGCAGCGCTGCACCTGACATGACAAACGCAAATGCGGAGTAGATAGGGTTTCTGACCAGCGCATAAACACCAGTGGTTACCAGCTGATTTGCAATGATCCTCTCACGAAGCTTTTCTTTGATGGCGGCGGAAACCCAAAGCCAGATGCCCACAATCAGAAAAGCTGTACCCACGGTATGCATTACGCCAACCGTTGCTCGAATGCGAAGATACGGAAGAAATCCCAGTTTAGACAAGGTAATGCACGCAACTGTCAGCGCTGTGATGGCGATCACGTAAGCGGGGCCAACACCAAGTACTGGAAGATGATCCTTCTTCTCGTTCTGAGCAGGCATTCGATAAACTCCGTTCAGTTGGAAGTTTGTTAGCTTTAACTAACTGCGATATAAAGTTTACACTTAAAACTGCACTTTTACATGGGATTTTTAGTTTGACTTCATTGATTTTGTTCCCTCGAATTTTCAAATCAATCGCTTATCAAGGTATTGAAAAATACCCATTTAAGTGTCCATCAAGCTGGACACTCAATTTCTTATTAGACCTATGATTATCTAACCAAATGAAATGAATTGCTGGAAAAATAGGTATTTTTCTATAATTATCGCTGAAAGGAACGCATCATGGAACGAACAATTGACGTATCAACAAACCTGAGCACGCAAGTTGCACCTGACACTATTAACGTTGACATTACTATTCAAGGAACTTCTAAGACACGTGAAGAATGTACTGCTAGATATAATGCACTACTTCAAACAATGAAAGATGCACTTGAGCAAAATGGGTTGCCTGCTTCAATTCTAAAAAACAACAGATACTCAGTTACTAGTCACCAGGTAAATCGGTACAAAAAAGATAACGAGGGTGACTATTATGTCTCCGAGAAAATAATTCGTGGATATATTTTTCAAGCAAACCTATCCATCAAACAGCACCTTGAAGAAGATCTTGTCGAGAAAATCTGGAAAGCACTCAGTTCATGTGGAAATGAAGTGACTTTTTCTGTTGAATTCTCGATAGAAAATGATGATGCTATTAAAAACAACCTATGTATAGATGCTGTTATTGCATGTCGCCAAAAAGCAAATCTTCTTGCAAAGACTGCAGAAGCAAAGGTAGTTGGACTTAAGTACGCAGATTATGACTTCAAAAGAAGAGATTTAACGTATACAGCTTGTGCTCAAAGTGCTTTTTATAAATCTGATAGTAGAAACCAAATTCCTACATTTGATCCGTCAGATATAGATGTTAATTGCTACGTCAGCACTACATGGGACATCGAGCTCCTACCACCAGATGATCTGCTGTAACTACACAATCCTCCGCACTTCAAAGGGTTTCTCGCCTGGCGAGAAACCCTACTAGTAGCAGGCTATATTCGGGTGCGAGTCGTTTCGGACGCTCCCCGTTTACTGGTAGCGGAGCGACTCAACAGGATTGAGCTTTGAGGCTCGTCGAGCAGGCCAGTAGCCAAAGATGAGTCCGATGCCAATGCAGATTCCCGAGGTAATCATCACAATGTTTGGGGTGATGATGGGCGTGATACCAGTTTCAAGCTGTATCATGCTGCCAAACGAGCCAGCCAGGCCCCACGCTCCGGCGTAACCCAGGGCAATGCCAATCACGCCGCCCATAATGCAAATCAAAATGGACTCGCACAGGAACTGCTTGGTGATGTCGGACGCGCGAGCGCCAAGAGCTTTACGCAGGCCAATCTCCCTAATGCGCTCCGTCACGTTGGTAAGCATCATGTTCATAATGCCAATGCCGCCAACCAGCAGCGAGATACTTGCCGTAGCGGTAACCAGGACCTGGAACGACATCAGTGTTGCGTTCATCTGCTCAATGATGGACGAGAGCGTCATGACCGTTACGCGGTCTTCTGCCTGCGCGGAAGGAATGTTAAACCAGTCCAGCAACCAGGACTTTGTCTCATCCGCAAGCGCCTTCATGTCAACGTTTTCGCGAGCGTAACCAAAGACCTGGCTGATAGTTTTGGTGCCCGTCAGGCGCGCGGAATACGTGGAGTACGGTATATAGGCCAACAGTGTATCGCCTTGCCCGCCCCCATTTGGGCCACTGTCAACCACGCCCACAATGGTGTAGCTGTCGTTGTTGATGCGAACAACCTGTCCAATGGATGCATCTGCACTACCAAAGAGCTTCTCGGCAGACAATTTGTCGAGAAGAACGTTTTTAGATGTGTCATCTACGTCGGACTTTGTGAAGAGCGAGCCCGCGGATGCCTTGAGGCCCATGACGGTGAAGTAGTCGGGCGTACAGCCGATGATTCGCGCGTCAAACTGCTTCTCGGCCGAGTTGACGCGGGCCATGGTGGAGTCGATGCCGGTAACAAGCTCATACCCTGGTACGCTAAGCTGCAGCATGTCAAGATCTTGCTGCGTGACCTCGCGGTCTGGCCACGCGTATATCATGACCATGCGCGACTGGTTGAGGCCTAGCGAGCTGACCAGCGAATACTTAATGCCGTCGATAAGTGCCGTCATGGCAATAACCGCGCTGATGCCAATAACAATACCCAGCACCGTCAACAAGCTACGGCCACGGTTGGCGTTGAGTGCAGACAGGGTTTCTCGCAGCAGATCCATCAACCTCATAGCGCGACACCTCCCGTCCCGGGTCGCGAGGTGCTGCCTGCTGGTGCAGCATGTGTTCCCGTCGCAGCATGTGCGCCCATCGCGGCATGTGCGCCCGCTGCAGTACGCGTGCCCGATGCAGCGCCCTCAGCCGTCGTGGACTGTGCAGCGTGTTGCCTCACAAACTCCTTTTCCTGCTCGTCTGTAAGCAGGCGACCGTCGCGAATATGCACCACGCGGTCAGCCCAAAAGGCAGTCTCGGGGTCGTGTGTAATCAGCACGATTGTTTTGCCGCGCTCCTGCATGGACTTGAACGTGTTAAGGACCATCTCACTTGTTGCAGAGTCCAGGTTGCCCGTAGGCTCATCGGCAAAAATAACCGCCGGATCGTTTACCAGCGCACGAGCAATGGCTACGCGCTGCACCTGACCTCCGGAAAGCTCATTTGATTTGTGCTCGTAGTACTCCTCAGGCAGGCCAACGGAGCGCAGTGCCTTCCAAGCACGCAACTCCCGCTCTTTTGCGGGAATGTCAGAGTAGATGAGCGGCAACATAACGTTTCGCAGCACCGTAGTGCGCGGTAGCAGGTTAAACGACTGGAAGACAAATCCCAGACGCGTGGCGCGAATCTCCGCCAAGTCGTCGTCGGAAAGATCTGCAACCTCAAGTCCCTCGAGCTTGTACGAACCAGCAGTAGGCGTATCCAGGCAACCCAAAATGTTCATCAGGGTTGATTTGCCCGAGCCTGATGGACCCATAATGCAGAGAAACTCGCCCTTCTCCACAGTCAGAGAAACGCCTCGTAAGGCGTGCGTCAAACCTGCAGCCGTCTCGTAAATGCGATGCAGCTTATGTACCTCAATTACCTTGGACATACGCGTCGCCTACTTGGAATCTTTGGAGCCTGTTGCGTCAGTCGATGAGCCAGACGTTGCGCCTGCTGGAGCGTCCATAGCCGCGCCCTGAGATGGACCGCCGGCGCCACCGCCAATCATCACCTCAGTGCCGTCCTCAATACCGGCACCCTCGATGACGGCTGTCGTAGAACTTTGCGCCTTTACGGTCACCGATACGCGCTTTACCTGAGGATAGCCCTTCTCGTCACGAGAAGTAACAACGTTAACGTAAGCGCCATCGCCATCGTCCATGACAGCAACAAGGGGTACGGTCAGTACGTTATCCATGTGCTGGATCATGATGTCCACGTTGGCAGTCATGCCCGGCTTAATGGAGGCGTCAGGACTGCTAATAAGCAGGTCAACAGTGTAAGAAACAATGGATCGACCAGGACTATCATAACTTGCACCTGCGTCGGCACCGTTGGACGAAACAGCAGAAACGTGAGTAACCACTGCATCGCAATACAGGTCTCGCAGAGCTGTAAAGCTGACCTGCGCCTTCTGGTCAACGGCGATGCGAGAAATGTCTACCTCGTTGATCTGGACGTTGACCTTCATCTGGGAAAGGTCCGCGATAGTAATCAGAGGACCGGCGTTGCCAGCACCTGGCGCGGACGAGCCAACCGAAGCGCCGTTCACCGCGTTCATCACAATGACCGTACCGTCACAAGGAGCGGTGACTACACGCTTATCTGCCTGGGCAATTGCGTCGTTATAAGCGGAACGAGCCTCCTCAAGCGCAATCTGAGCGCTCTCCAGATTTGCCTCCGCCGCTTCCACGGCAGCAGCAATGGACGCAGCGTTTGCCTCTTGTCCGTCCTCTCCCGCCTCGGGGACGCCGTTGCGTGCGGACGCTAGGGCTGAGCGAGCCTTACTGACCTCATTCTCAGCAGCTTTTACCTGCTGAGATGCCTTACGAACAGCCTTATCCAGCTCATCGTTCTTTACAGTAAAAAGCTTGTCGCCTTTATGGACGTACGTGCCTTCAGAAACCTGAACATCCTGAATAATGCCATCTACCTCGGGAGTTACCACGGTTGACGACACGGGCTTGATGGATCCAGACGCAGAAACAGAATCGCTGAACTCGCCGCGCGTGACAAACGTAGTGCTTGGCATCACGGTGGTGTTCTGGTTCTGGCCGCCCTGGCACATAGGCAAAATAAACAATATGACGAGAAGAACAAAGACTCCAGCAGCTATTCCTGCCTTGATAAGTTTCTTTTTACGACGAGCTTTACGGTGACGAGCCAAACTCTCGTACGCCTCACGAGCCTCAGCGTCTTCCTCACTTTCACCTGGAGAAATAACGCCAATCTGTAAGCCCAAGTTAGCTGTCTGATCAGCAATTGTTGGCAACGTAGAGGCAAAGGCTGCCTGCTGATATCCCTCAGGAGGTGTGGGGATGTTAGGGGCTCCGGCGCCCGCACCAGCAGCATCCACAGCGCCAGCGGAACTCACGCCAGCAGCGCCCGTGCCTGCGTTGCCAGCAGCGCTCGCATTTCCCTCGTTGGCTTCTTGCTTTGAACCGTGGTTGAAGTGAAGCATAGGCCCCTCCGAAATCCATGCTTAAACACACAAGCAATCTCAGAAGAAATCGATTTGACCTTGTAGTTTATATAAAATTTTTTCAGCAGAAGTTAGCTTGCTTGAACAACTACGGCGAGCGGTATAAAAGCAGCGGTCTGTGTCAGCGAGCCGCTCAAACACAAACGCGCAACCCCCGTAACTGTCCAACGTGTTTCTCGCCCTATTGCACCACAAGTCTAAAATTGCCGTTTGATTGTCGAATGCACCATTTAATCGATGTAGCAGAATCAATCAGCGATAAGTCATGTGAGACCAACAATAAAGCCCCTGGATATTCAGATAGTAAACGTTCAAGCGCTACTGTTGAGCCAAGGTCCAAATAGTTAGTTGGCTCATCCATTACGATAAGCTCTGGTAATTCGAGCATTCCCTGCGCAAGCATAAGCTTTCTCATTTCACCTGGACTGGTCAACTCACCTGCAAGAACATAATCAGGGTTGGAATTGAGTTGTGCCACAATAGACAACACTTTTCCGCGTTGGGAATTTGATAACCCCTTTATTTTTCTTAATGTCTCTGTTTTCTGCAGCTCAGTTGGCTCTTGAGGAATATATAGCATCCGCACATCGTCAAAAATGCTTGAAATGATTTCCTTTATCAGCGTTGTTTTACCACAGCCGTTATCACCAACAACACCAATATGATCCGTATTGCCAATAAACAACGGTGGAGTTTGTAGGTAGCTCTCTCCCATAAGGATGTCAGTAGGCTCCATCCTCAATAAAACTTTTCTATTACTTGCTTTACTATCCAACCAGATGTTGGAATCGTATTGTTTCTCAACCTGAATACCTGTGGCTTTACCTGTTGCCTTCTCTAGTCTATCCAACATGCGCGCCGCCAACTTCCCAGCTTTACCGTCTTGACCTGAAACTATATAGCCCCGCTTTTTTGCGCGCGCATCACTGTCATGCTTGTCAATAGTTCTTCCACTTTTGCGCGCCTGAACTCTAGAAGCCTCTTCTCTACGCCGCTGGGTTTCTCGCTCAAGGCGAGTCTTCTCTTTTTGCGCCGCTTCCTTTGCATGTAATGCGCTAGAACGTTCAAGCTCTACCTGCGATGATGCCTGAGAATAATTACCAGATTTCATGTTTGCCGTGCCGTTAGCTACAAACAAACATTGAGTGCAGAGTTTATCCAACAGCTCTCTATCATGTGAAATAAGCACCCCAATACCCTTGAACTGCGACAAGGCCGCAAAAAGAGCATGTTTTGTTGATACATCCACATGATTAGTGGGCTCATCGAGCACAAGAACGTCAGGTGATGCCCATAAAGCACACGCTACCTGGAGTCGTTTCTGCTGACCACACGAAAGTGTCTCAAAACGCCAAGGCCAATCTTCTTCTAACAAAAGCTCTCGCCTCAGCTCAATTGCCACATCATCATAGGCAACCGCAAAATCAAAAAGATTCGGTGGGGTCTCCGTTGCATTTTGAGCACAATATACCGAGAAAACCGATGGACTTATAACTCCCTTATCAGGCTGCAATAAACCACATACGATACGGGCAAGGGTTGTTTTTCCAGATCCGTTATTACCAACAAAGCCGGTCCATCCTTGTGGAAGCACAAAAGTCACATCATGTAAGGTAGGCTCCACCGCTGAAGGATAGGTATATTCAATATTTGAAAGATTAAGCTGCATGATACCTCGGTTCTGCCGAAGACCACGCGGAGTAGCATGCAATTATACGCAGATAAATGACTATAAATTAAGACATGATTAAGCAATACTACACCCGCGGTAGTGTCGTCAGCGACGTTACGTGAATTCGGGTTTTATGAGTATCGCTAGTTGTTCATGCACCTAATCCCTTCTCTTGCCAGCGCTTGCCAAAGGCCCCGGCAATTCAATTGAACTTATTATAGCTATAAGCAAAATCGTAGACAGCTGACATCTATCGTGATATTTTGTAAAAAAATATGTTACTGACAAAAAATAAGTAGCGATAATTTGGATTAGGAGTCTAAGTATGAGACATTTTAAGAATATTATTATTGGCTTTGGCAAAGCTGGTAAGACTTTGGCAGGGAGCCTGACAAGTCATGGCGAAGAAGTGCTTTTGATTGAAAAAGATCCAATGATGTACGGCGGAACATGTATCAAC